>JAZBNV010000035.1:0-67258 GCA_036350795.1 Marinilabiliaceae bacterium
CAGAAGTAGTAATCCAAAAAGTATAATGAAAAATGAAACCAGGCCCATCCCGAAGATCGTCCAGCCATAACCCCTGGTCAGTCTCCAGCTCTCTTCAATAGCTGCAATAGGATCGAGGTTTCTGTCCATTACCAGTCGTGATACAAAAACCAGGCGACAGCTTATAATAATACCAGGTACCAGGAGCATGATTATTCCTATCATCACAAGGGCAAAAACCAGCAGGTTTGACAGGATAATATTAAGGTAAGAATCTGAGAAGCCTTTCACCATCCAATTATAATCTACCTTTTGTTTACGTACTGCATGGACAAATAAAATATTAGCACCATAAGTAAAAACCGGGATTACAAGAAAAGAATATACCAGGGCCATCAGGGCAAAGACACCTATTGCCAGGTTAAATCCTCCTACCTGTATTGTGACCCTTACAAACTGGGCAGGTCCCTGTACAAGCATCATTATGAAAATTATTAATAGCAGCGACAGGAAATTATCGCCAAGTACCTGCATGCCCTGTCCGAAGCTCCTGCCAAAAGATGGTCGTTCCTGAATATTATTATTTGTTTCCATAATTGTTGTGCTTATTCATAAACAAATGTAAGAACAGCATCTATATAGAACTTAATACTAAAGTATTGTTCTTGAACTTTCCTACTTAGGTATGCAGTATGCTACTTAAGTAGTATTTAAATTTGGTCATATGTTTAGCCGAAGTTGAAACTTAAACAGACTATCAATGAAAATTATTAAGTCGATCATCCTGATAATAGGAATCCTGGCATTTGTAACAGGAGCTTATAATCTGGCAGTAATGCACCTGGAAAACCAGTGGTTCGGAATTACAGCAGGTATTTTTCTGATCTGGCTTTTCTTCAGGTTCGACAGGGTCCTTAAATTACACTCTTCTGAGTTATAAAAATGAAACATACACCAGAACAGCTCGAAGAAATACGCAGGGAATTTAATAAAAGGAAAAGGTACAGGCTTATTATCTTTTATACCTTCCTGGCCGTTTTGCTTGTCACAGGCATAGTCCTTTTACCACTTATGGGATGGCTTGGGATCCCCAGGCTTATATGGGCACCACCTGTATATATTATTTTGTTTCTGTTGCTGGCACTGATTGCATTTTGGTGGAGATGCCCCGTATGCAACGCCACGCTGGGAAATGTTTTCAGCACAAAATTCTGCCCTGGGTGTGGTTTCCGGTTTGATAATGAAGATTCTGACAGCCAGTTTAAAAGGGATTAATATCTTTACGTTGTGCAAGAGGAGATTTCATATAGTATTCTTGTTATTTCTGTTGGACTGACAGCATTCGGAATAATGATTGCTATATCTTTAAGGAAGATATATCCGGTAAAACTTATTTCTGCACTTATTTATTACCAGGCATTCGTGTTTGCTTTCGGATTTTATGGCCTCTGGGGACAGGCTGTTTTCATGATGTATATAAAAGACCTGCTTAATGAAGCTATGAGAGAAAGAATATCAATGGTGGCAACCCTTCAGGGTTTTCCCTTTATGATCCTGGGCTGGTATATGCTTGTAAGGTTTATTCGCGAACTTTACCAGCGAAAGACCGGGATAATGTTTAATGCAGTATTCCTGGTATTCTCTGCAGTATCATTTGTTGCATTGATATGGTTTATTTCACAACCGGATTCTGATTCGAATTATTTCTACTCTGCTTTTTACACAATTCTTTCATTAATTATTCAAGCGGGTATAGCAGTAAGCCTGATATTTATCTCACCAAAAAACAAGAGGGTAGATAAAAGAAAACTATTCTTTCTTGCAATTTTTATATGCTTACTTACAGCAATCCAGCTCAGCATACTTAATTTCTCTGATATGACCGCTTATTACGGATTGGGGTTCATCCTTTCCTTCTTTGTGCTGCATGCCGGAATTACAATTATAATAAGGTACAGCAACCTGTTAAAACCTTTCACCAGCAGGAAAGGCCAGAATATATCATTTGAATCATACTGTAAAGAGCACGAGATCTCACCCCGCGAAATAGATATAATACGTGAAATATGCAATGGTCATACCAATAAGGAAATATCCGAAAGATTATTTATCAGCGTACAGACAGTTAAGGATCATACCCACAGGATTTATATAAAAACAGGTGTAAGGAACAGGGTCGATCTGATAAACAGCCTGAAAGAAATTCTTTAAGAAGCAGTTTACCTTAAGATTTAAAATTCAAGGAAAACAAGCAGCTTTCCCTCTTTGAAACTGAGCACAAAATTATCTGAAATACATTCATTCAGGCTACCAGTCCAGAGATTTTCAAGGCAAAGTTCATTCATCGGGTATTTCAGGTTTTCTGATGTAACTATTGCCGGGCGATTAACAGAAAATACAGAGACCTGCTGTCCGGGGTAACTCTTAATCATTTCTCCTGAATTGACCGGAAAAAATATTCCGTAATCCGTTACCATTCTTACTGAAAGGTACTCTGCATATTCAAGCAGCAATGAAATATTACCGAGGGTATGATCTTCCCTGAGGCCTGTTGCTCCCAGAATAGCCACATTCAAAAAACCTTTTCCAATACAGAATGAGATTGCTTTTGTAAGATCATTGCTTTCCTGGTCCTCGGTGTTGCGGTAAAGCCGGTCTTTATACTTCCCGGGGCTTTCAGGATTTATTGAATCCATATCACCCACAATTGCATAAGGCTCCAGCCCGTATCGAAGCAGTTTGTCTGCAGCACCATCGCAGCAGACTATTTTCTCGGCATTATCAAGGTAGCCCAGGGATAAAGGAGATTTCGGAAACTCCCCGTTCGCCAGTATCACAATCTTTTCCATATTATTCGCATCAATTCGCATCAATTCGCATTAATTTGCATCAATTCGCATCACCTTCCTCCACTCAACCAGGCCAACAAAAGCCATTATGGTATAAACGGCAAAAAGGACCACGGTTGGGTATAAGCCCTTGTAAATATAAAGACCCATAGATACAATATTAACTATCATCCATAAATACCAGTGCTCTATTAATTTCCTGGCCAGCATCCATGTGGCAACAACTGAAAGTGCCGTTGTAAAAGCATCCCAGCCGGGGATTGTTGAATCTGTATACCCGGCCAGTATAAACCATATCATTAAAAAAAGTGCAGCAGAAATAATAATAAGAAAGCTACCCTGCCAGAATTTTACATTACTGACCAGTAGTTCCTTGCTTCTACTCTCCTCCAGTCTGCTCACCCCTTTTTCCCTTTGCTCATGCTCTCCCACTCTCCCACTCTCTCCTTTCCTGACTGTTCCGGCCCAAACTTTCCAACCATATATACTTATAAACAGATAATACCACTGCAGGCCCATGTCGGCATAAAATCCACTATTATTAAACACCCATATATAAATTGCAGAAGTAAGAATACCCAGTGGCCATAACCATATATTCTGCCTTATTTCCAGGAATACATACAGTATCCCGCTTATTGCTCCGAAAATCTCTATAGAATGGTTATTCAGCCATGACATTACTTAAAGGTTTTTAAAGCAGGTTTATCGCTCTGCCGGTATAAAAGCAAACTAGAATAAAAGCGTGAGTCTTGCCAGGTAGCTGGTGCCTGCCTGCGGGAAATAATATGCCCATGTGTATTCCTGCATATCCTCATACCAGCTGCCTCCATAAGCATTATTCTCATAGAGTGTATTGAAAATATTACTAACCAGGAGCTGTAATCCCACCTTCATTCTTCCCCCGGCAGAAAGATCATAATCCAACCTGAGGTTACTGACAAGGTAAGGGTCTATTTTCCTGTTTTCGCTCTGTGTATTATCGAAATACTGCTTACCAACGTATTTACTGATAAAGTGTACACCCATATCCTTGAAGGGATAAAAACCAAGATCGCCCGATGCCACTACCGAGGGTGAATATGCTATATCCACATCTTTATGGTAAATCGAGATTTCTTCGGTAATATCCAGGGCCGGGATATAGTTGGAAGCATATTCGGTGAAGTCTTTAATTATATTTCTGCTGAATGTTGATGTAAATTTCCACTCCAGCATTTCTACTGGCCTGATACTGGCGCTGATCTCGATACCTGCCCGGTAAGAATTTGCAACATTTGTCATTATCGGGTAACCTACATTACTCAGCTTCCCGGTTGGCACAAGCTGATCTGAATATAACATATAGTAAAGGTTTATTCCGGCAGAAAACCTTGAATACCTTAGCATATAACCAGCTTCAAAGTCATAGAGGGTTTCAGGAAGGGGAGTTGCACTATCATCACCTGCAGCATCTTTGTAATTTGCCCTTGTTGGCTCCTTATTTGCAACAGCAAACGACAGGAAGGCATCCTGGTTGGCATTCAGGGTAAAGAATAGTCCTGCCTTTGGATTAATAAAATTGAATTTATTTGCAATATTAAGAAACCTCAGATCGTCGTCGTTGCCCTGGATGGTATAATCAATATTCCTGTATTGAATATCAGCATAAGCTTTAATCCTGCCGGAAAGTGAATAGTTTAGCTTGGTATAAATATTAAACTCGTCTTTTTGCCCCCCGTTAATATACCACTGATGTCCTGTTTCGGTGGTGCCTGCCCAGCGCATCCAGATTATAGTGCCAAAATGGTCGCCAACGTACCTGTTAAGAGCACCACCAATTGAAAGATCCAGGCGTCCCGTGTTATAATTCAGGTTAAATACGCCTCCATAATAAAAATTATAAAGCCACTTTCGCCTGATAAGGTCAGTGCGGTCGAGAAAAACATCTTCAAATAGTCCGTGCAGTATCCAGTTCGGAAGATCATATTCGCTGAGCTTCTGGTCTTCCTTGTACTGTTCATAATAGCCTGCTCCGCGTGTGAAGTGGCCTGCAGTCTTCAGGAATAACCTGTCATTAATCTGCCAGTTATAGATAAGGTGAAAATGTGTCTGGACATAATTATCATCCTGGCCGTTATAATACCTTATATTACCCTGGGTATCGCGGTATTCACCTGCCGGGTTATATGTTCTGTTTGTTGCCAGGCTGTCTGCCGGCACACCCCACCAGCTTATTCCCGTAACTTCCTCCCCGTGAATAAAATTTGCCTTAAGAATACTTGATTTTAACCTGTACTGTCCCGTTAGCAAAAGCGACCTGTGGCTCGATCCGGCCCTGTCGATATAACCCGAGCTCTGGACCCCGGAGAATCTCATATCAAGTTTAAACTTTTCGCCGAGCAATCCGGAGCCGATTTTTGCAGATACTTTTGCAGTACTGAATGATCCAAGCGATGTACTTAGTTCTGCATAAGCTTTATCAGAAGGATTGCTTACAGTCATATTTATGCTTGCCCCGAAGGCTCCTGCGCCGTTAGTTGATGTTCCTACGCCTCTCTGTACCTGCACCTCGGATACTGAAGCCACAATATCAGGCATATTTACCCAGAAAACCTGCTGGGATTCGGAGTCGTTGAGAGGTATACCATCCAGGGTAACATTTATTCTGCTGGCATCACTGCCCCTGATTCTTAATCCTGTATATCCTATTCCTGTTCCGGCTTCTGAGGTGGCAATCACCGAAGGCTGAAGAGCAAGCAGGTAAGGAAGATCCTGGCCGGTGTTTATTTTTCGTATTTCGCCGGCTTTCAGACTTGTGTGAGCAACCGGAGTAACTGAGGAT
Source organism: Marinilabiliaceae bacterium (assembly GCA_036350795.1). Taxonomy (GTDB): domain Bacteria; phylum Bacteroidota; class Bacteroidia; order Bacteroidales; family VadinHA17; genus JAUVKT01. The sequence goes on from JAZBNV010000035.1 coordinate 5,653, forward strand.
GCACGTATTCCCCTTACTATAATCTCCTCGGTAATAATTATTTCATTCTCAAGGGTAACATCAATATTCACATCCCTGTCAACAGTAATCTCAATAGTCCTGGAATGATAACCCAGGTATGAAAATACAAAACTATACTTTCCTTCTCTTATTTTCGGGAACTCAAAAACTCCGTCAATGTCGGTATATGATCCCAGGTAAGTGCCTGATACAACTATTGTTGCACCCGGAAGCAAATCGCCTTTCATATTAGATACTGTTCCTGATACTTTCCAGTTCCTGTCTTCATTGAGCCCCCGGGCCGGTACTATCAGCACCAGCAATAACAGTACGATTAGTGAAATTCTCATTCTGCCTGAATTAAATTAATACTGTACAATGAGGTGGCTATAATTCCCTACGCCGGCATTATCCGGATCAGGTTGTCAGGGTATGTTCTCAGCCTGTATATTACGGCACCCCATTGAATCAGCTTGTAAAGTTACGTGGTTTTATTATATAATGAAAGTTAAGCACAAATTATTAGTGGATTGTTTATCAAAAGATTTTATACATTTGGCAGCAGATCAGCTAAAACCTTCGATGGAGAATTTACTTATAAAAATAAACTACAAGGGATACGAAAGAATATGCGTTCAGAATGCAGGTAAACGGTTTCTGAAGTCCTTATCCAGGCATTTAAAGGATATAAGGATTGATGAAGCTATAGATCCCAGGTTTCTCTACGAGTTTATAATAATCTTTGCAAACTCAGCACAGGATGTAGATTTAAGCGCTCACAGGGCCATACATAACCTGTATGACGATGGAATCTTATGGTATGTTTTTCCGAAGAATGTAAGTGATGGTGATGAGAATGCACTTACCCGCAAAAAAGGATGGAATGCCTGTAAATCAGCCGGATTTGAGCCTGTGCGCCTTATCAGTTTTGATGATAATCTAAGTGCAATGCGCTTCAGGAACAAAAAGTATATCAGCAGAAGAAACAGAAAATAAGCGATCTAAAACTCCCTGAATAATAATTTTACATCCGGGTCCGGAATAACTTTATCGGGCCTGTCTTCAAGTTTAATTGTAAATGTACTCAGCTTCTGGTTTATTTGTATTTCTTCTCTTATTGTTTTTCCTTCATTCCCGAATGAAACAGTGAGCGGAAAATAGAAAACTTCACCTTCCTGTACCTGCCTTATATTAAGGGTAAGCTCCTTTTTGCGTGCAGAATAATCCCAGTCGATATCAAGCACTGGTATATCTGGTCTGTAAAGCCATTGATCAAAAAATGTTTCCAGATCCTTCTGGCTAAATTCTTCCATGGTAGACCTGAGGTCAGAAGTAAGAGCATTCCTGTTCCTGAACCGGCTATAATAAGTCCTGATTGCAGTATTAAAGTGTTCGTCTCCCATTTCATTTCTCAGCATATGAAGAACCCAGGCACCTTTCTGGTAGGAGTAAGTGCTGAGAAGCTCCATAAAATTTGTAATTGTTGTATCAATTACCGGGGCGGGTCTGCGGTCAATGGCCCTGATTACCCTGGTGCGCGAGCTTGCCATTGAGGACCTTAGCTTATCTGGCCCATCCTTAAATTCGAAATAGAGGGAGGTAAAGTAGGTTGCAAAACCTTCGCTGAGCCATACATGATGCCAGTCTCCTTCTGTAACAGAATTACCAAACCACTGGTGAGCTATTTCGTGTGCCATAAGACTTTCGGCCCTCTTATTCCCGCTTACCGTTCTTTCACTGTAAAAGATGCAGCCTGCATTTTCCATTCCGCCAAAAATAGTTTTAGACTGAACATTTGCCAGCTTTTCGTAAGGATATGATCCGATCCGGTCAGAAAAAAAGGTAAATGGATCTATTGCAGCCGAGAAATCACTGAATCCTATTTCCCTGTCTTCAGGAAACACATAAGTCCAGATGTCGGTACCTCCAACCCTGTCGAGCAACTGCGATGCAAATCGGGCAACCCCGATAACCATAACCTTGGTGGGTATGGAAACCTCTTCTTTCCAGTGGGTAAGTTTTATCCCATCGTCAATGTACGACTCTTCAACTCTTAACCCATTTGAAACAACGGTATATTTTTCGGGAGCATATACCTTAAACTCAACCTTTGCCTTATCGGAAGGATGATCGACGCATGGAATCCAGTTCCTTGCCCTGTCGGGCCAGTTATCGGCAAAGAAAGTCCGGTTGCCATGCCGGTTCTCCGATATAATTAATCCATCTGCCGGAATTCCCCGGTATTTAATTTCAATATTCGTAAATGAGCCTTCATCCTTACTTACCGGCAGGACAATCTTCAACCTGTTGTTTTCATGATTCCATTCTGCTACCCGCTTATCAACAAGTACCTGCGCTACTGTCATACCCTTCCCTGCCAGGTTTCTTCCTGTGAGGTCGAAGGTAACAATACCTGTTTTTGCCCTATGCACCATATTTATCAGAGCTTCTCCATCAATAACATCATTACTGTCTGTCAGATGAAGATTAAAAATATAACGGATTATATCCGTTCCGGGATCGAGGGGATAATAATCGGATGAATACAGGTTCAGTCCAAAGCAAAGCAGTGCCAGAAAAAATATTTTTCTCATAGTTCTTACTCTTGATCAGGTCAGGTAATGCAAATGTATATAACTAATCTTTCTTATCAGCTTTTTTATAACATATGTTTATCCGGCACGCTGTATTTTACCGGCAACTTTATAGCATACAGCTCCTTCTTTCAACTTTTATCTTTTATCCTTTATCCTTTATCTTATAATAATTCTTAGCTTTGCAGAGCAGGCAGATATTTAACTTAAGCAAATTCAGGAAGCTTTATGAATCACGACTATAATACTCAGAGAAAAAGAATGGAATTACCCGAATATGGAAGGAATGTTCAAAAGATGATAGATCATATCAAGACAATTGAAGACAGGGATGAGAGGAACAAGGCTGCCAGGACTATTATCCAGATAATGGGAAACCTTAATCCTAACCTTCGGGACGGAGGAGATATAAAACACAAGCTCTGGGACCATCTTACGATTATTTCAGGTTTTGAACTTGATATTGATTCGCCATATCCACCACCAAAAAAAGAAAAACTACTTGAAAAGCCTGACAGGGTAGATTATAAAAATGGTGAGGTTAAATACCTGCATTACGGCAGGGTTGTTGAGATGATGGTTGAGGAAGCCGTTAAAATGCCCGAAGGCAAAGAGAGGGAATATCTCGCAGTCCTGATTGCCAACCAGATGAAGAAATCGGCAGCTGCATGGAACAGGGGGAATGTTTCTGACGATGTTATATTTAAGGATATCCTCGATCTCTCCGGAAATAAGCTGCTTATTCCTGCCGGCACCAAATTGCTTGAGGTAAAAGAACTGATAGGGCCCCGGAAAAAGAAACCTGTTAAGCATACCGGCAAACAACCAAAGAAAAAACATCATAGCCGTTATTGATGAGTACATTTGTTATCGAAGGAGGCCTCAGGCTGAACGGATCGATAGAACCCCAGGGAGCAAAAAACGAAGCCCTGCAGATAATATGTGCATGCCTTTTAACCAGCGAAGAGGTAAACATATATAACCTTCCGGATATCAGGGATGTAAACAAGCTGATCGATCTTATTGCCGACATGGGGGTTGAAATTATACGTAAATCAAGACACAGTATAAAAGTCAGGGCAATAAACCTTGATAAATCATTTCTTAATACCTCAGAATACATAGAAAGGAGCTCAGCCCTCAGAGGCTCTGTTATGCTGATGGGACCATTGCTGGCCAGGGAGGGAACTGCCTCCATGCCAAAACCCGGCGGGGATAAAATTGGAAGAAGGAGGGTTGATACGCATTTTACAGGATTTGAAAAGCTGGGAGCCAGGTTTAACTACGATCCGGTCTCATCTATTTATCATGTAGAGGCAAAGGAGCTTAAGGGAAGCTATATGCACCTTGACGAGGCATCTGTAACGGGCACAGCAAACCTCGTAATGGCAGCCAGCCTGGCAAAGGGAACTACCACGATTTATAATGCGGCCTGTGAGCCCTACCTGCAGCAGTTGTGCAGGATGCTCGTAAGTATGGGGGCCAGGATAGAAGGAATAGGTTCCAACCTGCTTACAATTGAAGGGGTAAGCTCACTTAAAGGCTGTGACCATACAATCCTGCCAGATATGATTGAAACAGGCTCCTTTATAGGTATGGCAGCTATGACGCAGAGCGAACTCACTATTAAAAACGTCTCCTATGATAACCTGGGAATAATTCCTTCCTCCTTCAGGAGACTGGGAATAAAACTTGAAAGGCGCGGTGATGATATTTATGTTCCCGAACAGGACAGTTATGAGATTGAATCTTACATTGACGGTTCAATTATGACCATTGCAGATGCAATATGGCCAGGACTTACCCCCGACCTTCTGAGTGTATTCCTGGTTACAGCCACCCAGGCAAAAGGATCTGTGTTAATACACCAGAAGATGTTCGAAAGCCGGCTGTTCTTCGTAGATAAGCTTATTGATATGGGTGCCCAGATAATACTATGCGACCCTCACCGGGCAACCGTAATAGGGCACGACAGAAAGATAAAACTAAGAGCTACTGTTATGTCGTCGCCGGATATCAGGGCAGGAGTTGCCCTTCTTATTGCTGCGCTGTCGGCAGAAGGGACCAGCACTATTCATAATATTGAACAAATCGACCGTGGCTACCAGTATATCGACAAAAGACTGAATGAGCTTGGTGCAAATATTAAGAGAATTGACTAGCTAGTATAGCAGTAAAATTAATGAATATGGCTAATAAGGAAGTCACCCTGTTTAATACTTCAAACCTGCCTTTGCCCGGCGGACATTATTCGCAGGCAGTAATACACAATGGACTGATATATATTTCAGGTCAGCTACCCTTTAATCCATTTACGGGAGAAAAAGTTACAGGACCGATTGAGGAGCAAACACAGCAGATACTCGATAATATTAATACCCTCCTTAAAGATGCCGGCTCATCGAAAAAAAAGGTCCTGAAATGCACAGTATATATTTCTGATATAAAATTATGGAGCCGGGTAAACGAGGTATATGCAAACTTCTTCGGCAAACATAAGCCGGCCAGGGCAGTAGTCCCGGTTAAAGACCTCCATTTTGGTTTTCTTATTGAAATAGAAGCAATAGCGTCTCTTTAAGCGAAAGATGATTTTGTGTTGGGACGCCAGGCCTGGCGTCCCTGTTATTTTTGGAAGCTGATTGAACAAACGGCATGGTTTTGCATTATAATTATATAAAATAATTTTAATAAGCTATGGACCATAAGCAGATTTTTAAGAAGCTCTGGGAAGAGTACAGCTCTATAAACCCGAGTGCCAATACTATTCACCACTTACTCGGGGAAAAGGGAGAATCAATTGTAAATGATCATGTTGCTTTCAGAACTTACGATATTCCAGGTATAAACATAGAGTCTATGGCTCCTGTTTTTGTAAACGCAGGTTATGAGGCAAAAGGAGAATATTTCTTCGAGCAAAAAAGGCTCAAAGCAGTTCATTACGAGCACAAAAGCGACAAACTTGCACCTAAAGTATTTATAAGTGAGCTAATTACATCGGATTTTAGCACCCTGGTACAGGACACGGCAAAAGAAGTCGCTGATGCAACACTAAAAGCCATCGCTAAGGGGGAAGAGCTTATTTTTGCTCTTAAGCCCTGGGATATCAGCTACAAAAAATATATAAAACTCCTCGGGGAATCAGAATACGCTGCATGGATGTATGTATGGGGATTCAGGGCTAACCACTTTACGATATTTATCAACTACCTGGAAAAAATCGATAGCATAGAATCACTGAATACTTTCCTGAAGGAAAAGGGGTATAAATTGAATACCTCAGGTGGTGAAATAAAGGGTACCCGCGAACAGCTCCTTAAGCAGTCGTCAACCCTGGCCGACATGGTAGCAGTTGAGTTTACCGAAGGAAGTTATAATATTCCATGCTGTTATTATGAATTTGCAGAACGCTTCGAGAAATCTCCCGGAGAGCTTTATAATGGCTTTATTGCCAGTTCGGCTGATAAGATATTTGAAAGTACAGACGCAAGGTAAAAGATAAATGATTGTACTTCCTGCTCAAGGTCCTTTTGTTCGATTTCCGCTACCTGCCTGACACTGTCATTTTGTCCAGCCCTTGCTTATGGCAGAATATTTGCTCCTTAGCAATAGGTTATTAAAAAATAAATAATTGATGGCTACTGGTAAAGAATCTGAGAAAGATAAAAAGATGGCAGGAAAGAAGACTGAAAAAGCTGACAATAAGAATATTAAGGATGGTAATATAAAAGCCACCACCAAAGATAAACCTGGAAAAACAGGTAAATCGGATACTCAGGCTGCAGAAAAGACAAAGGATGCAGCTGAAAATGAAGAAAAGAAGACTGACAATAAGGTCGGTACAGAACCTACCCTGGAAGAAAAATTGGCAGAAAGCCAGGATAAATATCTTCGTTTATCTGCCGAGTTTGATAACTATCGAAAAAGAACCCTTAAGGAGAAGATGGAACTGACCAAAAGTGCAGGTGAATCAATTCTTCAGAATATTCTTCCGGTAATGGATGACTTTGACAGGGCCCTGCAATTAATGGAGAGTGCAACAGACTGTGCTTCGATGAAACAGGGGATAGACCTGATATACATTAAATTCCAGGAGTTCCTTAAGGCTAATGGCATTAAGGAGATAGAAGCCGTAAACAAGGAATTTGATACAGATCTTCACGAAGCTATTACCAAGATACCTGCTCCTGACAAGAAACTTAAAGGGAAGGTTGTTGACGTTGTTCAGAAGGGATATTACCTGAACGACAAGATAATACGCTATGCCAAGGTAGTGGTAGGAGAGTAATAATAGTAGAGAGTAGATGGGTGGAGGGTTGATGAGAATAACCCGGAACTCATAACGCATAACCCGGAACAATTAAAACAGGATGGCAAAAAGAGATTATTATGAAATACTGGGGGTATCGAAGGGTGCCGGTAAGGATGAAATAAAAAAAGCTTACCGGCAGCAGGCATTGAAATACCATCCTGACAAAAATCCGGGAGACAAAGAAGCTGAGGAGAAGTTTAAGGAAGCAGCAGAAGCATACGAGGTGCTGAGCGATGAAAATAAGCGCGCCAGGTACGACAGGTATGGCCATGCAGGTATGGGCAATGGTGCCGGTTTTGGCGGTGGGGGAATGACAATGGAAGATATCTTTTCGTCATTCGGAGATATTTTTGGCGACGCTTTCGGTGGATTTGGTGGTTTCGGCGGTTTTGGGAGCCAGAGAGAAAGAGTTAACAGGGGCTCAAATCTGAGGGTCAAGGTTAAACTTAACCTGGAAGAAATCTCAAACGGCGTTGAAAAAAAGATCAGGGTGAATAAATATCTGTCCTGCTCTGCCTGCGGTGGTTCAGGAGCTGCCGACAGCAATTCCTACAGCACATGCTCAACATGTCACGGACAGGGAAGAGTTACCCGCGTAACCAACACAATACTTGGACAGATGCAAAGTGCACAGACATGCCCGTCGTGTGGAGGAGAGGGTAAGATAATCACTAAAAAATGTACCAGTTGCCATGGTGAAGGGATCGTAAAGGAAGAAGAGGTAATAAGCATAAAGATACCGGCAGGAGTTGGAAAAGGAATGCAAATGACGGTAAACGGTAAGGGCAACGCAGCCCGTCGCGGAGGGGTACCGGGAGATCTGCTGGTAATGATTGACGAAGTTGAGGACGACAGGCTTATCCGTGAAGGGAACGACCTTATATATAATCTTTTTATTAGTGTTCCTGATGCTGTACTTGGCACCCAGGTAGAAATACCAACAGTTGGGAATAGCGTAAAAATAAAAATTGAGCCGGGCACCCAGCCCGGAAGGATTCTCCGTCTAAGGGGGAAGGGTGTTCCCGATGTCAATGGCTATGGCAGGGGTGATCTCCTGGTTAATGTAAATGTATGGATTCCAAAGGACGTAAACCCCGAGGAAAAGAAATTCATGGAAAAGTTCAGGACTTCAGACTCCTTTAAACCAAAACCCGATAAAGGCGACAAGGGCTTCTTTGAAAGGATGAAATCATACTTTGAATAGAGTTCGCCGGCCGCTCAGGTCATTTCACCGGGTAAAACAGGTGATATAACAATTAGCCCTTCCCGATTGATTCTGAAAGGGCTAATTATATTATATTTGACATGCAAACCAGATAATTTATCAGTATGACACTATTAAAAGCAGAGAATGTCAGGAAACAGTATAGTAATCACCTGGCTCTGGATGATGTATCTGTAAACATCCCGGATAAGAGTATCTACGGACTCCTTGGGCCTAATGGTGCAGGCAAAACCACCCTTCTCAGGATAATAAACCAGATAACGGCCCCGGACAGTGGAACAGTCTTTCTTGATGGTCACAGGCTGGGCCCTTCTGACCTGGCGAATATTGGTTACCTGCCTGAAGAGCGAGGGCTTTATAAGAAAATGAAAGTTGGAGAACAGTCTATTTACCTTGCCATGCTGAAGGGACTGTCAAGACAGGAAGCCATAGGCAGGTTAAAAAAATGGTTTACGAAGTTTGAAATCATAGACTGGTGGGATAAGAAGGTTGAGGAACTATCGAAGGGAATGCAGCAGAAAATACAGTTTGTAACAACAGTATTGCACGAACCAAGATTATTGATATTCGATGAGCCATTCAGCGGATTTGATCCAATAAACGCTAACCTGCTGAAACAGGAAATACTTGATTTAAGGGATAAAGGATCTACGATTATTTTCTCAACACATAATATGGGCTCGGTTGAAGAACTATGTGATCATATTACACTTATTGACAGATCAAAAACCATACTTGAAGGCTCTGTATCGCAGATAAGAAATGAATGGGCTGCCAATGAATACCTGGTTGAGTTTAAGGGCAGAGCGGAAGTTAAAGATAATTCTGTCTACAAAGTGCTGTCAAAGGAGGAAGATAAAGATGTGTCCAGGATACATCTTAAGTCTTCGGGAGACAAGGATGTCAACCATATTGTGGGTGATATGCTTAAAGCAGGAAACCTCTTATCATTTAACCCTGCCTTACCCTCGATGAACGAGATATTTATAAGAGTGGTTGAAGCAAACTCTGATAAGTTGAATAACTAAAAACCCCTGAACCATGTCCAAAACATCAATTATAATAAAAAGAGAATATACATCAAGGGTTAAGAAGAAATCCTTCATTATTATGACCCTGCTAACCCCCTTAATCTTTGCTGCACTTATGGTTGTGCCGGCCCTGATTATGCAAAACGAAGATCAGGATTTTAAAAAGATAGCGGTAGTTGAAGATGGCAGCGACCTTTTTAAGGATGTGATACCAGACACCAGGCATTTGGATTTTGAGTACCTCGGTGATGTGGATGTTAACCAGCTTAAAAATACTTTCGAGGAGGCAGGTTACTACGGTATTCTATACCTCTCTCCTACCCTGGTGAATGTACCTAATGCTGCACAGATAATCTCATCAAGTCAGCCTCCGCTGGATATGCTGGAGTATATTGAAAGAACTCTTGAGAAGTATCTTGAGAGTGAAAAAATGGCCGAATATGAAATTGAGAACCTGGATGAGATACTCAAGAGCGTCAAAACAAGCGTAAGGGTGCAAACCATCCGGATTGACGATAAGGGAGAAACAAAGGAAACCAATACCGGTATTGCAATGGGCCTGGCCTATATAGGCGCCTTCCTGATGTACATGATTGTATTGCTCTACGGGGTACAGGTAATGCGTGGTGTGTTCGAGGAAAAGAATAACAGGATTGTTGAAGTAATAATATCTTCTGTAAAACCGGTACAACTGATGATGGGTAAAATTATCGGCATTGCACTGGTAGGTCTTACACAGTTTGCAATCTGGATAGTACTTATGGCTGGCATAGCAATAGGAGTTCAGAAAGCTTTCCTGCCCGATGATACATCCATGCTTACAGAGCAGGTTACACAGAGCGTTATGGAACAATCTCCCCAGGCTGCTGAAATGATAGAGGAAAGCATTGCAGGCCAGGGTCAGAATGAAGAATTTACAAGGCTCTTCAACAACCTTATGAATTTTAACTGGGGAATGGTAATAATCTCCTTCTTCCTGTATTTCATTTTCGGCTACCTGCTTTATGCAGCCATATTTGCAGCAATTGGTTCAGCTGTTGATACGGAAACCGATACACAGCAATTTATGTTCCCGATTATGCTACCAATAATACTGGGACTCTTTATCGCCATGGGTACCATGCAGAACCCGGAAAGCTCACTGTCATTCTGGGGATCAATAATTCCTTTTACCTCTCCTATTGTGATGATGGCGCGAATACCCTTCGATGTACCTGTATGGGAACTCGTATTATCTGTTAGCCTGCTGGCAGCTACATTCTTTGCAACAGTATTCCTGGCCGCGAAGATCTATCGCACAGGCATATTGATGTACGGTAAGAAAGTTACCTTTAAGGAAATGATAAAGTGGGTAAGGTATAAAGGCTAAAATATGTTTATTAATGTAATGGTTTAAGTTTTAAGATGTTTCTTAGCTCTTAAACCATTAACATTTAGGAATTAAACCAAAGAATATGGCAAAAGTACTGGTAATTGACGACGAAAAGGCTATCCGTAACACCCTGAAGGATGTGCTTGAATACGAAAAACACAAGGTTGATCTTGCTGAAGACGGTATAGCCGGGGTTGAGATGTTCTCAAATGAGAAATATGATGTTGTATTATGCGATATTAAAATGGATAATATGGATGGGATTGAGGTACTGGAGAAAATCCAGGACACCTCGAATGACGTACCCGTAATTATGATATCAGGGCATGGAAATATCGACACAGCTGTTGAAGCAATAAAAAAGGGAGCATTCGATTTTCTTGAAAAACCTCTTGATCTTAACAGGCTTCTTATCACCATGCGTAATGCAATGGAAAAGTCAAGCCTGGTGAGCGAGGCAAAAGTACTTAAGAGAAAGGTAAGCAAGAAATATGAAATAGTCGGCAATTCTGAAGCTATAATAAAAGTCAAAGACATGATAGACAGGGTTGCACCAACCGAGGCACGGGTACTTATAACCGGGTCGAACGGAACCGGCAAAGAGCTGGTAGCACACCAGTTGCATGAGAAAAGTGCCAGGTCAAAAGCACCTTTTGTTGAAGTTAATTGTGCGGCCATCCCAAGCGAACTTATTGAAAGTGAATTGTTTGGCCATGAAAAAGGATCATTTACATCAGCCCACAAACAGAGAATAGGAAAATTTGAACAGGCAGATGGCGGTACTATTTTCCTTGACGAAATTGGTGATATGAGCCTTTCGGCCCAGGCAAAAGTACTGAGGGCACTGCAGGAAAACAAGATCACACGCGTAGGTTCTGACAGGGATATAAATGTTAATGTACGGGTAATTGCGGCAACCAATAAGGATATGAGTGCCGAAATAGAGAACTCTACCTTCAGGGAAGATCTCTACCACCGCTTAAGTGTAATTTTAATACGCGTTCCTGACCTGGTTGAAAGAAAAGACGACATACCATTGCTGGCAGAGCATTTTAATGAACTTATTTGTGGTGAATATGGTATGAGCCCGAAAGAAATAGAAAAAACTGCCATTGATGAACTGAAGAAGATAAACTGGACCGGCAATATAAGGGAATTCAGAAATGTTCTTGAGAGGCTTATCATACTTTGTCCTGATAAAATAACAGGCAAAGACGTAATATCTTTTGCACAGCCTGTTTCAGGATAGGATCAATAAAACACGGGTTTTAATCAATATATCCCTCAATCAGGCCTTCTTAACTTTTTTTAACTCGGCCACTTAGAGGAAAGGTACAGTTTTTGGGTATTTTCGGGAGCTTATTTAAACTCCCGGTTTATGCTAAAGAAAACAGTCATCCTTTCAATTTTGCTGATTACACTTGCTTTAAACTCTTCAGCCCAGGATAAGTACCTTTCTGCTTCAGAGAAAGTATCGAAAGATCTAATTAGTTCAGGAGAGCTGAGAAAACAGGCACTTAATGTTTTCCTCGACTGCAGGTGGTGCGATCATACCTATATCAAAAAAACTATACCCTATGTAAATTATGTCAGGAATAAGGATGAAGCCGATGTGCATATTTTTGTGCGAAGACAGATAAACGGCGGCGGCGGTGGTGAATACTTAATAGATTTTATTGGTCACGGCGACTTCGAGGGTATTAATGAGGAACTGAAGTTTGTATCGCCTGTTGATGAAACAGCCGACGAAACAAGGAAAGCAAGGTCGGGCATTATAGCAATGGGATTAATGCAATATGTTGCCAGGACCCCTATCGGGCGGAATATAAAGATTGAATTCGAGGACGGCGACATACCTGGTAGGATTATGAATCCAACAGTTGAAAACGACTCCTGGGACAGCTGGATGTTCAGACTAAGGGGATCGGGCTCATTTAACCAGGATGAAAACTATAAAAGCTCAAACATTAATACTACTTTCTCGGCCGACAGGATCACCGAGGAGCTTAAGGTTACTTTTGATGCCAGGTACGAAAACCGGCAGACTTATTACACTCAAACAGACAGCAAAAGCTACAGGCAAAACTGGAGCCTGAATGGAACAGTAGTAAAAAGCATAGCCGACAGATGGGCCCTGGGAGGAAGGTACTCGACCTCCGGAGACACATATAACAATTACGATTTTTCGGCCTCCGCAGGACCGGCTATTGAATATAACTTTTTTCCCTATGAAGAATCGTTCCAACACTCATTCAGAGTACAGTACGGTGTCTCCGGCATTTATCACGATTACTCAGATACTACCACCTATTTCGATACCGAGGGACTCTATCTGCGGCATTATCTGAGCGCTTCAATTGGATTTAACAAGGAGTGGGGCTCCGGGTATCTTTCTGTTACGGGAGCTAACTACCTTCATGATTTCAATTTAAATAACCTGGGAATAAGGGGAGATATTAATTACAGGATATATAAAGGACTCTCAGTAAATTTTGAAACGCGGGCAAGCCTTATCCACGACCAGATAAACCTTCCTAAAGGCGATGCAAGCGAACAGGATGTTCTGACCCGCCAGATTGCACTAAAAACCGGCTACTCATTTTCTTTTGAATTTGGATTAAGTTACTCCTTTGGTTCAATCTATAACAACGTGGTAAATACACGTTTTGGCAACTAAGAAAGCACTGAGCCATACAGCAAACAGCATTGCAATAGTAGATTTAAAATCATAAGTTTGTGTAAGACAAACTTAGTTGCAGATGCAAAGAACTGAAACAGACAGCCTGGGAAGTATGCAGGTACCCGCTGAAGCCCTTTACGGGATACATTCACTGCGTGCAAAAGAGAATTTTCCCTCGGATATCCCGTTCCCAATTGAATGGTACAGGGCAATAGGCCTTACCAAACTGGCATGCTACAGGACCTATAAGAAATTCAGGTATGCAACAATAGAGAAATACGGAAGTAACATACCTATTAAATTAATCGACCCTGAAATTATTGCTGCACTAGCCAAATCTGCCGAAGAGGTATCAGAAGGAATTTATTTCAGCCATTTTATAGTCCCGGCTATACAGGGTGGTGCCGGCACCAGTATTAATATGAACGTTAATGAGATTATATGTAACGCATCTCTTCTCGACCTGGATCATGAAGCAGGAGAATACTCCTACATTGATCCGGTTGAAGATGCCAATATATTCCAGTCGACCAATGATATTATCCCAAGCTCGCTTACAATAGCAGCCTTAAAACTGCTGAATAACCTGGAAGAAAAAATAAACTCACTGAGGCAGGTAATTGAACAGCATGAATCTGATAACCGGAACAAACTAAGACCGGCATATACACAGATGCAGGAAGCAGTTCCAACAACATTCGGAGCTCTTTTCTCAACCTACAATGAGGCCCTCTCCAGGGACTGGTGGAGAGTCTCAAAATGCAAGGAGAGAATAAAGGTAGTGAACCTGGGCGGAGGAGCCACCGGGACAGGTGTAAGCATTCCGAGGTTCTTTTTGATGGAAGTGGTCCCGGAACTGAGAAGTCTTGCTTCACTTCCTGTAAGCAGAAGCGAAAACCTGCAGGACGCCACAGCCAATCTCGACAGCTGGGTTGAGGTACACGCCATCCTCAAGGCTCATGCAGTGAACCTTGAAAAAATGGCAGGCGATATCAGGTTACTTTCGTCGGATATTTCATCGAAGAAACTGCTTAAGATTCCAAATCGCCAGGTAGGCAGTTCAATAATGCCGGGAAAAATAAACCCTGTTATTCCGGAATTTGTTATTTCATCAACTCACAAAATATACTCCAACGACCAGTTAATAACTTCACTTTGCTCACAGGGTTGCCTGGATCTGAATGCCTACCTCCCAACAATCGGGCACTCTCTACTTGAATCACTCAAGCTCCTGATAGCAATAAATGACTCACTCAAAAATAATCTATTTACAGGTCTTATTGTAAACGAAAACTCAGGCTATGATGCCCTTGTGTACAGCCCTGCAGTAACAACAGCACTTATTCCTTATATTGGCTATAACAAGGCAGCAAAAATTGCTGAGGAGATGAAGAAAAGCAATATTAATATCTTCGAAGCAGCAGAAAAAACCGGACTTTTAAATGAAGCCAGGCTTGAAAAGATAATGGAGCCTTCAAACCTGCTTAAACTCGGGTTCACAATTTCAGATGTGCTGGAATAGGCTTTTATTCAGTTAAGCCAAAAACAATAAGATCTTCTGATTCATAAAGCACACCGTAAGCTGATGATGTCCTTAGTTTTTCTATCTCAGAAAGATAGTTGTCTATGCCAAGAGGGTATGTTACATCTGAGGTCTTAAGAACAGCAACATATTCAGAATTATTTATCTGCGGGAAATGGTATAATTCCCCTGAGAACTGCAAATGGGGGGCAAGTTCTGAAGAAGCAGAAACCCTCGAATTCATTTTAATCAAAGATAAACCGCGTTTCACCTCCTTAAGATTATACCTGCATTTAAAGTGAGCCTTTGTATAAAAGCGTGAATTTTCGCTGTTATACCAGCGGGATTTTCTCTTTTCCAGGGTAGTTACCGTTGTTCCGATAGCCAGGAAGCAGGAAATGATAATTATAAACTTTCTCAGTCTCAGGCTTCTTACTCCTGGCTTAAGATCGGACAGAGCTATTGCCAGCACCGGAGCAAACTCAATAGAATAATGATAATTAATTCCCCAGTGTGCATAGTTGCCTGATAAAAACTTCATCAGTAACACCGGGAGTATCATAAGCAGGTAAAGAGGGCGTATAAACAGAACAAATCCTCCTGATACAAATAATACCAGGAGGGTCTCAGGCTTAATACCATTATAAATTGCTTCTCCCGTGGTATTGGAAAACAGTATATTCAGAAAATGCCCCGGACTCAGGAAGATGTTTGAAAGCACCTCGGGCAAAGACCCTCCTATATGAGAATATTTCCAGAACTGCCCGTCAACACCTTCTGGCAAAAGAGATGGCATAAGAACCATACTCACCAGCATAAACCAGGCAAAGGCGACTGCTGTAAGACTAAGCTTAAATCTGCTTAATGGTCTCTTTTCCTGCCTGTCACGTATCATACAGGCCAGCAAAATAAATACCATCCAGAGAGCTATGCTTTCCCTGCACATCAACATCAAAACAAAAAATAAGACCGCAGGACGATATTTCTTCCGCTCCATAAAAAGTATAAACCAGGGAAGCATCATAGCTGCCACCACCGAATTATGAAAGTCGAATGAAAGGGCCGAAAAAATGCCCCAGAGCGAGAAAAAGAAAACAAGAATTACCAGCGATAATCCCTGACTGTTTCCCCTTTCAAGCGAAAGCCTGTAAATCCCGATACCTCCCGCCAGAACCGACACAAGCTGGATCACAAGCAGCGTATAAGTGCCCAGCAGGTAATAAAAAGGAAGGTATAATACCATTACCAGGGAAAAATGTGTTGCGAAAAAGTTCATCTCCCTGCCTGTAATATCGAGTGTATAAACAGGCATCCTGAACCTTGAAAGAGAATGTAGGGCCTGGTTCATATAACCCAGGTCGAGTGCATAGGTCCGGAAGCAATAATGGTTTACAAGAGAAATTGATGCGTAGATCAATGCATACAAAGCCAGTACCAGGAATAAGACCTGCCTGTTTCTTCCTGAAAGCACCATTGAATTATCCTGTGTCGACAAATTTTGCTATTTTGATTATTTGAAAAGTTAAATTAGAAAAAAATCAGTAGCAGCCTACAACGTTTTTGAATAAACTACATCTCTATAATGTATAATGACCGCAAGAGAGCATAATATAATTGAAGGGTGCAAAATGGGAGACCCGAAATCCCAGTACCTCCTGTATAAAAATTATTCAAAAGCGATGTATAATATAGCAATAAGATTCCTTAATAATAAGATGGATGCAGAAGACGTTCTGCAGGAATCTTTTATTAAAGCTTTTGAACGCATCGACGAGCTCTCCGAAACAAAGGCCTTCGGCAGCTGGCTGAAGAGAATAGTAATTAATAACTGTCTTTCACTTATCCGCAAAAAAAAGATACACTTTGAAGATATGGATGACGATATCAGCGAAGGATTGGCGGATGATGGTATTACAGTTACTGTTGATCCGGCACTTGTACACAGTGAAATAAAGAAACTGCCCGAAGGAAGCAGAACAGTATTGATACTGTATGCTCTTGAAGGTTATTTGCATAAAGAAATAGCAGAGATGCTGGGCATAACAGAATCAACCAGCAGAACACAGTACAAAAGAGCCCTGGGATTACTTAATAAATCGCTTAAACCATCAGTATATGTCAACTAATACCGAAAAATATCTGAAAGCTAACAGGCAACATCTGGATGTAGAATTTCCGGATGATGATATTATATGGAGCAAAATAAAAAAGGTACAGGCTGGCAACCAGGCCTCATCGAAGGGAAACAGAAGAATAGTATTACCTGGCTTAGCCTTTAAAATAGCTGCATCTGTAATAATCCTGATAGCTCTTTCATATATTATTACTGATCTTACTGTTGGTGTTCCATTCAATAAAGGAAAGTACCTGTCTGAGATAAGCAGCGAATATGCAAATATTGAAGATGACTATATCAGAACAGTAAAACTGAAAGAAAGAGATGTAAGGGAAATAAGTTTACCGGATAATGAGCAGACCAGGTCAATAGCCGCAGAGCTAAAGCAGCTGGATAAAATATACAATAAAACTATAGCTGATCTGAAAGAACTGGGAGATAATGAGAAAGTAGTCAATACAATTTTCAGTATTTACGAAAGAAAGATTGAATTGCTTGAAAGAATGATAATTGAAACCAATAAAGCAGATAATTATGAAAAAAATACTCAAAGCAGTCTTTAGTACCTTAATCTTATTCGTTCTGGCTGCAGGTGCAACTCAGGCCCAGGACAGCAAGACCCTGGAGAAGACTTTTACATGGAACTACGATCTGGGCAGTGAAGGTACTCTGAACCTGAAAAATTATGATTGTGACCTTATAATACATACCTGGAACAGGAATGAAGCTGAACTCAGGCTTACAGTAAAGGCTGAATTGAGAAGTGCTGAAGAAAAGAAAGAAATGGAAAACTTTCTTAATAAGCTGAAATTCAATAATTCTCCTGCATTGGTAAGCTTCAACACAAGGTTCTGGGAAAACAGAAAAAATATAGCCGGAAGGAAAACCATTAAGCTTGACAGGGGGAAAACACTAAGGTATAAAGAATTCAGGGTAAAAGCTGAAGTATGGCTTCCTGCAACTGCCGATCTTGATCTCAATTCCAGATATTCTGGTATCAATCTTGAAGAAACCTCCGGCAATGTTACGCTGAACCTCTACAGCGATAAATTAAGTGCCAGGGATATTAACGGAAAGCTGGATATTACTGCAAAATATTCTGATATAGAACTCGGTAACTGCAAAGAACTTACGGCCGACCTTTACGACAGTGATATATTTACCGGATCTACCCTTGATGCCAGATATGTTACAAAGTATTCAGGTATTACTTCAAAAATTGTTCAGAACCTTGATATTGATTCATATAATGACAAATTCAAGTTTGAGTCCTGCGGGGATATCAGCATGATTTCAAAATACAGTTACCTGACAAGTACAAGCGCCGGGAAAGTTAAGATTGACAGTTATGAAGGCGGCTTCGAACTGGGCGAGTGTGAAAACCTTGAAGTAAAATCGAAATATACAGACTTCCTGAGTGCAGGCATTGAAGATATGATAATAGAAAGCGCCTATAGCAGCAAATTCAATATTGCTGCTGCCAGGTCAGTAACTGTAAGAGAATCAAAGTACACTAGCTATAAGCTCGATTTACTAAAGGAATCTTTTGTTCTCGATATTGGTTATGAAGACAAGGTAATACTGGATAAGCTCCACCCTGAATTTAAGACTATTGACCTTAACGGGAAATATATTAAATGCGAGGCAGGGATAGCGAAGGATATAAGCTACAGGTTTAAAGCAAATATCAAATACCCTCATCTTAACCTGGAGAAGGCAGACCTTACAACCAGAATAAAGATAAAAGAATCTTCTGACCTGGAGTTTGAAGCATTCAGGGGCGAAGAATCAGAATCTCTTCCACTGATAAAGCTTTCAGGATACGAGATAACCTTTACCATATTGTAATTATTAGTAATTTTGCCTGAAATAAGGGCAAAATGACAAAAGGGAGAGAGAATACTCCACATATAGGAATTTACGGAAGACGTAACCTGGGCAAGAGCAGCCTGATTAATGTACTTGCCGGACAGGATATAGCAATAGTATCTGATCATGCCGGTACTACAACAGATCCTGTAAAGAAATCGTTCGAGATAACGGGCTTCGGGCCCGTTATTCTTATCGACACGGCAGGTATTGATGATAGTGGTGAGCTGGGACAAAAACGAATCGATAAATCCCTTAAAAGCATCGATACCATCGACCTTGGCATACTGGTGCTCGGTGAAGAGCAATGGGGCACCAGCGAGGATAATCTTATTGAAAGGTTCAACAGCTTCGATATACCCTATCTCCTTGTCTACAATAAGGTTGATCTTGGTAAACCTTCGGAAGAATTCCTGAGGAGGGTGAGAGAGAAAACCGCCAGGGAGATCTTTCTTTTTTCAACACTCGATAAGCTGAACTACGAAGACCTTATTAAGCTTATTAAGGAGGCAATCCCTGAAAGAAGTCTGAAGGCACCTACCCTGCTTGGCGATATAATAAAACAGGGTGATATGGTACTGCTTATTACGCCCATTGATGTGGAGGCACCTGAGGGAAGGCTAATACTGCCCCAGGTGCAGGCAATAAGGGATGTACTCGACAATGATGCCGTTGCCATTGTTCTGAAGGAAAGAGAGGTAGATTCTTTCCTGGCACGCACCCAGATAAAGCCGGCGCTTGCCATCACAGATTCACAGATCTTTGTAAAGGCCGACGGGTCGATCCCTGCAGACGTGCCTCTTACATCATTCAGTATTGCGCTGGCCCGGCTCAAGGGTGATTTTGATGCCTACCTGAGGGGCACACCAAAAATATCTGAATTACAGGATGGAGACAGGGTACTTATGCTTGAGTCGTGCACTCACCATGTATCGTGCGATGATATCGGGAGGGTTAAGATCCCCCGCTGGATATCAAACTTCAACGGTAAAGAGCTGGAATTTGATGTTGTTGCCGGGCTCGATAAAATAGAGCGTCCTATAAGCGACTATGCCCTTGTGGTACAATGTGGCGGATGTATGATTACCCGCAAACAATTACATAACAGGCTCAGGCCGGCTATTAATGCAGGAGTCCCGGTAACAAACTACGGTATGGCAATAGCCTATGTGCAGGGCATTTACAATAGGGCTATCAAGCCTTTTACAACTGCTGAAGAAGAAGGCGAGGACTACCTCTAGAATCTGAAATAAATAAAAGGCTGAACACCCGATAGCTGGAAATTATACATTGCTATTGCAAGGATATATACAATCAGAAGTTTGACCGGAAGCGGTGTTCTGATAAAGAGGCCCCTGTAGGCTTCTTTTGTTGCGGCTGGCAGAAAGTGGATTATATACCCCGATATTATTACAACAATAACTCCGTAGTAAACCCTTAAAAATCCCAGCAGGTCGATGTTTCCCCAGGCAAACAGGAGGCGGTCGAATATCACTTTCACCTGGTACATATTTTCGGCCCGGAAGAAGATCCAGCAAAAGCTTACAAAGTTGAAGGTTATAAATACCGGGATAAACCTGGCTGTCTTAGCCCTGCCCTTCCTGAAAGGAGAGATTCTCTTCCATCCCTTATGAAGCATTAAGCCCAGTCCATGTAATCCGCCCCATATAATAAAACGCCAGGCGGCTCCGTGCCATAAACCCCCTATCAGCATCGTAAGCAAAAGGTTAATATTTGTCCTGAACCTGCCCTTCCTGTTTCCACCCATCGGTATATACAGGTAATCTTTCAGCCACCTCGAAAGCGAGATATGCCACCGGCGCCAGAAATCCGTAATATTGGCAGCCTTGTAGGGTGAGTTAAAATTTAAGGGCAGCCTGAAACCCAGCATCAGTGCCACTCCTATAGCAATATCGGTATAGCCCGAAAAGTCGCAATAGATCTGCAGCCCGTAGCCATATACTGCAAGCAGGTTCTCTATGCCTGAAAAAGATCCCGGGTTTCCAAAAACAGGATCAACCAGGTTAACAGCTATATAGTCTGAGATAATTATCTTTTTTACCAGTCCGCCGATAATTAGATAGAGTGCATGCGACCACTCTCTTAAACTCAGGCGGAACTTCTGGTACAGCTGTGGAATAAACTCCGAAGCCCTCACAATAGGCCCGGCAACCAGTTGCGGAAAAAAGGACACATAGAACCCGAAATCGAGAATATTTCTTACAGGCTGTGTCCTGCCGCGGTAAACATCCATAGTATAAGATATCGTCTGGAAGGTGAAAAAGGAAATTCCGACTGGCAGAATAATGGAAGAAGTATCAAAAGCAGTCCCAGCCATATTATTTACCAGAAGTGCCAGCCAGTTCTGTTCGGGAATAGCTGCACCTGCAAGATCATTTACTGCACCTGTAACAAAAAAAGTATACTTGAAATACGCAAGCATCCCGAGATTTACAAGCAGGCTAAAAGTAAGCCACAGCTTTTTTACAAGGCGTGAAGATGATGAGTTGATTAATAAGCCTGCGCAATAATCGCTAAGCGTTGAAACCAGGAGAAGAACAAAGAATATACCTCCTGATTTATAATAGAAGAAAAGGCTGAACAGAAGCAGGTAAGTATTTCTTACAAGTGGTTTACCGGCGATAAGGCTGTAAACAAGCAGCAGGGCAAGCATGAATATCCAGAAGGCAGGGGTGGTAAAGATAAGCGCTTTGGTCTCATCGTATAAGAGTATGGTTTTTATCTTATCAGTGGGTTTAAAATCCGCGCGCGCTCCGGGCTCATCCGTAAGAGCAGGTCCGGAATTTAGTATCAGGCTATCTGCAGCTAGTGTAACAATCTCAGGGCTGCCAGGGTAAGAAAAGAATTCTT
The DNA here is from genome assembly GCA_036350795.1 of Marinilabiliaceae bacterium. Lineage (GTDB taxonomy): Bacteria > Bacteroidota > Bacteroidia > Bacteroidales > VadinHA17 > JAUVKT01. The sequence goes on from JAZBNV010000035.1 coordinate 27,242, forward strand.
TCAGCAATAAGCCGGCAAATTTATGTCCTCCTTCATAGCTAAGGTGGGTATAATCGTTTGCCATAAGAGGCGGGTCATTGTCGTGCCACTTAAGAGCTGCATCTTCTCCTCCCATAGCTTCCCTCGCATCCCAGAAATATACTCCTGCACTGTCGGCTGCCTCTTTCTGGGCCCCGGCTATTGCAGGGAGGTTAGGATAGGAACGGATGCCTGATGAGTCCATTCGGGCCATATCGCTTACGCCTACCAGTAATAAATCTGCTCCCGGTGCAAGGTCCCTGATATGCATTAATTGCTTATAGATCCTGTTACGGTAATAAGAATAATCTTCCCTGATATTAAGAACCACGTTAAGACCAAAATGCAGAATTATCAGGTCGGGATCCAGGAGCTTATAACTCTCCCTGAGATTTTCTGCATCAATGGCAGTAAACTCATAGCCCGCACTGCCTCTTAAGGAGATATTATCCACCTGCAGTCCGTGACTGCTTTCAATGCTGAAGCCATAAATATCGGGACTGTCAGTGCCGGCAAAGCGGATCTCAATTGAAGAAGGCTGACTGAGAGGCAGTTTCAGCTCTGTTATTCTCGCGGCAGGTGCCATCCAGGCATCAAGCTTATGCTTCCTGTCCTCAAACAAGCTTACGCGAACAGAGTCGCTTAGATTTCCGTATAAGAGCCTGAGCATAGAATAGGCTGCTGCAGAGGAGTCGGCACTTGCAGATGGGCTGACTTTTATCCACGCTTCAGTAGTGTCTGATCCGGAAAGAGTGTAGCGACTGACCTCCATCCTGGGACCCAGTCGCCTGTGATCAATTTCATTATCACGATAGGAAAGCACATTATAGCGTTCCCAGTTAGGAGACGAACGCACCCAGGCTGTCCTGGTATAAGCTGTCAGAAGCGTGGGAGATAATAAACCGGGGCCTGTACCACCATATTTTTTCCTGAGTTCTTTCCTCAGGTAATCGCTGATCCTGTCGCCTTCGAGCTGTGAATCGCCATAGTACAGAATTCTTACTGAGCCGCTATCAGGGAGTGAATAAGCTGAAATACTATCACCGGGAGAAACTTCAGCTTCCGGGATATCGTATGTGATTATTAATGAATCAGTAAGTGGTAAATAAGCTGCAGCAGAATCTTCAGGGGCCTGTTTCCATGATCCCCTAAGCTCCTCCAGCCCGGGCATCATAATATCAATCCCAAAGGGAAGGTGTACCTTTCGGACACTAAAGGCTGATGGTCCGTAAATTAACACCAGCAAGACCAGAAGAAGAAGTAAGGTCTTGTAAGGTTTCATAGAAGGTCCCGTACAGGGTTATAGTTAGCTCTTTTTCTTAATCTTCAGCTTCTGACCTACACTGATTTTACCCGAACTGCTTAAGCCATTCAATGAGATTATATCTGTTGCACTTACTCCAGTATACAGTTTGGCTATATCCCATACGGTGTCACCATATTTAACAGTATGATAGATATAGCTGCCATTCAGTGGTTCCTGCTCAGGGGCAGGTGCTGGTGAGGTCTTGCTGACTGTTTTACCTATTCTCTTTTGCTTCTCTTCGAAACTCAGCTTATTAACTGCTGCATAATAATCCTTCTTTGAGGGATCGACAAAGACATTTATTTTTTGCCCTACCCTGATGGTGTTCCTGTAGATATTATTCCAGTACCTTAAATTTGACAGGCCAACATTATACCAGCTGGCTATATACCCCAGGTTATCACCTTCCTTCACCACGTAAATAAGTTTTGTTTTTCCATTAATATCAGGAGGGATATAGCTTGAATTTACAGGGCTGGCTGTCTTAGACTCCGGCTTCAGAAAGTAATCTGCCCTGTAAGATACAATACTGTCGTGCAGGGAGATAAAATCACCCAGCCTGTTTATTGGCAGGGTCAGGGCCAGGGGCCTGCTTTTCCCGGGAACAAGGTTTGCCCTGTACTGAGGGTTCAGGGCCTTAAGTTCGCCGGGAGCTATCCCAAGTACTTCTGAAACCTGTTGCAGGTGAAGGTCCTCTGTGATCATTATTGTATCTGTTGCCAGCGGGAAAGAAACCGGGATGGGCTTTATATTATGTTCCTCGTGGTAAGTCATGGCATAGGTGGCAGCAATATATCCCGGGAGGTAGCCCCTTGTTTCCCTCGGCAGGCGGTAATAAATCTCCCAGTAGTCCTTCCTGTTTCCAGATCGTCGTATTGCCTTATTAACGTTACCCGGTCCGCAATTATATGCGGCAATCACCAGGCCCCAGTCTTTATATATATCGTAAAGGTCGGTAAGAAACTTTGCCGCAGCATGAGTGGCCTTAACAGGATCTCTTCTTTCGTCAACAACAGAATTTATTGTAAGGCCGTACTGCCTGCCCGTACTATACATAAACTGCCACAGGCCTGTTGCTCCAACCGGCGATACTGCATTCGGGTTAAGAGCTGATTCTATTACCGCCATATATTTTAACTCAGGCGGCAGGCCATATGAATCAAAGATATCCTCTATCATGGGGAAGTAATACTCGCGCATACCCAGCATTATCTGGAACTTATCCCTTTTTTTGCCTGTATATACATGAATATGGTTCCTGACTATTGAGTTATAGGGTAATGCCACCACAGAGTGAATATTATCGAGTCGCTCACGGTAGATTGAATCGCTGAATTCAACTATAGGATTATCATCATATTCTGAATCGGGCAAATTATCTGAAAGTAATTTTGCCACATACCACTCATGCACAAGGCTATCGAGACTCTGTTCAATAAGAGCAGTACTATTATTATTTTTTATAATAATTGTATCGTTTGAAGCACTGGCAATTAATCCAGTGAGAAAAACCATCAATACTATTAATCCACTTCTCATAATCATTCTGTTAAAAAGTTATTTTCACGCCCATTCCCATAACTGGTCCGTAAGCTGTTTGCAGGGGTGTTGGTTCAAGAGCGATATTCAGGTTTTCACTTACATCGTAATCGGACAGGTGAGCATCAACATTGGCATCGAGTATTGTTATTAAATACCATACTGCCACACCAACATATGAAAGATCCCTGTATCTCCGGTAATAGTCAACCCCGTTTATCAGCTGGGTTTTTACCCAGTCTTCGGTAGATGCATTAAACGAGGAAGAGCCAAGAGCCCTGTCGAATTCTTCAGGAGGAACCCCGAATTCCCTGAAGGTATAGCTGTTGGTTTCCGGGATATCATCTGTAAGATCAATATAGGCTTCCAGGTACTTTACATGATTTGTTGAGTTAAAGTAAATGCTGTAGCCCACAGCTGCAAAGCCGGCATAAACAACAGGAATTTTCCATGCCTTACCATTATAAACCTGGCCCAGGCCGGGAAAGGCTGCAGCCATCATAGTGGCCTTTATGGGATCTTTTATTCTCATCCGCCGCTGCCTGTCCACCCCGAGAGTATCAGCCCTGAGGGTATCAGTCTGAGCAAGAACAGGGTTCCCGGTCAGAAGACCTGCCAGCAGAAATAACAATATAAATATTCTATTGAGTTTCAATTATATCAAAGCCTTAAATATACCGTACAACAGTATCGGGGCAAAGATATATAATTTAGGAGTTAAGTTTATCCAGAAGCCCCAAAATACGCTCCATATCGTCAGAATCGTCGAAAGGAATAACGATCTTTCCTTTCCCTTTATTGTTTATTCTGAATACTACATCCGAAGAAAAAACTTTTGAAAGCTCCTCTGATAATTCTTCATATTCCAGGTTCAGCTGTTTTTTCTTTGTGGCCTTGTTTGGATCCTTCAGTTTTTCTACCTGCATCTGTCGAACCAGCTCCTCGGTTTTTCTTACAGACAGACCCTCTTCAACAAGCTGGTAATAGACCTTCATCTGCTGGTCGATATCCTCTATATTTATAAGTGTGCGGGCATGGCCCATTGTCAGCTGTTTATTCCTGATACCCAGCTGTATTTCGGCAGGCAATTTTAGCAGCCTGAGGTAATTGGTAACGGTTGATCTTTGCTTGCCGACCCTGTCGCTGAGCTGCTCCTGGGTTAGCTTACATTCTTCAATTAACCTCTGGTAAGAAATGGCAACCTCTATGGCATCAAGATCTTCACGCTGGATATTCTCAACAAGTGCAAGCTCGAGCATACCCTGGTCGTCGGCTGTTCTGATATAGGCAGGGACTTTATTCAGTCCGGCAATTTTACAGGCACGAAGTCTTCGTTCACCTGCAATAAGCTGGTACTTCCCTTCACCTATTTCCCTCACCGTGAGAGGCTGTACTATGCCCAGCTGCCTGATGGAGTCGGCCAGTTCATTAAGCGCAGCTTCATCAAACCTGGTTCTTGGCTGAAAGGGATTGAATTCGATTGCTGATATCTCAATCTCCAGGTTTGCTTCAACCTTCTTCTCCAGCTTTTCCTTCTCAACACCATCGATCAGTGCTCCCAAACCTCTTCCCAGTGCCTGTTTTTTTGTCATAGTTAAGTATTTAATCAGCCTTCTCTATTTCCCGGCGTTTGAACGTTTATCAATTATTTCTTTTGCAAGGTTAAGATAATTAACAGCTCCACGGGATTCAGCATCGTAGAGTAATGCAGGCTGACCAAAGCTTGGAGCCTCGCTGAGCTTTATATTCCTCTGAATAATAGTCTCGAAAACCATTTGCTGAAAATGCTTTCTTACCTCGTCAACTACCTGGTTCGACAGACGCAGCCGGGAATCGTACATCGTGAGCAGAAAGCCCTCTATCTCCAGTTCCTTATTCAGATTTCCCTGTATTATCTTAATGGTATTAAGAAGCTTACCCAGGCCTTCAAGTGCAAAATACTCGCACTGAACAGGCACAATCACCGAATCCGAAGCAGTAAGTGCATTCACTGTCAGAAGCCCCAGTGAAGGAGAACAATCAACCAGCACATAGTCATAATTGTCTTTTACCTTCGCCAGCACATTCTTAAGAACACTTTCCCTTTTTTCCATATTCAGCATCTCAATCTCTGCACCCACCAGGTCAATATTGGAAGGGATAATATCAAGGTTCTCAATTTCGCAGTTTATAATTGTATCTGAGGGTTCCACTCCATCAATAAGGCAATCATATATTGTTTTATCAATCTTTCTTATATCAATACCCAGTCCTGACCCTGCATTTGCCTGGGGATCAGAATCAACAACAAGAACCTTTTGTTCAAGTGCAGCAAGACTTGCCGCAAGGTTAATCGCCGTTGTTGTTTTCCCAACTCCGCCTTTCTGATTGGCAAGTGAAATAATTCTTCCCATCTATTATTTGTTTGTATATTTTTCCCAATTCAAGAGCTTCAAATTTAATATTTATGCCAGTGATCATTCTTCGGTCCGGCTTGTAATTGTAAACATTTTCTTCGGGGTTTTCAACATCTTATTAACATGTTGTTCATATAATGTTGGCAGTCTATTTTTTCATTTATTATAAAATATTAGCATCTTTGGGAACCCAATATCTTTTAAATGGGAAAAAAATCTTCGATTGACCGTTGGCGGGTTATAATTAACCCGAACGCCGGTCGCAGGAAAGGTAAGCGAGACTGGTTGACAATATCTGAATTACTCAACAGGTATGAATTTGACTACGAGTCGGTTTTCACGACTGGCAAGCATCACGCAATTGAGCTGGTAAAGGAATCTATTGACAGGGGCTTCCGAAAGTTTATTATAGTGGGTGGCGACGGCACAATGAATGAAGCTGTTAACGGTGTATTTGTACAGGATTCCTGTCCTGCCGAAGATATTACCCTTGGAATGATTACGGTAGGTACCGGCAACGACTGGGGCAGGATGTTTGGCATACCACTTGACTATGAGGGAGCAATCAGGGTAATAAAATCAGATCATTCAATCAGGCAGGATGTGGGTATTGTATATTTCGAAACCAAACAGGGAAGAGATCACCGCTATTTTATAAATATAGCAGGCCTGGGCTTCGATGCAATAGTGGTTAAAAATTCAAACAGGCAGAAAGAGAAGGGACGGTCTGGCAAATCTGTTTATTACTGGACTCTTCTTAAGAGCCTGTTCCTGTATAAATCGACACACACAAGGGTAGTAATTGATGGTAAGGTAACGAGTAACGACACTTTCTCGATAAGTCTTGGGATTGGAAGGTACTCGGGAGGAGGCATGAGACAGACCCCTGATGCAATGGTAGATGACGGATTGTTTGATATTACAATTATCAAGAGAATGAGAAAGGGCGAGATTATCAGAAGCCTTAAGAAGTTATACGACGGGACCATACTTGATCATCCCAAAATAGAATTTTTTACAGGAAAGGATATTGAGATATATTCCGAGCCACTTATTCACCTTGAAGCAGATGGCGAGTCGCTGGGACATTCGCCTATCGAACTCAAAATTATTCCGGGCGGACTAAACGTTGTTTGCAACCATTGTCGTCCTACCTGACCTTAATCTCAAATAATTTAGGCCAGTTTTTACCGGTAACATAGAGCCTGCTATTCACACTGTCCCAGGCAATGCCGTTCAGTACCTCCTCCTGTGCCAGTCCTTCTGCCTCATCGCCCATGATACCTGCAAGGTTAATGTAGGCAAGCACTTTACCACTGTCAGGATCTATCCTGGCTATCAGATCTGACATATAAATATTTGCCCAGAGCTCGCCGTTTATATATTCGAGTTCGTTGAGCTGGTAGACAGCCTTTTTATCGTCGTAAACATCTACTGAACCAGTAACAGTAAAATACTCAGGCTCAAGAAAATATATCTTATTTGTGCCATCACTCATAAAGATTCTGCTGCCATCGGTAGCCAGGCCCCATCCCTGTGTGTCGTAATGGATTCTTTTAATCTCGCTGAAGGTTTCCAGGTCGTAAACAAAACCGGTATTATGTTCCCAGGTAAGCTGGTAAAGACGCTTATTCAATAAAACCAGTCCCTCTCCGAAGAACTTATTATCAAGCTTATGCTGTCTTAACACACTACCCGTAACAGGATCAACCTCTCTCAGGCTTGATTTGCCTGCCGGGCCTGTTGATTCATAAAATAAGCCATTGTGATAAAGCAGACCCTGGGTATATGCCCCCCGGTCGTGAGGATATTCATTAACAACTGAATAAGAATGTACAGGTGGTATAATATCTGAAAAAAGCCGGATAAAGCATGCCACCGTATGAGGTCTTTTCCCGTTTAAGTAGGCGATTGCTTTAACAGGCACCTTTCCCAATCTTGATGAAGCAGTTTCGATTGTCGATTTATAGGGCTGCCCGCTAAGAGTATAGAGATAAGATCCATCCAGGTAAACCCTCACAGAATCAGGAAGCTGATCGCCGAGTAATGATATCTCAAGATCAATAAGATCGCCCGAAGCAAAGCTCTGGTTATCTTTTGGTGAGTCTATTTCGATCAGTTTAACTGCCGGCAGCTTCGGGGAGTCTGAATCTTTATCTCCCTGGGCCTGTACTGTTGAAGTATTTCCCCCGCATGAATAAGCCAGCACTGCCAGGAAACAAATACCTGCAGACACAAATATTCTTATGGCCGATCTGTTATTAAATATCATCTTTCCTTGATTTAAATATTTTTTTCAGAAAAGAAGCTCTCCTGTTCAGCAACTTTTCTGCTTCCTTTTCCCTGAGGTCGTACAGGCTCAGTTCCTGCCATATGCTACTCCAGCCCGGGAATCCTCCGACGTTTTTATCATCGATAAAAACATCGGCATTAATTTTCCGGCTTAGAGTATCATCGTATATTTCCTCGGGATAGTTTTTATTGACAGCATAAAACTCTATGCCTTTTTTTGCGCAGTACTCAACAGCATCATCAAGCTCCTGGCCTGCCCTGAAGGTCCAGAGTATAAGCAGGGCACCGTGCTTCTGCAACTCTTTCAGCGTTTCAAAGGCAAACAACATATCCTTGCCAATCTTTGGATATTGATGTTCCACTATTGTCCCGTCAAAATCGACGGCAATCTTAAGATTCCTCAGGTGTTCCATTCCTCTCTTCTAATAAATGTAAAAATAAGCAAATTGGATGATTCATGAAATTTATCTTAATTTTACCGGGTTCCTTTTCTAATACCGGCCGGATGAAAAAATATATTCCAAATCTTATAACGCTTCTTAACCTTGCCTCCGGTTTTATAGCTATAATTCTCTTTACCAGGGGTGAAGTAGTTTTATCTGCCTGGGTTCTGGTACTTGCACTGCTATTTGATTATCTCGACGGCCTGGCTGCAAGATTACTGAATGCACGGAGTGAATTAGGAGTTCAGCTCGACAGCCTTGCTGATGTTGTTAGTTTTGGCGTTGCTCCCGGACTTTTAATGTACTATATGTTGCAGCAAGCCTCCGGAGCCGAGTCTGTAAAAGAATATCTCCAGTACTTACCTGTACTGATACCTGTGCTCTCGGGCCTGCGCCTGGGAATCTTTAATATCGACAAGAGCCAGAAAGAATCTTTCAGGGGACTGCCTACCCCGGCCAATGCCATATTTATTATCGGGCTTATAATTGCGGCAGAGTACTCTGATAGTGCCCTGATAAAGATGATGTACAGTTCGAGGTGGGTACTCGCATTCTTTACACTTTGCTTTTCAATCCTGATGGTAACGCGGATTCCAATGTTTTCATTCAAGATTAAACATTTTCGCTTTAAGGGAAATGAATTAAGGATTATTTTTATTGTTCTTGCTGCTGTGCTGGCCCTGGGTACAGGTGCTGCATCCGTACCTTTAATCATCATCCTCTACATAGCCGTTGCCATTGCCCATGGCTATATCAGATAAGCCATTTCCTGATCGTTTTTTATCAAGCATGATCCTGGTCTGAATCCTTATTGACTCCTGGTGAAGCTGCTTGAGTATCTGCTCTGTAAACCTTACACTCAGGCCCAGGCTTTTTGCATGTTCTGTCCTGGTTTTAAGTATTTCGAGCCATCTTTCCATCTGAAGCACCGACACATTATTAATGTACTTATAGTCAGCAATCTGCTCAATTATACTGAGGCGCTGTGAAAGCAGCTCTATAAACTGGTGATCGATTGAGTCAACCTGGGAACGGAGTGTTTCCAGTTCATCAATAATTAACTGGTTGTCAAAGCCGGGTTTCCTGATTATAAGCCTGGTGAAAAGATCCTTAAACTGCAGGGGCGTAAGCTGCTGGTTGCAATCGCTCAGTGCGCCCGGGGGATCAGGATGCACCTCGATCATTAATCCGTCCATATTAAGATCCATTGCTTTCTGGGACACTTCATATATCATAGAGGCATCGCCGGTAATATGACTCGGATCGCAGAGTACCGGTATATTGGAAATCCGCCTTTTCAGTTCAACAGGTATTTCCCATTTTGGCATATTCCGGTACCTGGTTCTCTCGAAAGGAGAAAAACCCCTGTGTATTGCAGCAATCTTTGTTATGCCAACCCTCGAAAGCCTTTCAATTGCACCCATCCACAGGTCAATATCGGGATTCAGGGGGTTCTTGACAAGAACAGGTATATCGGTGCCTTTCAGTGCTTCAGCTATTTCCTCAACAGAAAAAGGATTTGATACCGAACGGGCACCTATCCATATAATATCCACACCTGCATCAATACATGCCTTTACATGCAAGGCAGAGGCTGCCTCAACAGTTATGCGGTAAGCATATTCCTCCTTCACCCTTCTCAGCCATCGCAGTCCTTTTTCACCAACCCCACTGAAACTACCAGGCCGGGTTCGTGGTTTCCATATTCCGGCCCTGAATATATCAGGCTTATTCTCACCCAGCATTCCCTCGGCAGTTTTCATTACCTGGTCTTCCGTTTCTGCACTGCACGGCCCCGCAATTACCAACGGACTGCCACAGGATTTATCAAACCAGCTATTAATGGGTACTATATCCATTTAAGATCTGTTATTGTGAAAATACCATGACCCCTTCTCTTGCTTAAATAAGCCTGTAAATATAGTGATTAATCAGGAAAGCAAAGGAAAAATATACCCTGGCACTGTGATGCACAAAGATGTAAGTATTAATGACAATTTGTTGCAGATCAAATCACAATGTGTCATTATGTCATGCTATATTAAGATATATATGTCATTATGTCATGTATTTATAAGCGGTACAGATATTGATTATATGCATTCAGAATTTAGTATAATAACTTTAAAATTTGGAGGACAAAAAAATGATACCAGTAATTAGAAAAAGAAGCTACAGCCCATCTCTTTATCCGAACTTTTTTGATAATGATTTCGACTCATTCTTCGGCAACAGGAAGTTTACTCCTGCTGTTAATGTAAAAGAGGATGAAAAGAAGTATGAGATTGAGATGGCACTTCCGGGAATGGATAAGGAAGACATCAAGATTGAGCTTGAGAAAGATATTCTTATGATCTCGTCGGAACACAAAAACGAAAAAAAGGAGAACTATGATTCTTACAGCAGGAGAGAATTCGGCTACCAGACTTTCTGCAGGAATTTTACAATTCCCGAGAATGCTGAAAGCGAAAAGATAGCTGCCAGTTTTAAGAATGGCATCCTGGTTATTGAGATTCCGAAATCAAAAGAGGAAGTAAAGCTGAACAGGGTGATTAAGATCTCGTAGATTTAGGATCTAAGATTTAAGATTAATAGAGTAAAGGCGACATTCCCTGTCGCCTTTATTTATTCGCAGTTTGCCAGTTGACGGGCGAAATTACTGCCAAAGGCAACCAGTTCAATTCTCTTTTCCTCGTCGGGAGAGAATTTAAATTTTCCAAGATCGTCCATCACCTTAAGTTTCAGGTTACGAAGATTATCGGCTATAATGCCTGCAGCTTCGCCGCTCCAGCCATATGATCCGAAGGCAGCCGCATGTTTGTTTTTGTCCCTGAGCGGATTAATTACAGAGAACAACCTGTAAACCGGAAGCAGGGTATTCTGGTTAATGGTAGGTGATCCGACCAGTATACCATCTGCCTTCACAACCTCGGATTCGAGTTCCCCAAGGTCGATATTTTCTATATCGAGCAGGCTAACTTTTGTATCGCTTACTCCTTCGAGCCCGATTTTGATTATTTCGGCCATCTCTTTTGTATATCCATATGCCGAGACATAGGTAATAAGGACTTTCTTTACCTTATCCACCTTAGTAATATCAAGGTATTCGCGGGCGTACTTCTCCGACAATTCTACTTTCTCTTTCCAGCCTGAGCGAAGGATAGGTCCGTGACCCGGGCAGACAACATCAATATCAAGGCTTTGTATCTTTTCAATAGCCTTTAGCATAAACCTGCTGAAGGGCTTTAAGATTACATCAAAATAATACTTAAAGGCATCAGAGTAGTCAGCCACCTTATCGTCGAACATTTCCTCATCGCAATAGTGAGCGCCGAACGAGTCGCAGGTAAAAAGTATCCTGTCTTCCTCCAGGTAGGTATATATTGAATCGGGCCAGTGCAGGTTTGGAGCCGATATAAAGCGAAGCGTTTTATTTCCAAGATCTAATGTTTCGCCATCCTTAACTGCGATTGACCTGAAAGGGATATTGATCATATCGCTCAGGTACCTGATAGCATTTCCACTCCCCACAACAGTTGCTTCGGGAGCAAGATCAAGTAAATCCTTAAGGGCTCCTGAATGGTCGGGCTCGGTATGATTAAGTATAATATATTCTATCTCAGATGGATTACAGACTGATTTTATCTTATTTATATAGGTTTCGGAAAATTTAGCCTTTGCTGTCTCTATTATTGCCTTCTTATCAGCATTAATAAAGTAGGAGTTGTAGGTAGTGCCAAACTCTGTTTCCATTACTATATCAAAAGTAACAATCTCGTAGTCCAGGATACCTATCCACTTAACATCATCTGTTATACCAAGAACCCGGTTATCTGTTTTATTCATAGCTTGTATTGATCATTTAATATTTTGAGTAATAGCTGTTATTCCGGCTAAGGTCTTATCCCCAATTATTACCTCAACCGGGGTTCCGGCTGGTAAAAAAATATCCACTCTTGAGCCAAATTTTATAAAGCCGATCTCCTCTCCCTGCTCCACCCTGTCTCCCACCCCGGGGTAAGTTACAATACGTCTAGCTACAGCTCCGGCTATCTGCCTTAGCAGGATTTCCTGCCCTTTTTCGTCCTCGATCACAATTGTAGCTCTTTCATTCAGCTCAGATGATTTGGGGTTCCATGCCACCAGGAATTTACCCGGATGGTATTTAAGATATTTTACCCTGCCTGTAACGGGCGACCTGTTGCTGTGCACATTAAATGGCGACATAAATATTGAAACCTGCAAGCAGCTTGCCTTAAAATATTCACTTTCGTAGGTTTCTTCTATAACTACAACCTTACCATCGGCTGGAGCCAGAACAGCTCCGTTCTTCTTCGCTATATTCCGGGCAGGATCCATAAAAAACTGGTAGAAATATGAGAATATCAGGAGTGAAACAAACAAGACTAAAAAATAGCCCGCAGGTCCGTTTAGTATAAATACAAACAAGAGAATGTCTGCCACCAGTAAAAGGGTAAACACCAATAATAAAGTCCGGTAACCTTCGCGATGTATTTTCATGGTCTGTAAAGCTAATGAACCTGCAGCAATCAACCAAAAAAAGTGATATATAGAAACACAAGTGGAAAGGCAAAGCTAAGCCCATCAAACCTGTCAAGAAAGCCTCCATGGCCGGGCAAAATATTTCCTGAATCTTTTATCCCTGCATTTCGCTTAAGAAGAGATTCAAAAAGGTCGCCATATGTAGCGCCCACTGTAATGATTCCACCAATAATAATCCAGTCAGGCCTGCTTAAAAAAGTGAAGAATCCTGAAATAAGCCAGGCAGCCCCCAGGGTAAATACAAGTCCGCCAAAGAATCCTTCCCACGATTTTTTAGGAGAAATCCGCTCAAATAAGCGGTGTTTCCCAATAGAAGCACCAACCAGGTAAGCAGCTGAATCGTTAATCCATAGAAGAATAAAGAATCCGGCCACTATAGCCGGGTTATATATCTCAAATGAATGCCCGAGAAGGGCCCTGCTTCCGGCAAAGCTAAATGAAGCAAAAAGCATCAGTATATAGGGTGTTGTTACAAAGAGGATTGAAAAGATAAGCTTTGCAATAGTTACAAAGCTCTCACTTCCTGTATTATAAATCCCGGCCACGGCAAGCATGGGTATTATAAGCAGTAGCAACACAAGATATACTTCACTTATTGTACCGGATGCAACAAGGAATGAAATTATGTAAGCAAGACCTGAGAAAGCCAGTCCTGCGAAAACAAGCACACGGGGAGTCTTTTCCAGGGTAATATTTTTCAGTTCAAGGTAGGATCCGGAGACAATAACAAGTCCCAGCAGGCCAAAAGTAAGGGGATGGATAAATACGCATCCCATCATTACCACAACCAGGGCAATACCAGTAATTGTCCTTATTAAAAGATTGTTCAATTTACTTCCTTTTCTTGGCTGCAGGTGATTTCACAGCTGTTTTTGTGACTTCCGCACCGGTAGCTTCTTCACTTTCCCCTGCAGAAGGTTTTACATTATCTGTTGTGTCTTTCTTTGCCTCATCTGCAGCTTTCTCACCGGCTCTTTTACCAAATACTTTTTCAAGGTCCTCGCTAAAGATTACTTCCCTCTCAAGAAGCAAAGCTGCGAGTTTCTCAAGGCCTTCCCTGTTCTTATTGAGTACCTTCCTTGCCCTTTCATATGATTCATCAACGATCCTCTTTGCTTCGGCATCGATTAGCTCTGCTGTTTTTTCACTGTAGGGTTTTGTAAAACCATATTCGTTCTGTCCCGAAGAATCGTAGAAACTCATATTACCTACTTTACTACTCATTCCAAAATATGAAACCATTGCATAGGCCTGTTTGGTTACTTTTTCGAGGTCGTTAAGGGCACCGGTAGAAATCCGTCCAAACACCATCTCCTCTGCTGCCCTGCCTCCCAGGGCATATGCAAGTTCGTCCAGTATTTGTTCCTGGGTAGTTAGCGACCTTTCTTCGGGAAGGTACCAGGCTGCACCCAGAGCTCTTCCTCTTGGAATAATTGTAACCTTTACAAGGGGGCTGGCATATTTAAGCAGCCAGCTTACAGTTGCATGTCCTGCCTCGTGGAAGGCAATTGTTCTTTTTTCCTCCTGCGAAATAATCTTATTCTTCCTTTCCAGTCCTCCTACAATACGATCAACAGCATCCAGGAAATCCTGTTTACCCACTGATTTCTTATTTTTCCTTGCAGCTATAAGAGCAGCCTCATTACATACATTGGCTATATCAGCACCTGAGAACCCGGGCGTTTGTTTGGCCAGGAAATCAACATCAAAGTTTTTTGGAAGCTTAATCGGCTTAAGGTGGACCTTGAAAATATCTCTTCGTTCGTTCAGATCGGGCAGTTCAACATGAATCTGCCGGTCAAATCTGCCTGCTCTCAGAAGAGCCCTGTCGAGCACATCGGCCCTGTTGGTTGCAGCCAGTATAATTACCCCGATATTTGTACCAAAGCCATCCATCTCCGTAAGCAACTGGTTGAGTGTATTTTCCCTTTCATCATTTGCTCCAAAGTTTGCATTTCTTCCTCGTGCCCTTCCAACAGCATCAATCTCATCGATAAATACAATACATGGTGCCTTTTCTTTGGCCTGCTTAAAGAGATCCCTGACACGTGAAGCTCCCACGCCCACGAACATTTCTACAAAGTCGGAACCTGAGATAGAGAAAAAAGGAACATTTGCTTCGCCTGCCACAGCTTTGGCCATAAGTGTTTTACCTGTTCCGGGAGGGCCAACAAGCAGAGCGCCCTTGGGTATTTTACCTCCCAGCGAGGTGTATTTCTTGGGATTCTTAAGAAAATCAACTATCTCCATTACTTCTGTCTTGGCCTCTTCCAATCCGGCCACATCACTGAAGTTAATCTTTACATTGGTATCTTTATCAAAGACCTGGGCCCGTGATTTGCCGACATTGAAAATACTGCCTGCACCACCGGCGCCTCCTCCTCCGGCCATACGCCTGAAGAAAAACATCCATATTGCAATTATTATTACAAAAGGCAGTATCCACCCAAGGATATCGCCCATGTAGTTTCTCCTGCTCTCATATGAAGGATGAATCCATTCCTCCGGTGAATACGAGGCTCTTTCCTGTGCCTCATTCAGCTGTTTATCGAAGAGCTCAACCGATGCAATATTGTACTGAAATCCTGGTCCCTGGGTAACACTGAAGGGACCGGAAGAAGTAGAAGCCTCAGGGTATCTTCCGGATTCAATAGCCTCCGGGGTAAGGTATATCTCAGCCTTATCCTTGTTTACAACTACTATTTTCTGGATATCGCGATTTATAATCATCGCCTCAACATCTCCCCATTCGCGGGATTTTGTAACTCCCCGTCCACCGAACAAGAGGTTAATTATAATCAGACCAAGGAATGCGATTGCAAATATCCAGTTGGTATTGAACTTAGGTTTCTTATCCTGGCCTTCAGGCTTTTTGCCCTGGCTATTCATATTATTTTTTTCTTTCTCTGCCATTTCCTCTATTTCATTTTCTTATCAACAAGGTTCTCTGTTTCAGCATCAGCCCATAAACCTTCAAGGTTATAGAGCTTCCTGTATTCTTCAACAAAGATATGAACTATAAGGTTGCTATAATCAAGCAAAACCCAGAAGCAATTATCGAGCCCCTCCTTGTGAAGTGGTTTCTCCCTGGTTTCTGCCTTCACCTTCCGCATTACAGATTCGGCTATAGCATCCACCTGGGTGGTTGATTGTGCATGGCAAATAACAAAATAATCACATACCGGATTATTCAACTGCCTCATATCCATTAAAACCACATTATCCCCCTGCTTCTCAAATATTCCCTCAGCCACCGCATCAAGCAGCTGGGCCGTTTCGTCGCTATTTTCGTTCATTAAATATTTATCTCAATTTAAGTACTAAACCCAACTGCGAAAGTACTAACAATTATCTTACTTTTGCTGTTGCGAATTTATGTTTACAATAAAGGTGCCATTATCCGGAATATATATGCAAGGTACTGAAATAGATGCAATTTACAATATACATTACTGATTATCATGTTAATAGGCAGAGACATCAGGTATTATGAAAAAGTGTCATCAACAAATGAACTGGCATCTGAACTATTGGCTAATAATAAGGCCGGTCACGGAACTGTTATCTCTGCCTCCTACCAGACAGCCGGAAGGGGACAGCGACAGAATAAATGGCATAGCAAAGCCCTCAATAACCTGACTATAAGCATATTAATAAAACCCAGGAATATTGAACCGTCTAAACAGTTTTATATATCCATGGTAGTCTCTATAGCTCTTATTGAGGCCTTGCAGGAATATGCCGGCCCTTTCAGGATAAAATGGCCAAACGATATTTACTACGAAGGTGACAAAATTGCAGGTATTTTGATTGAACACTCAATAACAGGCCCGGATATCACCGGATCGATATGTGGCATAGGAGTAAACATAAATGAGACTGACTTTCCGGATTTTCTGCCAAACCCTGTTTCGCTAAAATCGATTAGCGGTAAAGACTATAATATTTCAACTATTATGGAAAGCATACTTATTCAAATAAACAGCTGGTATGCTATGCTGGAAGATCATAAATTTGACTTTATTAAGTCCAGCTACCTCCGGTATCTTTACAGGTATAACGAAGAAGCACGCTTCAGGGCAAAAAACAAAACATTCAGGGGAAGAATCACAGGGATAAACGAAGCGGGGCAATTACTGGTAAAACGAGGCGAAGGTGAAACAGTAGCGTACAGCTTTAAGGAGCTTGAGTTCTGTTAGTCAGAGTCGATCCATCCGTCAAAATTCTCCATGCCTGTCACCAATTTTTCAAGAAAATCATTAATTGGTTTGGCTGCCATCATCCTTAGCATTGCGTTAAGATCTGCCTTAATGGTAATTTTAACCCTGGTGTCGTATAAATCTATTTCTTTCAGCTGTACCCAAAGAAAGAAAGAGGTGTTGTTAAGACCATCGCCTTCATATTTCACCACCTTATTCTCCTCCATATCAACGATCTTAAGTCGTGTTTTTCCTACAGGCGACACCTCAAACTCACAACTATTCTTTTCAGCCTGCCAGTTTGTTATGCTTTCGCCGGGTAAAAACTGCTGAAAGTTTCTCATATCAGTAATAAAGGCATAAACAGGCCTGCCAGCCCGCTTTATTTTTCCTACCCGGGATTCATATTTAGAAAATTCTTCCATAATAATTTATTTACCCCAGTCTGCAGGGTTCAGTCTCCACTTCTTTAATGTTTCAAGATCTCTCTCCGATACGTAATTATTTGCAACTGCCTGCTCTGCAAGCACATCATAGTTACAAAGAGTGTCGAGTTTACATGAGGCATCTTTAAATGCGTCGACCGACTTACTGAAACCATAGGTAAAAATAGCAAGCATCCCCATAACTTCGCAACCTGCCTCCCTGAGGGCTTCTACTGCAGCAAGACTGCTTCCGCCGGTGGAAATAAGATCTTCGATAACCACAACCCTGTCCCCGCTATTATAAGCGCCTTCTATCTGGTTACCCAGGCCATGTCCCTTGGCTGTCGACCTTACATAAACAAAAGGGAGACTGAGTGCATCAGCAACCAGAGCCCCTATTGCGATTGCTCCTGTAGCAACTCCGGCAATTACATCCACCCCGGGATAGTTCTCCTTTACCTGGTCACAAAAGCTGTCCCTGATATAATTTCTTACCTCGGGATAAGAGAGAGTTTTTCGATTATCGCAATAGATAGGAGATTTCCAGCCAGAAGCCCATGTAAAAGGATTTGATGGCTCTAATTTAATTGCTTTAATTTGTAGTAGGTATTCGGCGATCTTATTTGAGTAATTATTCATGCCAGGAATGTATAAAATTTATATAGATAACAGGTTTATAACAATAAGCAGTCAGCCCGACCGAATGCAAAATTACTGCTTATTCCATAAATTCCATGACCAAAAAGACCTTTCTGAGATAATAAGCACCTTTTTGTCGGATGAGAATATCGGGTGTTTAAATATTTATTCCTACAAACTGGATCACCTGTGGTATGTTTTCCAGGAAGAGTTTCATTTTGTTGAGGCTGCAGGTGGGCTGATTACAGATAGCAGGAGGAGCTTATTACTTATAAAGAGATACAATCGCTGGGATGCACCGAAAGGTCATTTTGAGCCTGGCGAAAGTCCGGAAGAATGCGCACGCAGGGAAATCCAGGAAGAAACGGGAGTGAAATGCGGAAGGAGGATAAGCGAGTTAGAACCTACTTACCATATTTACCGGCACACCAAAGATTATTATCTGAAAAAGACCTACTGGTTTCTTTTTACACTGGCAGGTGAGGCTAAAACATCTCCCCAGCTTGATGAAGGGATTACAGAAGCTAAATGGTTAGATCGCGAAAGCATGTCTGAGATAAGGGATTTTATGTGGCTGTCTGTAAGAGATGTTATTTTTGAAATATACAGAAAGTACATTAATCACTTATAATCATTAATATTTATCCCTTTGGGAATAAATGGCGATGCATCGCCACCGTTTCGTATTACATCTCTCACTATTGTGGAATTTATTGGAGTATGCTCGGGGGTGGTAAGCAGCATTACAGAGTCAATTTCAGGATGCATTGCCTTATTCATCTGGGCAATTGCTCTTTCGTATTCAAAGTCGGCAGCGGTTCTGATACCGCGAAGCAGGTATTTAGCCCCTATCTTCTTTGCAAAGTCCACTGTCAGTCCGTCATAATGAGTTACCGATACTTTCGGATATTGCCTGAATATATCCCTGATCATTCTTTCCCTGTTTTCGAGAGAAAAGTAACCATCCTTGAGGGCATTTGAACCAATTGCTATTATTATCTCATCAAAGAGAGAGAGACCCCTCAGTACTATTGATTCGTGTCCTCTTGTAAACGGATCGAATGATCCCGGGAAAAGTGCAATTCTTTTTTCTGTCATAGTCTGTATTTTATCAACTTATTTCCTTGTCTTCATTAGCATTAACAAAGAGTATATTACCCAGGTCCTTATAGCCCCTGAATATATCAACTCCCTTATCTTTGAGTTCCTCTGCCGTAAACCCGAGTATAGTAAGATCAGCATCAAGCGAGTTCCTGCACACCACTTCCTGAAATTCCCTGTCGGCATTTATCAATTGAATATTTGAAGCAGATATAGGCAGGCGTCCCGACCTGATCAGCTCCATCAATTCTGTTTTCTTCGACTCAAACTGCTCGTTATTTGCCGATGCAAATATCTTTATCTCTGCATTCTGCCAGTCGGGGTGACCAAGTATAATGTAAGCCATAAGGATCATCAGGTTTGAATTTTTGAAGTCTGAAGGGCTCAGCCATACATGGATTTCTCTTCTGTATCCGAATCCTTTATAGGATGTATTTAAAACACAGACATCAAAACCGGTGGAACTGATGAGCTCGTAATTATCCAGTGGTTCTTCGAGAGCCTCAGGTTCGGTGCGGGAATATTCAAAAAGAATCATATTGTTCCCTTTCCCTGATATTCCTGATAGCTGGATAACCTGGGCAATAGCAGTTGTGTATGAAGGACTGATTATCGTATCAAGGTAGACCCTGCTTTTACTACCTGATGAAAGGTTAAGTAGTTTATTAACAGCCTGTTTGGACTCGTGGTTTGTTTCCTGGTTCAGAAAACCTTTTATATAGTGAATATATGTTCCAAATCCATGCCTGTAAGAGATCCACCTCAGAAGGTCAAAAGCGGTTCGTCTTTTAAACGAATCGGATGAAATACAAATTGCAAATGGTCGCCATGATGAATTAAGATCCTCCTTATCGGCCCTTTGTGCAAAAATCTGGAGCTGCCGGCTAAGCTGAAACACCACGCCTCTGAAAAGTTTTGCCAGGCCCCTTCTTCCACTTCCGGTTTTACTTATCATATAGTAAAACAGTGCCATAAGAATAATGGAGACTATTGCATAAAATGTATTCATTTTGAACATTAGCCATATAGACAGAAGTGCTCCGATAGCCGATATATACCATCTCGACCTGAAGGTGGGTCTGTAGGATGGATCCGCGGCAAAGTGTTCAAGAACAGATATCAGGCAGATTGCCCCATAGGTAGCCATAAAGAACATTGATATTATCTGCGCCACAAAGTCAATATCGCCAACAATGATAAATATAAGTGCTATTAATATTGTAACCAATGATGAGTTTACCGGCTCATTGGATCTGGGTCGACCCCTGGCAAACCACTTACTTATCTTTTTTGATGGAAATACACGATCGTTACCCAGTGCCTGCAGGGTACGGGGTGCAACCATAATTGAGCCGAGCGCCGAGGAAAGAGAGGCAGCAGCCAGGCCAATGGGTATTATAGGACCCCAGAGAGCAATTTTCCCCATTATAAGCTGATTGCTGTCCATATCCTCCGGGGTAGCCGAAATCGTAAGTTTATAAGCTACAGCAATATAAATAAAGAAACCGGCGGCAGTTGCAAGCAAGGTCCCGCGTGGGATTGATTTCTGGGGTTCGCGCAGGTCGCCTGACAGACCCAGTCCGGCGGCCAGACCGGTAAAAGCAGGAAACACGATCATAAAGACCAGGAAGAAGTTGTCAGGATCAGCAATTCTCTCACCCAGGTTAATCGTTTCCGGCGGCGACTCTCCTTTGCCTGCGAAAAACAATGCCAGTGATGTAAAAAGCAGGGCAACCACCAAATACAGGAATTTCATTCCCAGGTTAGCTCCCCGTGTAAGGAAAAGAACCGATAGCAGGGCCATGGTTGGAATACTTATCCATCTCTTATCAGTAATAACAATATCCCACCGATCTGCGACCCAGGTCAGCAAAGGATCGAATGCTTCGGCAAATGCAATTATATAGAAAGCAACACTTATTGCCTGCGACAGGAAGAGTGCAAGACCTATTGATGCTCCAATATTAATACCAAAGGAGCGTGAAATAATATAGTAAGCTCCGCCTCCCCGGACTTTTTGATTGGTAGATATTTCTGCAACGGCCATTGCAGTTGGGAATGTAACCAGGTGGCCCAGCAAAATTATGCCAAGTACACCGATAAAGCTTACGTTGGCAACAGCATACCCGAACCTGAGGAACAGTATTGCTCCGAGTATTGTTGAAACCGCGGTCATAAAAACCGGTCCTGTGCCAAAATTGGCTTTTTGTTCCGAAACCAGCTTTGCCATAAAAATGGGTTTATACTATCTTCCTGGGTTTATCAACTTTTTGTTTTAAAAGTGCTAAATCGAGTACATCCATTATTGATCTGACGTAGGTAAAATTAAGTCCCTTAAGATAAAGTTCATTAATTTCATCTACATTTTTTTTATTTTCTGCAGAAAGAATTACCTGTTTTATACCTGCCCTGCGTGCTGCGAGTATCTTCTCCTTTATGCCTCCCACAGGTAAAACCTTACCTCTAAGGGTAATTTCGCCCGTCATTGCCAGGTATTTCTTTACCTTCCTCTGCGTAAAGGCTGAAGCAATTGATGTTGCCATGGTTATACCGGCAGAGGGTCCGTCTTTTGGAATTGCTCCTTCCGGAACATGGACATGAATATTCCATTTTTCGGTAAAGTTGTCGGGTAAGCCGAGTACCTCAGAGTTTGCCTTTAAATACTCAAGAGCTATTACTGCCGACTCTTTCATAACATCACCAAGGTTACCTGTAAGTGTAAGTTTACCTGCCCCGGGGCTCAGGCTTGTTTCAACAAATAATATTTCTCCTCCAGCTGCCGTCCAGGCCAGGCCTGTTACTACCCCGGCCTGCTCGTTCCCTGTGTACTGATCGCGGTTGTAAGCAGGTGCACCAAGAACCTCGAGCACCTTGTTCCTGGTAACAGATGCAGCATATTCTTTTCCAAAGGCTATCTCTTTGGCAGTACTGCGAACCATCTTCGCAAGTCTCTTATCCAGTTCTCTTACTCCGGATTCCCTTGTATAATTATCAATTATCTCGGCAATCACGGTTTTTCCTATTTTAAACTGGCTGTTTTTAACACCATGGTTCTGCAGTTGCTTTGGCAGAAGATGGCGCCTGGCTATCTCGATCTTTTCTTCAAGCAGGTAACCATTTATTTCAATTAATTCCATCCTGTCCCTGAGTGCCGGGCCAATAGTGCCAAGGGTATTTGCAGTGGCAATAAAAAGAACATTGGAAAGGTCGTAATCAAGCTCAAGAAAGTTATCGTGAAAAGCCGAATTTTGCTCCGGGTCAAGCACTTCAAGCAGGGCCGACGAGGGGTCGCCCCTGAAGTCCTGACCAACCTTATCTATCTCATCCAGTATAAATACAGGGTTAGATGTGCCGGCTTTCTTAATATTCTGAAGTATGCGCCCGGTCATTGCACCGATATAGGTTTTCCTGTGGCCTCTGATCTCGGCCTCATCATGAAGGCCTCCAAGTGACATCCTGACATACTTTCTACCAAGAGCATCTGCAACAGATTTTCCCAGCGATGTCTTTCCTACGCCGGGAGGTCCGTGCAGGCAAAGTATTGGTGATTTAAGGTCTCCTTTGAGTTTAATCACAGCCAGGTGTTCGAGTATCCTCTCCTTAACTTCTTCCAGACCATAGTGATCGCTATCCAGCACCTTGCGTGCATTCTCGAGATCCAGGTTATCGCTGGTAAATTCGTTCCATGGCAGATCCAGCATTGTCTGTATATAGTTTACCTGCACTGAATACTCTGCTGCAGCCGGGTTGAGTCGTTGCAGTTTATCCAGCTCCTTCTCAAAAGCCTCAGCCACCTGCTCATTCCATTTCTTTTTACCTGCCTTTTCCCTGAACTCTGTAAGTTCCTTTTCGTGGGGATTATCTCCCAGTTCGTTCTGGATGGTCCTCATCTGCTGGAGAAGCAGGAATTCGCGTTGTTGCTGGTCAAGGTCGCTCTTTACCTTTGACTGGAGTTCATTCTTTAGCTCCAGCAGCTGCATTTCCTGCACCAGGTGTTCAAGCAGTTTTACTCCCCTGTCGTACATCGAATCAAGCTCCAGGAGGTTTTGCTTATCTTTCAGGTTAACATTTGTATTCGAGCAGATAAAATTGATCAGGTAAGTTTTGTTTTCAATATTTTTGATAGCAAATGTAGCCTCCTGCGAAATCATGGGATTTAGCTTGATCATCCTGAGCGACATATCTTTAAGAGAGCCTACTATTGCCTCAAATTCTTTATTTTTTCCGGCAGGATAGATATCTTCTCTGAGTTTAACCTGCGAGATTATATAGGGATTTTCACTTACAGGGCTGACCAGCTCTATTCTTCTCTTGCCCTGAATAATAGCCGTTGTAGAGCCATCAGGCATTTCAAGCAGTTTTACGATCTGGCCGATGGTACCAATCCTGTACAGGTCTTTAAAACCCGGATCCTCGATTTCGGGATCGGTCTGAGCAAAGGTTCCCACTATCCTGTCGCTCTTATATGCATCCCTGATTAAGCTCACCGACTTGGGCCGGCCAATTGATATTGGCAGAACCACACCCGGGAAAAGTACATTATTCCTGAGAGACAATATCGGCATCTGCCCGGGAAAATCAGTTTCCTCCAGGTCAGAATCATCGCCATCAGCTATAATGGGAATAATTTCACCTTCCTCGTCAATAATATCACCAAAGACTATCCTGGCTCCTGCCTTTTCAAACTTCCTGTTCATAATCAAATTCTAATATGCCAAATTTACATATATGTTTTGCAAAATACGTTTTTTATCAATGTATCCTTAATGATCAATGATTATGCCATCAGGAATAATTGTCAGCGTCAACTAAAACAGATGCTATAAATTGACAATGTGTCAATAAAAAACAGGGACACAAAACTGTGCCCCTGCATTATTATTATCAGACTTTGCCTGTTTCTGTATTGACTATTTCTTCTTTGATCCGTGGTTCTTATACCTGTTCATAAACTTATCAACCCTACCGGCGGTGTCTACCAGCTTCATTTTACCTGTATAGAAGGGATGAGATGTATTGGAGATTTCAAGTTTGATAAGGGGGTATTCATTTCCATCCTCCCACTTGATAGTCTCTTTTGATGCTGCTGTAGATTTAGTAAGAAAAGCCGTCTCGTTCGACATATCCTTAAATACTACGTATCTATAATTTTCCGGATGTATTTTATCTTTCATCACTCTGCTGTTTTTAATTCTTCCGTTCACCACTTATTTGGGCATGCAAAATTAATTATGTTTTTCGTAATTACAAATACCTGACACAATAATTTTCAGATGTTTAATCATTAGTGGCTACATTAACGTGGGCAGTTCATCCTTATATCTTATAAATTCTGCATTCCGGTCAACCAGGTACCTGTAGGTAGTATGTGTTTTTGATTTTTGCGCTCCAATTGCTTCGTATATCGATATCATTTTGGGATTGAAGTCACCTACCCACGACAGCTCCAGTTCCCTGTACCATGGTTTTGCCTTAAAGACCTTATAAAGCTGGAAAAATATTGCCGATTCTACTCCGCTATTCTGGTATTTAGGATGCACTCCGGCGGCGGCGGCCCTGATTCGTGTAATTTTATGATTTTTCTTCATCACGAGAAACTTTCCTATGCTTAGCGGATCAAGTTTGCCAGACAGGTGTTTAAGTATCTGGTTTATATCGGGGTAGAGAAGGAAAAAACCAATAGGCTGATCATCATGATATGCAAACCATACCAGTTCTTCATCGAGAAAGATCTTTGTTTTCCTGATGCTATCAAAAAGCACCTGCGGATCGAGGGGTGTAAAGTCCTCTTTGAACTCAGCCCATGTGGCATTATATACCTCTACCACATCATTCACGTATTTAGCTGCGTTTTTAAACCTGAAATGATCAAACGAATATCCCGGTCTCTTTGATATCCATTCTGCTATCCTCATAAAACGTTCAGGGAATACATTTACTTTGGAAAGGTCTTTAAGGTAACTGAACTGGTCAAAATAATTCTTGAATCCATACTCTTCAAAGAAGTCTTTGTAGTATGTCTTATTGTAAGGCATCCCGAAGGTAGGAACGGTAAAACAATCGACGAGCAGGCCCCAGTTATTATCATTCTCACCAAAGTTGATGGGACCATCAATGGCCTCTATTCCCCTTTCCTTAAGCCATTCGATAGCTGTATCAAAGAGCATGGCAGCAGCATTGAAGTCTTCGATAACTTCAAAATATCCGATTCCGCCGGTGGGATATTTATAGGCATTCTTTCTTATTTCATCGATAAAAGCAGCTATACGGCCCAGCGTTTTGTTTTTTTTATCAACAAGCAGCCATCTTATGGCTTCTCCTCTTGAAAAAACGGCATTCCTGTCAGGATCAAAAACAGCTTCCACTTCTGAATCCAGGGGTGTAACCCATTTACTGTCATTTCTATACAGATATTTTGGGAAGTTAACAAACTCCTTTCTCAGGTCTTTAGTTTCAACCTCAACAATCTTCATTACAAAGAATTAAATGTTAAACCATTCTCTGACTATTTTTTTGCCCTCGCACTCCCTGCCTTTATAAATATACTCGTTTTTTCTCTTATCATAAGAATAATCTTCTCCCCATTTTTCAGCATTTTGAGCTATCTGCTCAACTGCCATGATCAGCTTATACACTTCTTCGTCGGTGGTAGTGGGATGAATTGATATTCTTACCCATCCTGGCTTATCGCTCAGGTCGCCGCTGTTGATACGCCGGGTAATTTCCCTGCTCATATCATGACTGACTTCAAGGAGATAATGACCATAGGTACCTGCACATGCACATCCGCCCCTTACCTGTATTCCATACCTGTCGCTTAATAGTTTTACTATAAGGTTATAGTGAATATCTTTAATAAAAAATGAAAGCACTCCAAGTCTGTCGGTGATATTATCGGCAAGTATTTTAAGCCCCTTTATTTTACTTAATCCTTTAAAAAGTGTTTCTACAAGTTCCCTTTCCCTTGCCATTATTTTATCAGTACCCATTTTTTCTTTCAGCTTAATTGCCAGGGCGGCTCTCATCACCTGGAGAAATCCGGGGGTGCCACCATCCTCACGGGCTTCGATATCATCCACATATTTATATTCTCCCCATGGATTGGTCCAGTCAACCGTACCTCCTCCCGGGTTATCGGGTGCTCTTGAAGTATAGAGGGCTGAGTCGAAAACCAGGATTCCTGACGAACCAGGTCCCCCCAGGAATTTATGAGGAGAAAAAAAGATTGCGTCTATTTTTTCAAGCGGATCCGCAGGGTGCATATCGATGTCTTCGTATGGAGCAGAAGCAGCAAAATCAACAAAGCAGAGGCCTCCATTCTGGTGCATTATCTTAGCCAGCTGGTGATACGGGGTATGAACACCTGTTACGTTAGAGCATGCACTGAATGAGCCAATTTTGTATTTCCGGGAGCTGTATTTGGCAAGCTCAGCCTCGAGAGATTCAGGATTTACCGTAAGGCCTTCTCCCGGGGGTAACACAATAACTTCAGCAATAGTCTCATACCATGGAGTCTGGTTTGAATGATGCTCCATATGTGTAATAAATACAACAGGCCTGTTATCTCCCATTTTCGTCACATCCCCTACATGGTCACATCTTTTCAGGCCGAGCATCCTGATAAGTTTATTTATCTCGGTTGTCATGCCAGTGCCCGCAGCAATCAAAACATCGCCAGGTCCGGCATTTACATGCTTTTTAATTATTGTCTGTGCCTGGTGATAAGCCCAGGTCATCCTTGAACCAGTCTCTGTAGTTTCGGTATGGGTATTAGCCACGTAAGGGCCAATAGTGTTTGTTATCCTATCTTCAATTGGAGCATAGAGCCTTCCACTTGCAATCCAGTCGAAATAGGCAATCTTTTGAGGTCCCAGCGATCCCTGGTACACCTCGTCAATACCAATAATATTTTTTCTGAACTGCTCAAAATATTTTTCCAGTGCTTCCATTTTACACTTATTTTATGGCCAAAAAACTGTGGTAACCAATACTGTTTAACCGGTCGGTAAAGATAGCCAATTTTAGAAAATCAGAAAGATGACCTTAATCAATAAACATTAATTATCCTGTGGTCGATAAGCACGAATACAATTACGGTAGCAGCTGTATATAAGGCGTATGTTATAAGAGGTATATATTCACCCGGCTTAATCTTCATTTTTACATATACGTAAAGGGTAAGAACCACCTTTTCAAGCATATAGACTATAAATGTTGCAACGGCAACACCGACGGCACCATAGCTTTTTACCATCAGAAGGCTGAGTGGAATATTTATCCCTATTTCAAAAATCGCAGCAAACAATGTTACCATGGTTCTCTTTCTGCCAATAATTATGGTATGCGGAAAGATCAGCCTTGGTATAACCAGGAGGATATACACCATAAAGATATCGGCACTTCGCAGGAAGTCGGGTGTAAAGATCCTGGGGTAGAGCCAGCGCGCAAAAAACAACATCAGTAAGGATGCCGGAAAAAGGAAATGCATCAGCCGGCGCGACTTAAATTTTATGGAAGCCAGGGCCTCCTTCATCCCTGTCCTGGTTGAGAATTTGGGCAGCATAGCACTGCTCAGGGCATTTGCCATAAGGAGAACGAGTGGAAATTCCTTGGCTCCATATCTGAAAATCGCAAACATTTTAGGATCGTCGAAATAGGCATTAACTATTACCCCGTCGATATACTGTGCCGAGCCACTGATCAGGCTTGTAATAATAAGGGGCATACCAAGCCTTAGATGTTCCCTGATGAAATCTTTTGATATCTTAAACTCGGCATAGCGCCTGAGCAGGATAATAAGCCATATCCATCTTACACCGGCTACCAGCAATAATCCGTAGATCGACCATATAAAGCCTTTCCCTGCCAGTACCGGGGCAAGAATCAGAATAAGCTGGGGAATAAAGGTGTATATCCCATACTGGAATATGCGATGCGATCTTCCCCTTAGAAGATAAATATATTCAATCAGGCATACCGGGCTGCTCAGGAAAATGTACAGCAGAAGCAGGTTCAGGTAGGGTACATTACCGCTGATGCCATATACAGAAAAACTACCTTTAAGCAGGTGACCGGAAATAAAGATAATAAAGCTGAATGCCAGCAAAAGGAGGAAGGCATTAAAAAACTCCGGCGACTTTTCAATTACATTCTCTCCGAGGCGCCTGAACGATCTGTTTCGGTTATAAAGCGGTAATAATGATTGTATTATACCTGTAACCCAGAAAAAACTCAGGAAGCTTGCAATAAACATAAACATTTCCCAGGAGCCAATCTCCTCAGGCGTCAGGTGACTCTTTGTAAATACGATACTTACAACAAAGAATACAGAAAATCTCAGAAGCGAAAAGATTTGCAGACCAGAAACGTTATCTATGAATTTAAGCTTTGCCAAAAGAAACCTGTAAAGTGTCTGTTTATATGCAGTAACAACTTTCGACAAAAAGGTTGCACCAGCGGGTTTATTTCATGAGACCTGTGCAAAGATAATAATAGATTAAAGAGAGCTGCAATTAGCCTTAAAAATTTTGCAATATGGTTTTTTTGCATTTTCTTTGCATTCCGAAAATGGTGGATGTAGCTCAGCTGGTTAGAGTGCTGGATTGTGGTTCCAGAGGTCGCCGGTTCGAACCCGGTCTTCCACCCAGACAAATCAGGCTGTCACCTTGTGGCAGCCTTTTTTATTCTATAGCGTCAGATGCCTGCATTTGTAAGCCTTTAGAATAAAAAAGCTGCTGTGTTGCAGAGCAACACCAGCCTGATTTGTCTGAAGTAACCCCCTTACGGCTCACAACTTCGAACAATCGCTCTCTCACAGGGGTTTTATCAAAATATGATGGTTCTCCGTCAACTTATTTTGTAATAATGCAGACTTTATCTTAGTTTTAATCGCACTAAAATAAGCTGGAATATTATGTCCGGAAATAAAGAAAAGATTAAGAACCTGATGATTTCGCTGCTTAACCAGGATGGTGTTATTTCAACAGCTATGAGCGATTCGGGAGATAAGCTGACTATCAGGTTTGATGAGAACATTATATCGATGGAAGATCTTTATGATCTGGCCAGGGAGCTCAGGGAGCTGAATATAAGTATCACCTATATGAATTATACCCGATAAGCACCGCACCTCCGCTTATTTTTACAGATGCAGCAATCAAAGGATCAGGAAAGTTCAAAGACAGGAAAGACTGAAAAAAAGACCTGTGCAAACTGTGGCGACACCGGCACCGGTATTTATTGCAGTAATTGCGGACAAAGGCATCTTGATTTAAGAAGACCTGTGTCTGACCTGAAGGAAGAGTTACTGGATACAGTAAACATTGACAGCAGGATATTTCAGACAATAATTCCCTTTACCTTCAAACCTGGTTTCCTGGCAGGAGAGTATCTGGCCGGCAAACGAAAAAAATACACTTCACCCCTTCGCCTCTATCTTTTAACGAGCATAATATTCTTCTTCCTGGCCCAGTTACACGATAATAAGACTCTGTTAAGTTCAGGAGATTCCAGTTTTAAAGTAACTGTTGATTCTACTGATGGACTGGTAATGGATGAAGCCAAGGTACTTGAGCTCCTCAAGAGTGACACCCTGCTTCTCAGGGAAGATAGCTTAATATTAAATGATTCAGAACTCAGAAAAGTTAAGAGGACAGAGCACCTGAGGCAATCTCTAATTAAGGCCTTTACTGAAAAGGAATTCTTTTTACAGGCATTATACAGGAACCTGTCATATATACTGTTTATCCTGATGCCTGTCTTTGCCTTAATCCTTAAGCTTCTGTATATGAGGCGACGACTCTACATTGAACACCTGGTTTTTTCTCTTAACATGCATTCTTTCACCCTGCTTCTGTTTTCCTTCCTGGTAATAGTGGCCATGGTGTTTCCATCTGTTTCAGATGCAAGCCAGTGGCTCCTGGTAGTATTGCCGGTATACTTTGCTGTGGGTATGAAAAGATTTTATATGCAGGGATGGTTTAAAACCATTCTCAAAGAAATCATCCTGTCTGTTCTTTACTCCATACTACTCGCGATAGCCTTTCTTTCTGTCCTGATTATCACATTGTTTTCCTTATAGTGCTACCTGTTCACGCATTGGCTTTTTTTAACAAGGCGGAAAAAAATAACCCTTATGCAAAATCTTTCAATAAACTGTTACAGCCGTGGTATCCGGATAATAATCTGTTTGTCTCCAGTATTTTTCCTATTCTTCTACATCTTTTACACCGGCACTTAGTTTTTTATACTTGCGATATGATATCAGGGTGACCACGATCAGTGAAGCAACAGTATAATATACAAATGAAGGTACCGGTACAGGGTCTCCTCCTGCATATGAATGTAATCCTGAGAGGTAATAATTTACACCGAAATAAGTCATAAGAACAGAGAAAAAAGCATATACCGACATCAGGTTGTAGCTAAAGATACTTTTAAGTCCCCTGATGTTTTTTGCATGGATCACAAAAGCATATACAAATATTGTTATTAGCGACCAGGTTTCTTTCGGATCCCATCCCCAGTATCGCCCCCATGATTCGTTGGCCCATACTGCGCCAAGAAAAGTTCCTATGGTAAGGAAGTACAGACCTAAGGTAAGAGAGCGGTAGGATATTACCGAAAGTTCATCAATAGTTTGCAAAACATGCTTCCTGCTCCTTAAATTTTCCAGTGCATACAGAATCATATTTACAAGTCCCAGTATGGCTCCCAATCCGAGGAAGCCGTAGCTTGCAGTAATAACCGAAACATGGAGTGTAAGCCAGTATGACTGGAGCACCGGAACAAGGTTGGTTATTTCCGGGTCCATAAAGCTCAGGTGAGCCACCATAAGTGTTAATGATGCCAGAACAGCAGTTGCTGCCAGTGTGAGAGCTGATTTACGTCCAAAGCCAAGACCTACCAGAACAGTTACCCACGAAATAAAGAGCAGGGATTCGTAGCCGTTACTCATTGGCGAATGACCTGATATATACCATCTTACACCCAGTCCATAGGTATGAAATACAAAGCCAGCAAGCACAAGTATGGAAAGTATATTAACAATAAGCGACTTTCCTGGTCTGCCGCTCACAATCATAACTATAAGAACAAGCAGCATTATTATGCCAACTGTAGCATAGAAGGGAAATAGTTTTTCGAAGATCAGCATTTTATAATAGCGTATCTCGGCCCTTACCTGCTTTTCTGAGGGCAACTCATAAGTGGCATTGGCTCTCTGGTATTTAATTATAGAATCAAGATACTGATCAGCCTGGCTATAGTTGCCTGTGCTTAATCCTTCAAAAAGAGCATTTGTATAGAGCGAAAAGATATTTGAAAGGAAAATACTGTCCTGCGCATTAAGCGCATTTTCAACAGCCTGTACCGGGGTGCTCCAGTTATTGGTTCCATCGCGAAGAGGGAATACCTTTAGAAATTCTCCCCTGGCTATCATCATAACGATATTTACCCTTTCGTCAACCTTGATCACCTCCTTATCCATCTTTGACCTCTGGTTGCTGGGTTTGGAATATACCTCTTCTACAATATCTGCAAGGACATAGGTGCCCATATTAAAGTCAACCAGTGCAGAAATTGCAATATATTCTTCTGTCATACCCAGTCTCGACCTGAGGTCCCTGTTTGAAACCTTGATTAAAGGCTCATCCTGCCAGTTGCGAAAATCGCTTGTAAGACCAAGAAAAACCTGCATAGGACTGAATTCCCCGTACTTATTATGCCTGTGTACCTTTCTCATAACATCGTTACTAAGAGTATACAGGGGTTTTGTCCTGCCTTTCTGATCCTGGATCAAAATATTTCCAAAGTCCCCGGCCTTTTCTTTATTGTAGACAATTTTTGATGGATTGGCATTAATAAGGGAAGGAAGCATAAAGAGCACCAGCATCAGGCCTGCAATTTTAGCCGAGCTGTTCCTCCACAGAGAGGGAGAAACTTTCCAGAACACAGATTTTCGGTTCAGCATAGAAAGGAAAATAAAGAGGAAAAGTATGGCATAGCCTGTATAAGTAACAAGCATTCCTGTACGGTCGTGATTAAGCGAGAGTATTGTTCCCCTTTCATCGGGGTCGTACGATGACTGGAAAAACCGGTATCCTCTGTGCTTTAAGATATTATTCATATAAATTGAATATGGCATATTAATACCCAGCTCTTCATCAAGCAGAATCACATCGCTCTGGTAACCCATCGGGCTTGAAGAACCGGGATACCTTTCAAGGATAAAATCCTCCAGTTTAAGTGTAAATGGAAGGTCAAGTCGTTTGGGTCCGTAGGAGACCTTAAACCTTATACCATCAATTTCGGTGGTTGCAGAAGTAGCTTCCCCGCCATATATATTATATACATACAGTTTCTCGCTCGCCGTACCGTAAGTAATCTCCATCTCAAAGGCATCTTTACCGGTTTGCCTCTCAGAAGTTGCAATAGCTGGCATAAGCTGCCCGCTCAAACTAATTCTTTGTGGTATTATCCTGTAGCCCAATACTTCGAATACGCCTCTTTCACCGAAGGGAACAATGCTTCCCGGGTCAAAAACTTTCTGCTCCCGGGTCATCATATCAAACTGGCTTATAACTTCAGAAGAAGCAATATAAGAATCATCTCCTTCGAGAGATAAAGTAATATCAGATTCGAAACCAGAGTTAAAGCCCAGTGTTGCATCAGGCAGTTGTATTCTTTCTCCTGCTGAAATAATAATATTTTCGCGGTACATATCTTTAGATACCATAAGCATCATCATGGGGCTTCCGCCCGGAATATCCCTGATTTCTTCTGATGCATTTGGTAAATACCTCGAATACTTTACCAGGTATTTCTTATTATTAATTGTACCATCCTTGTAGAATACTCCAAGGGAGGTGCCTGTGACCTCAAGCTTATCCTTATCGCTAAATACTATTTCTCCGTTTTCATCAGCTATTTCCAGCCCCATGTACCTGTCCCTGCTTAAGCCATAGTCTGCACTCTGACCCTCCCTGATATGCACAGTGCCCTCGTAGCCGAAATACCTGGTAATACCTGCTCCAACTATCATTACTATAAAAGCAAGGTGGAAAAGCAGTACTGTCAGCTTTGATCGGCGGTAAAGCTTAAATGAAAATATTTGTCCTGTCATATTAATGACCATCAGGATAAAGATCATTTCAAACCAGCGACTGTTATATATTATTTGCCTGGCGCTTGCTGCCCCAAAGTCATTCTCAATAAAGGTTGCCACTGCCATGGCAATAACGAATACTATAAATAAAACGCCCGTAAATATGGGCGAGAACAATAGTTTCAGATCTTTCAGAAGTCCACGGTTTTTATCCATTTTCGCAAATCATTATTAATTTTTTCTTATCGTGTATCTCAAACTCAGGGCAACCGGTGCTGATAATTCCCTCATCTGAGAATTCTTTCAGTATTCTTACCACACTTTCCTTGGCCATTGCAGCCATATCTGCCAGTTCCTGTCGGGTAAGAATCATGGTAAACTTATCTTTCTTAAACACTCTGTCGGCCAGGTATAATAATACCTCGGCAACCCTGCCGGGCATTTTCTTCTGGGTCATGCTTAGCAGTTTATATATATTTCTCTGTGCCTTATAGCTTATATCGGTAATCAATGCCTCTGCAAAATCTTTATTATCTCTTACCAGTTGCTTTATAATGCCTGCATCAATAAAGCAGCAACGTGCATCATTAATTGCTGTCATACTGAAAATATGCCTTGAATCTGTATATAAGCCGGGTCCTATAACCATTTCCCCCGGCCCTGATATGGAGAGTATGAAATCCTTACGGCCCTGTCCCTCCATATATACCTTTGCCAGTCCGGCAGAAAGAAATACAGCATTTGATGTTGGTGAGCCCTGTTTAAAAATATTCTCACCAGGTTTAAATAATGCTTCAAAACGATTCTCATTAACAAAGGCCAGTTGTTCCTTTGTAAGTGTTTTGAAATTCCTCCACCCCTCTACGCAATCAACACAATTGCAAATATTACCTTTTACCATAAAATTACTATTTCAAAAGAGGTCTTAATATTACTGCTCCGGCATTATTTTTTCTTCGTTTTCCCTATGTCAAACAGCATGCCGTTTATTGATATATATCAATCAGTCTTATGCAAACAATTCGTGTAACAAAGGTACAACATCAATTCCAATTGGTAGCCTATGGTGATTATTATAATTATTTTGCGTGATACATTTAACAGAAAAAATTTAATTATCACACAAATTTTAAAACCATGAGAAAACTATCACATTTATTGCTACTATTCGCTTCAGTTGCGTTTGTACTGGTATCCTGCGAAGGTCCGATGGGACCTGAAGGCCCGGCAGGACCGGCAGGTGCAGCAGGTGCAACCGGTGCAACCGGTGCAACCGGCCCAAAGGGGGATACCGGTGATGCAGGTACAACAACCTGTATCCAGTGCCACGACAACTCTACTTCAATTTCGCTGGCCACATTCCAGTATGATATGTCGGGTCATGCTATGGCTGAAATAACAAATTATGGCAACAGGACCTATGGTACTTCTTATCCTAATGGTATTTGCGCACAGTGCCACGTAAGCCAGGGATTTAAAGAATTCTTTGAGACGGGAACAATAGTTAATGCACCCTACACTAACCCGCAAAATACAAACTGCTACACCTGTCATGAGATCCACGAAACCTTTACAGAAGATGATTGGGGATTAACACATGATGAGTCATTCGACCTTTTGCTTGGGGGAACTTTCGATAAGGGTTCAGGTAATCTGTGCGCCAAGTGTCACCAGTCAGTCACCTTAGTTCCAACTCCAGTTGTTGGAGGCACAGGAGTAAATATCACTTCTGACAGGTGGGGAGCTCACCACTCGCCAAATGCCAACGTTGTTGCAGCCGAAGGCCTTTATGAAACTGCTGGAACAACTTCTTATCCTGCAACTTTTGCCCATTATGCCGGAAATTCATGCGTAACCTGCCATATGGCTGCTGCCAATGGCAACGATGCTGGCGGACATACATGGAGCATGGAGTATGATTACCATGGCGATGAGACTTTCAACTTTAATGCCTGTTCAGCATGTCATGGCGACAAAACAGCAACACTGGCAGCAATGGATGATTTACAGACAGAGATCGCAACCAAACTTGAAACTCTCAGGGTGCTTCTGGATGATGACGCTGTAAATATTTACAACCCGGATAACGGACGTAATTTTACAGGTAGCTTCAGTGATGATGTAGCCGGTGCTTATCTGAACTGGCAGCTTATTCTTGAAGACAAGAGTATGGGAATGCACAACCCTTCTTATGTAAGGGCTGTTCTTGACAACACCATCGCAGCTATGGATGCGATTGTTAACCCGACTAAGTAACCTGACCTCTAGCTTAGTAGAAATAAAATGGAAGGCTCTCCGGTTTCGGAGGGCCTTTTTTTTGGAAGAGATTCTCACAGATTAAAAAGGGATTAACACGAATAAATCACAGGTCCATCCATAAGTTATCATTCCAGACTACCCCATTTACCCTATACTCATCCACTCTCTACTCGCTGCCCTTCGCACAAAAAGAAAGCCACGGATCCGAAGATCCGCGGCAACATAGATAATCTGTGAAATCAATTCTTAGTCCCTGCCAACAGGCAGGGGTCTTTAATCTGAGTAAATCTGTGGTCTTTACTTCTTAAAGGTACGCATATAGTTTACACAATGCCAGATGTCAGTATCAGGAACTTTGTTCTCATACTTGGGCATCTCACCTCTTCCGAATTTTGTTTTGTAGAAATGTTCGCCATCAGTCTGACCCTGGTACTGATCAATTGAGAAGTCACCGGAAAATGTTTTAAGCGCGCGGGCTTTTACTCCGTCACCCAGACCGGCTTTACCATGACAGGAAGCACAATACTTCTTATAAACTACCATACCCTTTTGCTGACTGGCAGCGTCATTTGCTACAGGGTTCTCCATATTCTTGTACTTGGCAGGTACTTCCCATGGTTCCGGCATCTTTTGCTGCTGAGGGGTCATAGAAACAAGCATGGCTCCAAGTGCAACAACCAGCAGACTTAATGTTAAAACTTTAAATGTTTTCATAACTATTAATTTTAATTCAAAATAAAAATATCAATTATCGTGCAAAAGTTTATTTATTGGCATCTAATTTATTTCCTGTTCTTTTAATCCTGATAATACTTATAATGGCAAAAAGATAATGTCCCCATACACCAACAAGCATTACCGAGAGTGTAATAATCATCCACAGCGGTGCTATTTGTGTCCACAAAGCTCTGTGTGTTTCGGCTATTTCATGAGATGAGGGAACTCCCCAGTTGGTATCAATCCTTTTCTCCACGTTTGCAAACTGCCAGTGATCTTCGAAACGGCCGATAACAGTTAACTTACCATGTTCATCACCAGGGATATCACCAGGAAACTCAATAACAGCCTCTCCATCTTCAAAATAACCTTCTCCAACAGGCAGCATACTGAACATGCGGGGCACAAATACATAAATATCTTCATCAGTAACAGGTACTTTTTCCCCGTCTACAAGTGTATAGGCAGTAAGGTGGACCAGCCTCCCTTCCTCATCATTTTCAGTAAGTGTCATACCCAGGTGGACATCCATCAGTGTTAGCTCTTCCATCGCCATCTCAATTCCTTCAGCACCTTCAAATTCAGCATAGAACCACCAGTTGTTTTCTTCATCCACAGGCAGCTTCATGTTGTCAGGTATTATATAGCTTGCTATTCCTTTATTATTGGTTAGAGCTTCACCCAGAAGTTCCATCTCCTCCATATTAGTATAGAACTTAACCCTTAAACCCGGAAGAGGAACCAGGCCTATACCGGTAGCTTCGAATAATCCTGCATTAAGAGTTCTCTGGTTATTGGTATTTTTCAGATACTTAAACTCCATATATGGACTTATCACAGTAACTTCCTCATCGGCCTGGGCAAATACCGGCACCGTATTAGTAAAGGCAAAGAGGCAAAACAGTATAATTATATAGTCTTTTTTCTTCATAGCCATCCTAATTTTCATTATGTTCATGAGTTTCTTCCATCTCCGATATTGAAATCAGGGGTGCAATCTTGGAAACCAGCATCAGGAAAATTCCAAAAACGGAGATACCGGCTGCAGTCAGCGCCCATTCAACCCAGGTAGGAGCGTACTTTACAAAGTCCATCCTGCTGTCCTGGATTGGAAGGAAGGGTGTTTCAAGGGTAGGCACGACTATTATATAACGGTTTATCCAGAGCCCCAGCAGTGCTATTACTGCAGCTGCAACAATATTCCTTATAGTTCTGAACCGTTTAAAGGCTACAATAATCATCGGGACAAGTATTCCTACGTAGTTGGCAAGAATAAAGAGAAAATAGTAATCCTCAAACAGCTTATCAATCAGAATTTTATCCATTTTCACAGATCCATACCATTTTGTAAGGTAATCGCTGAATGTAAAATAGCCATAAAATGCTGCGATTATACCAAGTATATATCCCACATTCACAAAGTGCTTAAGGGTAATATATTTCTCCAGCTTATATATCTTGCGGAATATCTGCATAAGTACTATCAGTAATCCTGCTCCTGAGAATACGGCGGCAATTACAAAGTAAGGACCGAAAATTGTACTGTGCCAGCCAGGTTGGAGAGTTACCCCGAAAATCCATGCCAGTACAGAATAAACGATAATGGCAATCGCAATAATCATTGCAGCCATAATATCCCTGGCCCTTTTAAGAATTATATACTGTTTCTGTGTTCCCTGGTAGCCTATTGCAAGCCATTTGAATATTTTTCTTTTCCATGCTTTCATCTTTACATCCTTCGAATCGCGCAGAATGGCAAAGTCTTCAATAAATGACAGGTACAGGAATACAAAACATCCCACAAGGTCGGTAATAATAGCTACCACGTCCCATGTAATTGGTGACTGTATCCTGGGATGGGTAAAAAGTATATAGAGTCTGTCGAGACGACCAATGCAGAAGAAGATAAAGAACGGACCAATGCAAAGTGCTATCACAGTAATCAATTCTGCAAATCTCATTACAGGGGCTCTCCACTTTGCCTTAAAAAGGTGAAGTGTTCCGGAGATAAGTGCTCCGGCATAACTCAGACCCATAAAGAAGATAAAGTTTACAATATATAAACCCCATACAACATTATCGCGCATCCCGGTTACAATATGACCTTTATCTATCTGTAGTACAAGTGCATATATCCCAATACCGAAAATTATTACCAGTATTGCAAAGATTATATACCATCTTTTTGAGGTTCCCTCAATTTCGGAGGTAAGATCCCTGATAAGGCTTTTATTTGTAATTTCCATAATTAATTGATTTTACTTTTACCTTCACGAGGACCAGCATCCTTATATCTCTCTTTCATGGCTTCGTCGAGACCCTCCATACCATTTTTGTAAGGGAATAAACGGTTAGTTGGTGGCAGGTAATAAACACTTGGGTGTGTTCCCAGCGACTCCAGGTACCTGTAACCGTGTTTTTCCTCCATTGTTTTTGAGAACCTTATGGTTTCCACACCGTTTGTCACGGCATCTTCAACAAGGTCTCCAAAGTACAGTGCTCCCATAGGGCATGCAGTAACACATCTGGGAAGCTCGTTCTTCCTGAGCTTATCAGCACAGAAGAGGCATTTACCTACAGTACCTTCAACCGGCGGCACATTAAGTTCGGGGTCATACACATGATCTTCAGGTACTTCGACCTCAGGATCCTGCCAGTTAAAAACCCTGGCTGAATAAGGACACCCGGTCATACAGAATTTACATCCTATACACCTTTTGGTATCTACCAGCACGATTCCATCGTCTCTTTTGTATGTAGCACCTACAGGGCACACACTTACACATAGTGGGTTATCGCAATGAAAACAGGGTCTGGGCAACCAGTAAGGAGATGTGTGTTCAGCATCCTGGAGAGAATAGAGTTTTATCCATTCATGATCCTTTGGAAGCATATGCCCCTCCTGGCAAGCGTCTACGCATTTCCGGGCATTTGCGCACTTAGACAGGTCTATAACCATAACAAATTTCCTGTTAGGTAAACCTTCGCGTGCAAGATCCCTCAACTCATCCTTATCAGGTTTTACTTCTGACAGGGCTTCCTTATCAACCTCAACCAGTTTTCCATCAGAAGTAAGAACCTTTACTTTGCTGCCGGAAGATGCGTATGCTGAACTACCGGCCAGCATTCCTGCACCGGCCAGTGATGCCGCTCCAACCCCGGCTCCAAAACTCTTAAGGAATTTCCTCCTGGAGTTTTCAGGTTTTTCGTTTTTCTCCATACAAAATATCAATTGTTATACTTATCTAGTCATGCTCATCATGGTATCCGTTAATCATACTTTTAAATAGCGTACCCGGCTTATCTCCAAGTGTGCATGTGTATATATGTATTATTAAAAATACTGTCAGGAAGAATCCCGTGGCGACATGCAGAATATCCGCAATAAGAAGCCCGCTTAATCCAAAGAACTGTCGCAGAAGAAGTTCCGGGAACAGCAGTCCTATACCACTCAGTATAAGAACCGGCATAGCAATGTACATTACCAGCGCATAGAAAAGTCTTTGCAGGGGATTAAACTTCGAATCTTCAGTTACAGGGAATGGGTGCTTCTCCTTCTTAAACATACCGAAGGCATAAAAACGAGCCTGTATAATAAGATCTTTCCAGAAGTTTTCTTTTGGAATCCTGTAGTGTTTTTTATTTGAGCTTATGAAGTTCCCGATTAAGAAATACAGATAACCTGCCATCAGGACAACTGCAGCTGTATTATGAATAGCAACTGCTTTATCAAAGGGAATAATTGGATTGTCAGATCCTTTTCCTGCAAACTGCAGCGCCAGGCCGGTTGCTATTAAAGCCAGAAAGAGCAATGCATTAAGAATATGCCATAATCTTATCCACACCGGGTATAAATATAATCGTTTAGCCATGTTAAACCTTCTTTATAATTCTGAATAAAATATGAATAAAGATTACTGCAAACATTCCTCCGAAGATAATAAAGCTTAGGAAGTTCAGTATTCTGTTAGGTGTTGCACCTACAACATATGACTGGTTTAAAATTACTGCATTTA
>JAZBNV010000036.1:0-17101 GCA_036350795.1 Marinilabiliaceae bacterium
CTGGCGACCCGCTTACACTTATTACATCAACCATGTACGGGGCGATGTCTATCACAAACTTCACCCTGGCCGGCACAATCAGGTTTGGGGCACCGGTGCTGGATAATGGAGGTATTGTTGCCGATATCTCAGGAATCAGGCCTGCCCTTGATATGCATGACGCAGTGGGCGAAATCCTTGCTTATTTCAGGGAGGGCGAATATGATGATGAGTATGCAAACTCTTTCAGCGATGATTTTAACAGGACTTTCTCCGATCCGGCTGATAGCTTTTCGCCTGTAATGGTGCCACTGAGTAAGCAGGACGAACTTCTTGGAGGCTACCTTGTAATGATAGACTCAATGGTTTCAATTGTTGTTGCCATCTTTATGATTGCCATGGCAATTGTGCTCTGGAATGCCGGTTTGCTTGCCGGGCTGCGACGATATGGCGAGATGGGTCTGAGAATGGCAATCGGAGAACATAAGTCACATATATACAGGAGTATGCTTAGCGAGTCGCTTATAATTGGTGTTGCAGGTTCTGTTATTGGTACAGCAATCGGGCTGGGTCTGGCTAAGATAGCTGAACAGGGAATCGACTTCAGCTCAATGCTGCAGGGCTCAACAATGATGATGTCGGGTATTTACAGGGCTCAGGTAACGCCTGCCTCCTGGTATATCGGCTTTATTCCGGGAATTCTTGCAACACTCTTTGGTACAGCTCTTGCAGGGATAGGTATATACAGAAGGCAGACTGCAAACCTGTTTAAGGAACTACAGGCCTAAGGTGAGTTATGAGTTATGAGTTATGAGTTAGGATAAAACAGAAATTTATATAACAAAACCTGTTTGCCGAAAGGCAGGCAAATCAACAATTTAGCAATGAAAAGAATAACAGCATTAATAACAGCATTAATAACGGCATTAATAAGCTTATTATTTCTGAATACTGATCTCAATGCCCAGCCTGCTGGTGATTATATCCTTGATATGATTGACAGGAATATGTCGTCTGACACCAGGCATGTTGTATCGAAAATGGTAATACATGGTGCCAGAACCACCCGCACAATTGAAGCAGAGACATGGTCAGAAGGGGACGACAGATCGTATACCGAATACCTGGCTCCGGCACGGGAAAAAGGTACAAAGATGTTAAAGCTCTCTGATAAACTATGGATCTTCTCACCCGGTACCGATCGCACAATACAGATTTCGGGGCATATGCTTAAAGAATCTGTTATGGGATCAGACTTATCATACGAAGATATGATGGACGACCCAAAGCTAAGAAGCAAGTATGATGCAGCAGTTAGCGGCAGTGAAATTTATATGGACATCGACTGCTGGGTGCTGGAACTTAAGGCTAACTCACCCGATGTGGCTTACCAGATGAGACGCCAATGGGTTGATAAAAAAAGGTTTATCCCCCTTAAGGAAGAGTTGTACGCAAAAAGCGGCACCCTGCTGAAGAAAACTGAATTATCTGATATAAAAAGAATCGGTAACAGGTGGTATCCCGGTAAAATAGTCTTTAAGGATATGCTTAAAAAAGGCGACGGAACAGAATTTATAGTAGACAAAATTGACTTTAATGTTGAGATTCCGGCACACCTTCTCTCAAAAGCAGCACTCAGATAAGCAGCCCGTTTAAAGCTTCGGCTGACCAAGCAGTAATTCCACCTTAGATACCACCTTCTGTCAGATGTGGAGGTCATGAAATCTACGACGGACAGTTCGGCGGGCCGGGAAAACCATATCTGATACTCTTACTTACCGACAATTTTCACTATTTCATAGATTTTATTTGACTTATATAACTTTATATTATATATTTGTATAGTTCATATTATATAAAGTATATAATTCATAAACTATACAATCACTATGTATATTAGAAAAGTCAAGCAGTCAGGCGGAATCGGGGGTTTCTGGCTTCCGCTTATAACCCTGTTCTTTTTTATAGTGTTTACGAGCTTCCTGAGTCTTAGGATAGGAATAGTAGTGTTACTGCTTGTATTTATAATGATGAGCCAGTATTCTCTTTATGCATATCACAGGACCCGGCACCTGACCTACCTGTTTTCAGGACTCTTCACTCTTACATATTCAGGTTTTCTCCTCTTTGTTCCCAATGTTGGGGTACTGCCGCCCGACAGAACAGTAGCTTTCACCTTTATGTTTATTGCCTTTGCATTTGGAATTCTTGCATTTATACAAATAGCAACAGGAAAATTCAAATGGAGAGGAAGAGACCTTTTCGAACTTGTGGCACGTAATGTTGACACGGAGGATAACGGTTATACAAGCAGGCCTCATCCGGCCGGCAAGCTTGATTATTCGATGAGCGAAGTTAATGAGTTTGTAAATTTCCTGCAATCCAGGCTTATTGGCCTGGCAGTTATAGACAGCAAGAAAATATACCTTGTGCCTGTTAAAAGCGGATACGAACCTTTTATGCTTTTTAAATCAGGTAACAGGTTACTTGAAAGTTCGTGGATTTCATTCCAGGAAGATGGAGAGATTGCCGTACATATATCAAAAGCAGACTATCTTGATTACAGGGAGCCGCTTGCCTTTGACCAACTATGTGTATCTATGGGTGAAATATTCAGAGAGTTCCTGGTTTATTTCCAGAAAGGAGAAGAAGTCAGGATACTCGACCGCCTGAAAAGCATTCAGACGGGTATATTTTCTTAAGCAAGCGATATGGATTACGATCAGGTATCAAGATTCGGATTATATATATCGAAAGATTATTCGCGGGATATCTTCGGCTTATTGCTGAAATATGCCGACATTTCAGCATCTGAAGCTGCCTCGCGCCTTGACCTCCATATAAAAACAGTGCAGGATTTCCTGGAAGCCATGGCTGCCTGCAATATTCTTGAAAGAAAACAGGTAAGCGACAAAAAAAGACCATACTACAGGTATTCATTAAGCAACTCATCCCTGAATATAGTACTGGACCTCAGGCAATTGCTTGAGAAAAACAACAACGGAGATAAACTTTCGGCCTGCAGGATCAGGGAAAAACAGAATTCCGGAGCTCATTTTACAACTGCAAGGTACGACTCTCTGTTCAGCAGCATTTCTATACCCCATGGTAACGGCCGGCTCCGAACCGAGAGAAAGATTAATCTTACCGAAAAGCAGGGTAAGTTTCTTTATAAGCTGCCTTTCCCCGGTGCAGGTGCAAAAACAGTTAAGGACCTGATGCTTGAATCCTCACTTGACAATAAAGATTTGCCCGAGATCCAGGATATTCTGGAATTACTTATAGAACAGGATATAATTGAAATTATACATTAACCTTAAAAACCAACAAAATGAGAAAAATTCAGATTTTATTATCGCGTGCAGCCCTTATTGCAGCTGTTATACTTCTGGCAGCCTCCTGCAGCAAAAAATTACAGAGTGGCAGCACAACAGCAGATGTGCTGAAGTATAAGTATGAGGAAGGAAAAAATTATCACTACCTCAATCATACCGAAGTAGACCAGTTAATTATCTATGGCGGGCAGGAAATTGGTGCACTGGTTAACTCATATATGGGATATATGTTAACGGGTCTGGGCCATGACAGCGAAGGAATTAAACTGAGAGTGAAGGTTGACTCAATAGTCGGATCAGCTGAATCAATGCAAGGCAGCATGAAGAACGATGCTAAAGATGTAAGGGGAAAGGAATTTACCATGTCCCTCACCCCTGACGGGATAGAGAGCAATCTTGATGAGGCAGAGAAAATCAGGTTCATGGGTATAGGGGAACAGGCAAGTAACCTGAAGGCTTCGTTTACCCAAATCTTCCAGGATCTTCCAAAAGAAAGTATAAAGATTGGCTACACCTGGTCGAAGGCTGACACTGTGGATAT
The DNA here is from genome assembly GCA_036350795.1 of Marinilabiliaceae bacterium. GTDB lineage: Bacteria > Bacteroidota > Bacteroidia > Bacteroidales > VadinHA17 > JAUVKT01. Next base: position 3,856 of record JAZBNV010000036.1, read on the forward strand.
GAGTATTGAAGGACAGAGTGCTTTTCTTATCATTAACTCGCTAAATACAATAGAGGCAAAAGAAACCCGTAATGGCTACGATTGCTATAAAATCACTTCAAGTTTAACAGGCGAAAGAAACTCATCAGGAGAGACTCCACAAGGATTTATGACAACATCAGGTTCAGTAAAGGGAACGGGAGTAATGTACTTTGCACCTGAGGAAGGTTTGCTGGTTGAAGACAGTGTAAATTCAAAATTTGACGGGGAAATATCTATTCCTACAGGAGAATCCATACCTATGATAATGGATATTAAAGTCATTATTAAACTGATTAGATAGGTTTAGAAAAAAACCCATGCCTCACAAAACCTAAAACTGTAGTATATAGAAGAACTCTTAAAGAAATATATCTGGCATCCTTTTCATGACTGCCTGGCATGGGTTTTTGTTCTGGTTCAGTTATATGACCCTTAACTGTTTCTTTACCCTATCCGAACATTAAAATCGGAATACATAACAAAGTACTTAATTATTAACCTGTTATTTACTTAACGAACTGTTAAAAAAGAGGATATAAAAGCTATTTTTGGTTAATAAATATTTACACAGGAACAAGAACGGGCCATCCTTTTCGCATTTTTTCAACCCTGCATTTAACAGGCTGGCCCTTCTCTACCCCGTCAAGGAAGTCGGTTCTGTGTTTAAACCCATGTTTATCTTTTACAATAAGGTAGAGTTGATTTTCGGATATCCTGATCAGCTCATGTACAACAAAGTTATAAATACTTCCCGGCTCGTAGAAGGGATTCAGCGGTTCCACAGTAAGCCTGTCCATACTGGTATATTTTACAAGCCTACCCCTGAAGCTGCTACCTTTCTTTAATCCGTAGTGACTGTAGTATTCTGCTGCCAGCGTATATTTTTCATCGTCCTTATCCTTAACCAGGAAATAATCCTTACCATCAATTCCCTTCGACCGGGATATAATATAAAACTCCCTTACTCTTGAGTCTTCCTCTTTTGGACTGTGTTTCTCATTTGCTTCTCCTGAGACCTTAAGCTCACCCTTAATTATCCTGTCGATTACAAGATTGACCGAAGTACCGGGTTTAATATCCGAATACCCAGGCACTGACCCCGGTACGCTTATTGTTTTACCTCTGCTGTCGCCAAGCAGAACCACCTCGGTTTTCGCACCCGATTTTTCTATTCTTTCTTCGGTCCCTGCAACTTCAAAGCTGTAACTTTCGCCTTCAGTGTATACCGGGTGCCTGGGCTCAAGAAATACTTCTCCCTGGCAATTGATCTTATCTACCCTGCAATCAACCATCTTCCCGGGCTCAAGGCAATAGTCAGCATAATCCTGCCTGTCGAGAAGATATTTTCGCTTATCGGGCCCGCTCAGAACAAAGAAATCCCTGTTATTGAAATTTATTTCCTTTTCAATTAAGAACATATACCTGCTGCCTTCCTCCATCTTCATAAGCAACTAATAAAGGGGACCGAGTATTCGTGAAAGTGATTCCTTATATTTTTCTGATTTTTTCCTGCCACTCCAGAGTTCGCTCAGTACTTCATTACTGCTCTGAAGATCATTCATAAATACTTTTTCGAGTTTTTCCGAGAATTCTTCATCGTATACAAGGGCAGTAACCTCAAAATTAAGAAGGAAACTGCGCATATCCACATTGGGAGATCCGACAGATGAAAATACCCTGTCTACAATCATAAACTTTGAATGATTGAACCCTTGAGAATAGAGGTAAACCCTTACTCCGGCTTCCAGTAGCTCAGATATATACGACCTGGAATTCCAGTTACCTATAGGCGAGTCGGATTTGCCGGGCAACAAAATTCTCACATCAACACCACCCAGTGCAGCAGTTTTTAAAGCAGTTAAAATACTCTCGTTTGGCGAAAAATAGGGTGTACAGAGATAAATGCATTCCCTGGCTGTACTCATTGCAGAAAAATATACCTGCATAATATTCGCATAGTCGCTGTCGGGACCAGAGGTGGCAAGCTGTACAAGTTTATTCCCATCCACGCTTTCCACATCGAAGTATTTCTTTTCCCTGGTAAGAACAATCTTGCTTACAAAGTACCAGTCGATAAGAAATACCATATTCATTGAGGCAACTGCTTCGCCCCTGATTTCCATATGAGTATCGCGCCAAGGACCAAGATCCTTCAGACCCCTGAGATATTTTTCAGCAATATTCAGGCCTCCTATATATCCTTTCTTACCATCCACAACCAGGATTTTCCTGTGGTTCCTGTAATTTATTTTATTTGCCAGGAAGGGAAAGCGCACAGGATGAAAGGGAAAAATCTCAACACCTGCTGCGCGCATCTCATTAATATATTTTGCCTTGAAACTCCAGCTGCCCACATCGTCTATTATAACCCTTACTTCAACACCTTCACGGGCCTTTTTCATTAGTGAATGCCTGAACACATTCCCGGTAGGGTCAACATCAAACCTGAAAAATTCGAGGTGGATATATTTTGTGGCGCCTTCAATGGCAGCAAGCATGGCAGGAAAGGTCTCAGAAGCATTAAGAAGAAGGTCAAGACTGTTATGTTCGCTAAGCATGGCCTTCTCATTATTCAGCATAAGAGTCATAAGATGCGATTTTTCCCTTACAGCCGCAGTCTTATTCCTGAGCTTTTCCTTCAATGTCTCCCGTTGCTCACCGGCAGCAGCAAAAAGGTATTCAGAATCGATTACTGCTTTCCGGGAGTATATTTTCTTTTTTCTGAAATTCTGACCCAGTATGAAATAAATAATAATGCCGATAAATGGAACCAGAAGGATTACAACAACCCACGAAAGTGTCTGAACAGGTGCCCTGTTTTCAAGTATTATCATCAGGCACAGGAATACTATGGTAATAAAATAGACTACCGCCAGTATTCCCATTACAGGACTTGAGATGATATTTGTAATCATTTCCATGTTTACAGCCTATAAAAATAAAAAACTCTCCCCTATTTTGGAGAGAGTTTTTAAATATCCTGTCCCAATTCTTTTAGAACATCAATCCGGCACTTAAAACAATTGCATTTGCTCTTCCGTCGAGCTGAACTGTTTCGCCGCCTACTGTAAATTCATTTCCAAAGTTATTCAGTCCGAATTCATACCTTACATCCAGGGTAAGTTTTTTTGCGATATCAATACCAAGTCCGGCCTGTCCGCCAAAAGTTGCCTGCTTGTATAGGTTCTCTGCATCACTTAATAAATCACCCGGAGAACTGATTACCACAGAAGCTACCGGTCCGGCCATAAGTCGTGCAGGTCCGAGCTTAATACCAAGCATCAGAGGTACATCAAGCCTGTTAAACTTTTGCGACTTAATATCGCTAACAGCGTCTTCTGTTACAGTTATATTGTTCTCAGACATAGAGAAGAGTACTTCCGGCTGAATCAGGAAGCCAAGCATTGAAAGACGAACAAAAGCACCCGCATGGAAACCCCATGTAGCTTCTTTGGCAGCCTCAAGCGCTGAACTTCCGCTATCGAAGGTAGCTTCACTAAGTTCAAAAGTATTTGACGAAGCACCACCTTTGATACCCCAGCTGAATTGTGCAAATGCACCTGATGAAAGTAAAACTGCTATTAAAACTAAAAGAATCTTTTTCATACTTACGAATTTTTGGTTTTTATATATACTTATGACACTAAAGTAGCCTAAATAGTTGCTTCCGGCAATAATTAATCATTAAACTTATAACCCACACCCTTTATTGTCTGGATTAAACTGTCGCCTATCTTTTCTCTTAACTTTCTGATATGTACATCTATAGTTCTGTCACCAACAATTATATCATTGCCCCACACCATCTCAAATATTTCGTTACGTGTAAACACTTTTCCCGGTCGTGACATTAAAAGAGCGAGAAGATCGAATTCTTTCCTGGGCAGTATAAATTCTCTTTTTCGTATTATAACTACAAACCTCTCCCTGTCGAGCTCTACATCACCAACTTTAACTGAGCCCTCGTAACCCAGGTAACTTTCAGACCCTGCCTGTCGCCTTAATAAAGCTTTCAGCCTGCTGAGCAGAATTTTAGGCTTTACCGGTTTAATTATATAATCATCCCCACCTGCCTCCAGACCGGCCACCTGCGAGTAGTCTTCGCTGCGGGCAGTCAGAAAGCATATAATAACCCTGTCGAGGTCTGGCTCAGATCTTATTTTTTCGCAGACTTCAATTCCATCCATACCGGGCATCATTACATCCAGCAGAATCAGATGTGGCTTGAATTCATGTGTTTTGCGCAAACCCTCATTCCCATTCGTTGCAGTTTCTACTTCAAATCCCTCCCTGCGAAGTGTATACGAAAGAAACTCGAGAATATCGGGTTCATCATCTACAAGTAATATCCGCTTGCCGCCCTGGAGATCAACCATAACTTAGAGACCCAGTTCATTAAAAATTACTTTTTTCATCTCATCAAACTCCTCTCTCTCAAAAAGTCTTGTAAGAAAGATAATCCTGCCATCCCGGTCAATAATAACATTTCTTGTAACACCGGCTTTCTTTTCGGCAAAGAGACCAAATATATCAGCACCGGGATCGAGTGCCAGCGGATAGGTAATTTTCATTTTCTCTTTAAAGCTTTTTACTGTTTCAAGTGGCTCATCCCTGTCAATTCCAATTACCTTAAGGCCCTTTTCCCTGCCAGTCAGCCATATCTCATTTTCAATAAATGGCATTTCTTTCCTGCACACACTGCACCAGCTGGCAGTAAACTGAAGCATTACAACACTTCCCCTGAGATCAGAAAGCATATATTCCTTACCGTCGTCCTGTACAATCTTAAAATCAGGTGCCATATCACCGGTCTTTACATAATAGCCATGCTCATAGCTAACAGGGTTCTGTGCATTTAACAGGAGAGGCAAAAACAAGAGCATTCCAGGCAGGATAATTTTTAAGATTTTCATTGCATTTCATTTAATATTTTCCAAATATATGCTATTTAGCGATTGAAAGTGCACAAACAGGTACTAAGAAATCTCAGGTTAATTTATGTTAAACTATTGGCTACGGTTTTCCTGGCCTGTGAAATTCTGTCTATATTTACTTTTCTAAAAAATATTACTATGAAAAAAATATGCCTAATAGTTATTGTACTTGTTGCTGTAAGCCTGTCGGCAAATGCCCAGCTCCTAAATAAGAAGAACGGATTGGATCAGATAACTGTAAGTGCACTTAAAGCTCAGACCGGCTTCCTGTCCTCAGACTGGACGGAAGGCCGCGACACGGGGTCGGAAGGAGAATATATGGCCGGGGATTATATTGCCAGCATGCTCGAGCTCTATGGTGTTGAGCCCGGGGGTGATCCGATATACAGCCGGGATACCAGGACAGGAAGATCGGGGGCACAAAGGAGCTATTTCCAGAATTTCAGTTTAATGACCACCATTGCCGGTGAAAACTCAATGAGCGTTACAACAAGCAGGGAGGGAGTTACAAGAACTCTTTTCCTTGAAGAGAATGTTGATTATGTAAGCAACCCCTCATACCCGGGAGGTAGCATTACTGCCCCGGTAATATTTGTAGGTTATGGTTACCGCAACGATGAAAGTGCCTATAATGATTTTAAAGGCCTTGATATCAAAGGAAAAATCATACTGCGGCTGGCAGGAGTTCCTTCGACAGACGGACAGGAGACGTCGGCATATGCAGGCTACAGGGCATCAATGACCAAGGATGCTTCTGCACTGGAGCTGGGGGCAGTGGGAATAATCGAAGTAAATCCTGCCAATACAGACGGATCTATATGGGCCGAGACTCCCGATTTCCTGGTTAAGTCACCTGCAGAAAGAGGCGGAAGAAGGACAAGAACCCGTCTTAGCATTCCCGAAGAAGATAGCAAGGAATATTTTCCAAAAGTTACGCTTACGCTTAAAGCCGCAAAAAGTATAATGGCCGGGTCAGGGATTGATATCAGCGCCTTCAGTGGAGGAAGTGTTAAGAAAGCATCCAGGGATTTCAATACCACGCTTACGATAAGCAGCAGCGTGACAACAAAATTTATTAAGGTCAGGAATATTATCGGCTATATAGAAGGAAAAAATACTGACGAAGCAATAGTGATAGGAGCCCACTACGATCACGTGGGGATGAGAGATGGTTCAATCTACAATGGTGCCGACGACAATGCATCGGGTACTGTTGGAGTTATGACAATAGCCAGGGCAATAAAGGCAACCGGAATAAAACCTGAAAAGACAATTGTTTTTGCACTATGGACTGGCGAAGAAAAAGGCTTACTCGGTTCAAGATATTTTGTAGAGAATCCCACTCTGCCACTTGAGAATATTAAACTTCATCTCAATTTTGATATGATTTCCAGGTATGTGTCGGATGATGAACCCAATAAGGCTCTTATCTCCTATACCCCGAATGCACCAAATATGCAGCTGCTTTCGGAAAAGCATATTAAGGAATTTAATATTGCTCTTGAACCTGATTACCTTGAAACAGAAAGCATACCGGGAGGAAGCGACCACGCTTCATTTACTGCCAGGAAGATACCCACAACAAGAATAAAACCTGGACATCGTGAGGAGTATCATACCCCGGCTGACGAAGTATCAACTCTCGACTGGGATATATTCCAGAAAGTTGTTCAGATAAGTTTCCTGAATATGTGGGAGCTTGCAAATACGGAGTGGTAATAATTCAGGCCGAAGGGAGGCAAGAGTAAGGTATTATCTGTAGACCGTCTCCCCTGTTCCGCTTGGCATAGATTTTGCTTCCTTTAAGGAAAAGCAGAGTCATGAAAAACAATATATTATTTTTATCAGCAATACTGGCGCTGATCACTATGTCCTGTTCGTCGTCAGCTAAACTTAGCCGGGCAGAGGCAAATGAGCTTCGTGGTGCTATGATTCACAGTCTGCTCGAAAACCAGCATTATGTAATTAAAGCTGAAAAAATGAATTTGCGACGGGGAGGACAATTGTACCTGAGCGAGACAGCCAACTATATTAAAGTGAATGGAGATGCAGCCAGGGTAAACCTGGCCTACATGGGAAGATCATACGACTTACGGGGTATTTCAGGCATCAATATGAGTGGACAGATTACTGAACGGTCGATCGTTAAGAAAAAGAATGGCAACACCCTTGTCAGCATGAGGATAGAACAAAATAACGATGCATTTAAGTTTGACATACTGGTTAGTAACAGTGGCAGATGCACCGTTAATATATATCATCCGAAGATAGATCCGATAAGCTACCGTGGCTATTTTGCAGCCCTGCAGTAAGTCAGAATGTATATGTAAGCCCTATAAGCAATTGCAGCGATTCAACAGCAGTTGATAAGCTGGCATTCTCCTCGTAGTCACTCAGGGGGGTTTCGGCTGCAAAGCTATATTTATAATCAGCCTTTGTTGTAAGGTAGTCGGCAGAGAGTCTGAGTGCAGTGCCCGACCTGAGCCTGTACATCAGGCTGCCACCATAAAGGTAAGAGAACGACAGATCAGTACCTTTCGTAAGTGCACTGAAATTGTTAGCTGCATCTGCATATTCAAGCTCCCTTTTGGGTGAAATAAGAACAGATACCCCACCCAGTCCTTTCAATCCAAGCTGCAGTCGCCAGAAGCTTAGCGAAAGCTCCGGTCCGGCCAGGAAATTAATATAATTCCAGAACCCGGCAGTATAATCAATCTCTTCATCCGACGGCCATGTAAACCCGATCAGGTTTCCGCCTGAAATTATTGAGTACTCAAGATTATCAAGGTAGGCATCCTGGTCAGTATAGAACGAACCGAAGCCCAACATCCCCGCAATACCAAAGACTGATCCCGGGAAATAAGTACCATCAATCTCAATAGCAAATCCTGAGAATGCATAGCCACTACCTGTAATGTTTTCTGTGGCTGCAAATTCACCCCGTGGCAGGGCTGCACCCAGGCCAATCGACAGATAAGAATCCTGTGCTACTGCTGACAGCGGAAGCAAAAGAAAAAATGCAATAGATCTGAAAGACTTCATAATCCGGAATTTACTGGTTTAAGTTATAAAGATACGTAAATCAGGCTTCAAAAGTTGTATTCTTCAACAGTTCAATATAATTATCATCCAGCTCCCTGTACCCGTATTCAAAGCAGTATCTGCTTATTTTGCCGCTGTCCGGCTCAACCAGCTGGGTAATAAAATTAAAATTATATCCTGTAACTATAAGAGCATCAATATGTACTCTACGCTTACCCATATCATATAATTCAGCAAGAATCCGCCTGTTTTTTCTTAAAACAGAATGTACGTTCCGAACAAAACTGTTCATATCGCGGTTCATCCTGTTATTGTAATTATTCCTGCACGAATCAGAACAGAATTTTTTATCAGATCTGCCTTTTAACTTATCGCCACAATCGAGACATACCCTCTCAGACATCACACATTTTTTTATAAATATAATAAAAATGTGTTTTAAGGCAGCCTGGTTCCAGCAAGACTTTGCCAAACAACAGTAGCTGCTTAAGTGTGAAACCTGAAAAAATGGAAGGTACTTTCTACCACACATTGATATTTTGCATATTTTTGATTCGCTAAATTTGAATAATGAGAGCACTCCTGAGCATATTGTTTTCTCTTATACTGTTGCCTGCGTTTCCACAGGTATCAACAGTTTATGTAAGCGGACAGAATATGAGCGATTATTTCAGGATGTATGCTTCGGGTAATGAGGATGAAGAAGCAAAGGTCTATGGCAGTCCCTACGCTGATGACCACTGGACCGTGGGCACCATTTCTTTTAAGGAGACAAACAGTGTGGTTTCTGATCATCTCAGGCTTAATGCCTACTCAAACGAACTTGAGATATTCAATAAAGGCAAGAAGATGGCAATAATTCAGCCATTCAAACTGAAAGAGGCCAGGGTTGGGAACAGGAAATACATTTATTCCTTCTATCTCTATTATAATGGCAAAAACGAATACCTGTCGTCGTCTTATTTTGAAGTTATCTGTGAGGGCAGAATTGAGCTGCTTAGAAGATACTATGTTGCTATTGTAAATAACAGCTATGTATCTAACTACATGGGTGGCGGAGGAGATGGGCGGAATCACTATACCCTGAAGAATGAAATTTTTTACAGGAGCGGGGATAATGAAGCTGCCCGGAAGCTACCTGCAAAAAAGAAGGAGATACTTGAGCTTATGAAAGACAGGGAAAACGAAATTGCTCTGTTTATAAAAGAGAATAAAATAAATTTCCGCACGGACTTTGATCTTGAGAAAACGCTTAACTACTATAATTCCCTATGAGGAGGACGGGACTGATATCACTCTTGCTATGGACCTGTGCTACCATGTTGCAGGCCCAATCGAAAGATAATGCCCTGATAAAAAATCTGAGGCTGGGTGTAAAGGATAATGATATTATAGTTAGCTATGATATCGAAGGATCCTCACCCGACACCCTTCATAGTATCAACCTGAGTTTTATTACCAGCGATAATGATGTTATAGTTCCTGAGCTTGTATATGGTGATATAGGCGAAGATATACCGGGGGGCAGCGGCAAAACCATAAGATGGAAATATTCAGCTGAATATGATAAGCTGAATAAGGGTATTAAACCCTATATGATTATCGACGGTGTCACAAGTGAAAAAATTCCAAGGGGAGGTCCCGAGAAAATGTTTCTTTCAATGCTGATACCGGGACTGGGCGATTATTTCGTTGCCGATACCAGGAAAATGGTTTTCAAACCCTATATCAGACTTGCTTCTGTGGGGACTTTTATTGCACTGGGCTACAACTCCCAAAGAGACAGGTGGGTGGATTATTACGAATCAACAGTTATCAGGAGAGAATACGTCCAGGGATCAGGCTGGATAAGCCGGGAGGAAACTATTATTCTTGCCGGCGATACACACTATAAATACTTCAAACACGATTCAGAGATTTTTTATACCCTGGGTGCAGCCATCTGGCTGGCCGATGTATTCTGGGTTCTGAACAAGGGCCACAACAACAGCCTTCTCCAGAAGAGCCTGAATAACAGCACCTTGAACTTCAGTCCATCACCGGGAGGTGCAGCACTCACACTTACTTTTTAATAAGCTAAGCGATTTTAAACGCTTAGTAAACATATATAAATAATTAAGCACCGGGTTGTACCCTTTTCCCTGCTTAGGTTTGTAGATGTAATTGAATGTTAAACCAAAACTTTCTATCATGACAAACCTTAACAACAAAGTAATGCTAATCGGGAACCTTGGAAAAGATCCCGAAATAAAGGAACTGGAAAAAGGCCGGAGACTTGCAAAGTTTTCGCTGGCAACAACCGAATCTTATAAAAATGATGCAGGTGAAAGGATAAGTGAAACTTCGTGGCACAATCTTGTAGCCTGGAACGGACTGGCTACAATTGCAGAGAAATACCTTACAAAGGGCAAGGAAGTTGCAGTTGAAGGCAGGCTTGTTTACAGGAACTATGAGGACAAAGACGGCACTAAAAAATATATAACCGAGATTATCCTCAGCCAGATCCAGTTACTCCGGGGTCAGAAAGAAAGCGTTCTGGGCAGCGCAGAGTAAAAAGAATAACAGGAACGTGATGTTTCACGTTCCTGTTATTTAGTTTTTTAAAAATCCATAAGTTCAACGTTGTTCCTGTAATCGTCAAGCAGGTGTTCGGCAAAATAGTACCACATCATAGTCTCAAAATATGGCCTGTAGTTTCCAAAACCATGCCTCTGCCCCGGCATTAACATAAAATCAAACCTCTTATTGGCTTTGATAAGCTCATTTGCCACCCTTATGGAGTTACCGGGGTGAACATTATTATCAATATCGCCGTGCACAAGAAGCAGGTGCCCCTTAAGGTTCTTTGCCAGGTCCTGGTTAGCAGGTATTTTGGCTTTGAAAGTGATTTCGGTTTCTGCCACTTTTGTCGAGTCTGAATTCTCTTCGCCATCCTTTTTAGCTTTTACCTTCTTCTCCACTTCTTTAACTCCATGATGAGTCTCACCCCACCACTGGTTATAAATATTATTATCATGGTTACCGGCAGATGACACAGCCACGTCATAGAAATCGGGGTATGAAAGCAGGGCTGCCGTAGACATAAATCCGCCACCTGAATGACCATAAATACCAACCCTGTCAACATCGATAAAATCATATTTATCTGCCAGCTGCTCTATACCGTACTTATCGTCGGCAAGAGCATAATCCCTCAGGTTATCATAGCCGTAGGTATGATAATAATGATTTCTCATCGGGCTGCCTCCCCTGTGACCAAAATTAACAACAACAAAGCCCAGCTGCGCGAGTGCCACATTATAACCTCCGCTTACTGTGAAAGAATAAGGAACCGATTCGGTTTGCGGACCGGGATAAACATAGGAGATAACAGGGTATTTCCGGCCTGCTTCAAGTTTAAATGGCTTATACATTACACCATAAAGGTCTGTTATACCATCCTTTGCCTTTACAGTAATACGCTCCGGCATTTGCCAGCCGGTCGGGTAAAGCTGGCTGATATCTGCTTCTTCAAGATCAAGAATTACATTGCCGTTGCTATCTCTCAGTACTGACTTTGGAACAAGATCAACTCTCGAATAGGTATCAACAAAGTATTTATTGGTTTTAGACATTGAAAACGAATGCGTTGCATCTTCTTTTGTCAGGAGGCTCATTCCCTTCCTGTCGAGCGAAACCCTGTAGATCATGCTATAGTAAGGATGAATGCCTTGTTCGCGGCCAAAACCCTCTACATAAAGCTGGCGTCCCAGTGTATCGATCCTCTGAATTCTCCCGGTAACAAAATAGCCATCAGTGATCTGGTTCTTAATATTTCCCATATCGTCGTAAAGATAAAGCTGACCCCATCCGTTGCGCTCCGACCACCATATTATGTCCTTACCCTCGTTCAGTACCGAAAGCTGGGCATATTCGTTATTGAAATAAGGATCTGTCTTTTCGTTGAATAATACTTTCAGTTCACCCGTATTGGCATTAACCATGCAAACTTCAAGCTCTTTCAGCGATCTCTTTTTTCTTACAACAATCATCCTGTCTGATGCTTCCTGCGAGGTCCAGTATACACCCAGGGTCTGGTCTTTCCATTTCTTTACGTCAACATCTGTTCTTTCTTTATTCTCAACATTAAAAATGATAAGTTCGTGTTGAGGAACGTTCTCCTCTCCCGGCATTGCGTACTTATAAGTCTCAAGCTCAGGCCTCGGATTAGCTAAAGCATTTATAACAAAAAGGTCCTTTACTTTCCTCGAGTCTGTTTTGGTAATATATAGTTTCTTTTCATCTTCAAACCACCTTGCACCACTTCGCACTCTCTTGTCCTTTGTTGTATCAGACCTGTAACCTTCGTAGCCATAATGCAGAACCCCATCGGTAGTAAGCTGAATCTCAACACTGTCAGGATCATTGGCCTTCATAATAAAGAGGTTATGATTCTTTGCGAAAGCTATCCAGGTACTGTCGGGAGAATAGCTGGCCCACCTGGCCTGGTCTTTTTCCTTCGAGATTGTGTCTTTAAGAACCAGAGCCTTGCTGCTGAGGTTATACAGAAATTTTATTGAATCAACCTGGAAGGTGAATTTTGTAGTGCTCTCCTTCTCAAACTCCAGTTCTGTAATAGGCAGATCCAGTTCATTAATTGGCTTGTGTAATAACTTATGTATTTCGGCAGCCATATAGTTCCTGTCAAAAAGCAGTTTCCTGTTCCTGGCATCAGCATCAACATAATAAAAATTCTTACCTTCTGAAGTTTTATAGGAATACCAGAATTTATTGGATTCGTGTATCCAGTTAGCCCTTACGCTAAGGTCACCCACTTTGGGGCTCATATTGGAACTGCGAAATTTATCGGCAGATTTGAAATCTGCTTTCTGCGAAAACATGCTCAATGATATTGAGACAAATGCAAAGAGTAGAAGTATTTTTTTCATAGCTAGTTTAAATTTATACAAACATAAATAATCATTCGAAATACATGGCCTTGAAGCTGCTGTTTAACAGCATCTATAAATTATGTACCGGATATTCATCATTAACATGTACTTAAAATCAGTTTAAAGACTTACAAACACTTACCGGGACCTTTATATATTTATAACCACATTGATAAATTAAATAGTACAGACTGTTTCTTTCAGCTAAATAGCATAAGCCTTAACTTATAACAACCAGATATGAAAAAGACACTTATTCTACTTGCACTCCTTGCTATTCTTAGGCCTGTATCCCTTTTGGCCCAGGAGGATTATCCC
>JAZBNV010000037.1:0-4269 GCA_036350795.1 Marinilabiliaceae bacterium
ATTACCGCCGGTCCCGGAGGGACCACACAGAATAGCAGATAGGTGGAGTAATTCCATTACCGCCGGTCCCGGAGGGACCACACAGAATAGCAGATAGGTGGAGTAATTCCATATCCCCGGTCCCGGAGGGACCACACAGAATAGCAGATTGGTGGAGTAATTCCATTACCGCCGGTCCCGGAGGGACCGCACAGAATAGCAGGTTGGTGCAGTAATCCCATTACTGCCGGTCCCGGAGGGACCACATAGAATAGCAGATCGGTGAAAAAATAACAATATCAGCCCGGCGGGGCTGAATATTTTTCATATATTTGGTATATCGCTGAATCAAATCTTATAATTATGTCTACTTATACACAAATTCTGTATCAGGTTGTATTTGGTAGCAAGAACCATATTGCATTCATGACTGCCACAAATCAGGAAAGCCTGTTCAAATATATGGCTGGAATACTTAAGAATAAAGGCTGCCATCCATATAAAGTTGGAGGTTATAAGAACCATATACATTTAGTATTTAGTCTGAACAAGACAGTCTCACTATCGGACATCGTTAAGGAAATTAAACAAGGTTCGGGAGATTTTATGAAAAGCAACAAAAGCTTATATCAAAATTTTCCAGGGTGGCAGGTAGGTTATGGAGCTTTTACATATTCGCAGGATTCTGTTGACAATCTTATTAAATATGTCGAGAATCAGCATGAGCATCATAGGAAGAGAACATTCCAGGAAGAATTAATAGAGTTTTTGGATAAGTATAATGTAGAGTATAAGAAGGAATATCTTTATACCTGATTGAATTATTCAGCCCCGCCGGGGCTGCGATATTGTTGGTATCGTAACTCTTTGCTATTCTATTGGGTGCCTCCGGCACCAGAATTAGTAATGTACCTGGCAGAGGGTCCCGGAGTGTTCATACATGATATCGCCAGGATGTGCAAAGGGTCATTATTCAGCCCCGCCGGGGCTGTGGTGTTGTTGGTGTCGTAACTCTTTGCTATTTTATTGGGTGCCTCCGGCACCAGAATTGGTAATGTACCTGGCACAGGGTCCCGGAGGGACCCCACAGAATAGCAGATCGGTGGAGCAATCCCATTACCGCCGGTCCCGGAGGGACCGCACAGAATAGCATCGAAAAGACATGATACAAAAAAAATGGTGCGGACATAAGCCTGCACCATCTTTTTACATATTTGAGATTTGTTATTTTTTTGGCACAAATACCACATCTACAATATCGGGATCATTCATAAATTCCGTTGTAAATTTCTTTATATCCCCGACTGTTACCTGATCAACAATTTTATCGAAATTCTCAGGATCATTACCATTAATGCCATGATAATAATAATTATAGATTGTATTCATCCAGTAGCTGTTATGCTCTTTTGCCTGTTCACGGTTCTTTTTAAGATTCTTAACAACCTTATCAAGGTCTTCATCGGTTGGACCGTTTTCAGCTATCTTCTCAATCTCTCTGAAAATAATTGATTTCAGGTAATCCGCCTTTTCCGGATCCGTATCAAAATCCATTTGAAGCGTTTTTTCTTCTGCAGGAAAATGACTGTTGCCTGCACCAACCGTTACTCCGTAGGTACCTCCTTCTTTTTCACGTATCTCTTCTGTATATCTCAGCTCAAGGATACTTTTAAGCATATTCAGGTAAAGGTTTGATTCCGGGGTATAACTTAAATCGTTCCTTATCAGGATATTAACATTGGCTTTTTCTGTTTCGAGCGGAATCTCAATCTTTTTTTCAACTCGTCCTTCAGGCTGTCTTACATTGTGGTCGGTCCAGGACTCGTTTCGTGGATCGTCAGTAAGTGAACCAATATAATATTCAACATTTTTCCTTACAGTTTCTTTATCTATATTCCCGACTATTATAAAAACGAAATCTCCTGCATCTTTTATCCTGTCCTTATACAGTTCTTCCATATCTTCAAACTTAACCTGCTCCAGGAAGCCGGTGTTAAGTAGCCTGGTACGCGGGTGGAAGTCTGTAATAATCAATTGCAATGAATCTGACATTATCTTAGCGGGATCATTCTCGATATTGGGAAGGAAGGCCTTATACCTGCTGAATAAGGCATCAAAAGCCTGCTTGTCAAACCTTGGCTTCTCAAAGTTCAGGTAGACAAGCTGCATCATTGTTTCAAAGTCTTTAGGTGTGGATGAACCACTTATAGTTTCAGTAAGTTCACCAATATTAGACTGAACACTTACCTTTTTGCCGGTAAGGGAGTTCCTGAGAGCAATGGCGTCAAAATCACCTGTCCCAAACGATCCGATAAACTGGGGCAGCATCATTGCTGTTTCAAGCTGCGCGTCTGAGATGGCCGACATGCCTCCTTTACTGAAACCGGTAATTGCAACATTATCCTTTTCAAAATCTGCATGTTTGAAGATTACTGTTGCATTATTTGAAAGTTTCCATTCTGTTGCGTCAAACTCATCAAGGTCCGTGGTTGTAACTATAGCAGAACCTGCCAGTTTATCAGATATTAGCGTGGTGGCAATTTCAACATCTTCGTATGGGGCAATTTCAGCCTGCTCAACTTCCTTAAGTATTGAAAAGGCCTTATCCTGGTCAATGTGTTCAGCATCTTCCGGACCCATAACAATAATAACCCTGTTTTCTTCTGAAATCCATGTGTCTTTAGCAGCGTTAATATCTTCAACGCTCAGAGATTCAAGAAGCACCTGCCCAATCTGCCAGTCCATTTCCGGAGATGTGAGTGGTTCTCCGCTTAAGAAATGACTCTGCATTCCAGCGATATAGGAATCATTGTGGATTTTGTCTCTTTGCTCATAATTACTTTTCATAGACGTAAGCAGGTTTGATTTTGCTCTCTGGAATTCACCTGGCATAAATCCATGTTTTTTTATTCTTTCTGTCTCGGTGTAGATTGCCCTTAAAGCCTTTGCTTCATTTTCAGGACTGGATGCAACACCTATACTTAGTACATCATAGCCTCTAAGGAAGGAACCAAAACTTATGCTGCCCATTATAAAAGGTGGTTCACCCTTCTGCAGCAACTCTGTAATTCTTGCTCCTGTCATAGCGTTGAAGAGATTTGCTATATACTGATTTCTCAGATAGCCTGCATCTTTTTTATCAGAGGGAGTAGCCTGATGCTTGATAAAGATGTTGATCATATTCTGGGATGCCTCAGGATCGCTTGCTACCACAAACCTGGTATCATTATGGTCCGGGATATCAAAGAAAGGCCTGGGTTGAGGGTTCTCAACAGCAGGAATTTTACTAAAAAGCTCTTTTACTTTAATTTCAATTTCAGAGGCATCAATATCTCCTACAATTGCAATTGCCTGCAGGTCTGTTCTGTACCAGTCGTGGTAAAAATTCCTTAATGTTTTATAGTCAAAGTTCTTAATTACGTTTAAGTCACCAATAACATCCCTTTCGGCAAATTTTGAATCACCCATAAGGCTTGGGAAGTATTTAGCCCTCATCCTGAAATTGGCATCTCTTCTTGTTCTCCATTCCTCGCTTATTACTCCACGTTCAGCATCAATTTCCTCTTCGGTAAGAAGCAGATAGTTAGACCAGTCATTAAGAACCAGCAGACAGGTGTCTACAAGTCCAGGAACATTTACAGGTACATCACTCAGGTTATAAACTGTTTCATTGAATGAAGTATAGGCATTAACATTACGTCCGAAGGCAACGCCGTGTTTCTCCATTGTATTCAGAATACCTTTTCCGGGGAAATGCTCTGTTCCATTAAAGGCCATATGCTCAAGAAAGTGGGCAAGGCCATTCTGATCGTCATTCTCGAGCAGTGCTCCTACATTCTGAATAATATAAAAGCTGGCTCTTTCTTTTGGTTCTTCGTTATGTCTTATATAATAGGTTAATCCGTTATCAAGCTTTCCAATTATTACAGAAGGGTCAATTGGTATCTGCTGAGCAAGATTAGCAATAGCAAATGATTGTAATACAAGTATTACTGCAGTAGCAATTATTACTGACTTTATTCTTTTCATTCGTTTAAAATTTTGTAAGACCTGACAATAAATTAATTAAAAATTTGAGAACGAATGGAACCGCTTCGCTCTCGCATAATATTTTTTAAGCATATTCTTTTGTGATATTTATGTTTAAAAAATATAATGCTCGTTTCATAATATGTTTTAGTTTTATTTCTATTACAAATGTATTGCAATAATTCCTGAGACATATAAAAAATGACATTAAAGTTTTGTTAAAAGACAGGATGATTTCTGGTAAACGGTAAACGGTAAACG
>JAZBNV010000038.1:0-69339 GCA_036350795.1 Marinilabiliaceae bacterium
AGTCACTCTAGTCACTCTAATTCACTTTTTTGCAATTGAAAGCCACATTTCCTAATTTCGGACGTCTTTTATAAAACACAGAATATGATATTAGAAACAATAAACCTGAGCAAGAGATTCGGTTCAATTGTAGCTGCTGAGAATATTAACCTTGAAATTGAAGAAGGGACAGCCTATGGTTTGCTTGGACCTAACGGCAGTGGCAAGACCACAAGCCTGGGTATGGTAATGTCGGTGCTTAAACCGGATAGCGGCGAGTTCAGGTGGTTCGGCAATTCTGCCAGCAGCTCTACCTATAAGAGAATAGGGTGCCTGCTGGAGGTGCCTAATTTCCTTCCCTATCTTTCTCTTCGCAGGAACCTGGAAGTAATTGCAAGGATAAGAGAGGTGGATACCGGCGAAATCGACCGTGCTCTGGATGAGACCGGCCTCTTAAAGAGACGCGGATACAGGTTTGATACTCTTTCGCTGGGAATGAAGCAGAGGCTGGCTTTAGCATCAACCTTGCTGGGTGATCCTGAAGTACTGGTACTTGACGAACCTGCCAATGGCCTCGACCCTGAAGGTATAGCAGAGGTAAGAAAACTTATTTTTATGCAAAGGGAGAAAGGCAAAACCATTATTATGGCCAGCCATATACTCGACGAAGTGGAAAAGGTTTGTACTCATGTTGGTGTGCTCAAGAACGGTAAGGTTATTTCTTCTGGTAAAGTTGAAGAATTACTCCGGACCGATGATATAGTTGTGGTTGGGGCAGAAGACATATTAAAGCTAAAGAAAGAGATTGAAGAGGCGGGTATAGCAAAAAGTGTTTCGCTTAGCGGAAACTCGCTTGAGGTAGTACCGGCTGAAGGATACGATGCGGGAGCCATCAACAGGGTGGCATATGAAAAGGGAATAGTTATTAATGAACTCAGAGTAAGAAAGAGCACACTCGAAGAGCAATTCCTTGAACTTGTAAAAAACAAAAGCTAAAAATGCAAAAAATAGTAAAACTGGAGTGGGCTAAAGTAGCTCCGTACAATTTTTTTAAGGTTATCCTTATATTAACAAGCGTATTGTTTCTTCTTGTACTGTTCGTAATGTCGAGGATTGACGTTTCAGTACCAGGTTTTTCGTGGAGAAATATTTTCAGATTCCCGAATATATGGCAGACTTTTTCCTGGGTAGCCAGCTGGTTCAATGTTCTGCTGGCAATAATGGTAATAGTGATTACAGGTAACGAGTTTGCATCCAGATCGTTCAGACAACAGGTACTGTCGGGTCTGAGCAGGGATGAGTGGCTGGCCGGTAAGGGACTGCTGGTGCTTTCGCTTGCCATATTCGGACTGCTGCTGGTTATTGTTGCAGGACTTATATTTGGATTTGCCTATACCAGGGACCTGTCATTTGGATTGATATTTCAGAACAGCGGCATTCTGATGGTGTATTTCCTGCAGGCGATTGGATATATGGTACTTGGGCTGCTGTTTGTAAATCTTTTCCGCTCTAATGCACTGGCTATTATATTATACCTTCTGTACTTTATCTTTATTGAACCCCTTGCCGGACTCCTGATGGGCCCGGAGGTAAGGGTATGGTTGCCGGTAAAGATTATCAGGCACCTTACACCTGTACCCGAATTTCTCAAGCTGGCTTCGCAGGGAGGTAATATGGATCCGGATGCCTTATCCTTCGAACAGATTGGACTGATGGTGAAACAATTACCACAGTCTACCAATATTGTAATGGCTGCTGTATACGTGATATTATTTGGATTTCTTACGTGGCTGCTTGTAAAAAAACGTGATCTGTAGGCGAGGCTACAGGTATTCTTCCAATCCTACCAGATAGGTCGCCGTAACAGGCTGATCAGGAAAGTAAGGACTATGTAAAAAGGGTAAATAACTGATAAGGGCAGGAAGCAGCCAAGTAAATTTATTTTCCTTTTTCTTTTAAGGTATACCGCGAGGAGAATTATATCAGGTATTAATTTCAGGATATAAAGCAGGATTAATAAGATTCTGAAACCCGGAATAATAATAGCCGTTATAAATGCAGCGACTATCGCAAAATTAGCAAGAGCTGTGGCCAATGCACTTATGATAGTATCAGTATCGCTGTAGTGAAATGATTTGGAAGTCCAGCGGGCCCGCTGCCTGAAAAATTGAAAAACACTACCGGGCATTCTTGTTTTTACAGTTGCTTCGGCCTGGTCTGTAACAATAATTGTTCCGCCAGATTTTTTTGCATGGTGAAGCAGGAATACATCATCGCCCGATAATAATTTACTCTTTGTTTGCTCAAGGTACCTGGTGCTTAAAGATTTCCTGAATGCCAGGTTGGCTCCATTGCACATAAGCGGCCTGCCTGCTGCTGCCATCCCTATAGTTACCGCCTGCAGGCTGGCAAACTCCAACTCCAGAAGTTTGGAAAAAATACTCTTTCCCCCTGCAGGATCAACACTTCCGATAATTAAAGCTGGAGAGAATCTATTATAACATAAGGCAAGAGTCAGAATCCAATCAGGATCCAGACGGCAATCGGCATCAGTAGTAAGAATAAGCTCACCTCCTGCGTGGTCCAATCCCATCGAAATCGCGTGTTTTTTACCCCTGCCGTCTGAATGCAGGTATAAGACTCCTTCAGATTCTTTAATAATCCGGGGAGTGCGGTCTGTCGAATTATCATCAACAATTATTATTTCATAGTTCCCCGAAGGATAGCCCTGCTGCTGCAGGTCGTTAATCAGTGCAGGTAAACAATCTTCTTCATTCCTGGCAGCTACAATTACCGATACAAAAGGTAGTTGCAGGTCTGTCTCCGGGCTATTCACGGTACAGTACTTCAGTCCCGGTTTGAGCAGACCAAAAATTGCATAAGAGATTAGCAGGATATAGGGAAGAAGTACCAGGACAAACAGGAGCATGGTATTTTATTTAAGCCATTCGAACAGCTTATAATGATCTCCATTCATACCCATTGCCTCGTATGTTTTCATAGCAGTCCTGTTGTCCGACTCTACATAAAGTCTCAGTCCGGCAACTTTATTGCTTAATGCCAGGTATTTTATAAAATCATACATTCTGCTGAAGATGCCCTTTCTCCTGTATTCGGGCAGTACGTATACTGACTGGAACCACCAGATGTAACTATTTCGCCAGTCGCTCCATTCGTAGGTAATGAGTAAGGAGGCAACAACTTTATTATTATCTGCCGCAATATAGTATCTTCCTTTTGACGGGTCCTTAAAAACAGCATTTACACCCGAACTGATTATAATCGGGTCTAATACCATGCCTTCGGTCTCAACAGCCATTTTCTGCTGAAAGTCGATTATTGTTTCTGCATCATTCCTGCAGGCTTCCAGAATTTTTATTTCCATAGCAAAACAAAGATAAGCGGAAAAAGATAAATAAAGCACTTCACCATTATACTCATTTTATTCGCTCCGGTTACAACTGCTTAATCAATAAGGATGACTATTTATATTCATCCCAGCTCAGTACTTCCATCTCTTCCGGCTTAATATCACAGAAGGCCATAATAAAAGCACTTGCCAGCCTTGCATTTGTTAGCAAAGGTATATTAAAGTCAACGGCACTGCGCCTTATTGAATAATCATTATTAAGCTCATCAGCAGAAAGGTCTTTAGGGATATTTACTACCAGGTCAACCTCTCTTCGTCTAATAAGATCGAGTGTATTTGGAGATTTATTTTTCTCATCGGGCCAGTAAGCCACCTCTGTCTCTATACCGGCGTTAAGCAGGAACTGTTGAGTACCTCTTGTTGCAAAAAGCCTGTATCCTTTTGCCTTAAGAGCCCTTGCGCTGTTTATCAGTTCAACCTTGGATCGGGCGGGACCAGTTGACAGTAGTATCCCCTTTTGAGGGATGGTGTAACCCACCGAAAGCATTGATTTGAGTATGGCCTCGTAAAAGCTTTCTCCAATGCAGCCCACTTCACCTGTTGAACTCATATCAACACCAAGTATGGGATCTGCTTTGGCCAGGCGCGAGAAGGAAAACTGGGGAGCTTTAACACCTACATAATCAAGGTCGAACACAGATTTATGTGGTTTTTCAAACTTAGCGCCCAGCATTATCCTGGTTGCAAGCTCTATAAGATTGGTTTTAAGTACTTTAGATACAAAAGGCATGCTGCGGCTAGCCCTCAGGTTGCATTCAATAACCTTGATATCATTATCGCGGGCAAGGAACTGCATATTAAAGGGCCCGGTAATATTTAATTCTTTAGCTATCTGCCTGGAGATTTTCTTAATCCTCCTGACCGTTTCGAAGTATATTTTTTGTGGAGGAAAGACTATTGTAGCGTCTCCGGAGTGAACGCCGGCAAACTCAACATGTTCGCTGATGGCATATACCTCTACCTCTCCATTATTTGCAACTGCATCAATCTCTATTTCCTTTGCATTTTCGATAAATTCGGATACCACCACAGGATACTGTTTGGAGACTCTGGCTGCAAGTTCAAGGAAATGAGTCAGCTCGTCTTTGTTCGACACTACGTTCATTGCAGCACCCGAGAGAACATATGAGGGACGAACAAGTACCGGGAAACCAATCCTGTTAACAAAGTCGTGGATATCTTCGACACTTGTAAGCTCTCTCCATTCAGGCTGATCTACTCCCAGCTCATCGAGCATGGAAGAAAATTTGTGCCTGTTTTCAGCCCTGTCAATTGATTGCGGGCTGGTACCAAGAATTTTCACATTATAATTATGCAGGCGCATTGCCAGGTTATTAGGGATCTGGCCTCCAACAGAAACGATTACTCCACCCGGCGTTTCGAGATCGATAATATCCATTACCCGTTCGAGCGAAAGCTCGTCGAAGTACAACCTGTCGCAGTTATCATAATCGGTGCTAACCGTCTCGGGGTTGTAGTTAATCATTATGCTTCTGTATCCTTCCTCCCTTACAGTATCGATTGCATTTACCGAGCACCAGTCGAATTCAACGCTTGAACCTATACGGTATGCTCCTGATCCCAGCACAATAATAGATTTCCCGTCGTTTTCGTACCATATGTCGTGTTCTGAACCACTGTAGGTCATATACAGGTAATTTGTAAAAGCCGGGTATTCTGCTGCAAGTGTGTCTATCTGTTTTACATAGGGAATAATTCCTTTTGATTTCCTGTATGATCTTACTTTCCTCATATCCTCTTCAATTCTTTCAGGAGTAGACTGAAGTACATGCCTGGCAACCTGGAAGTCGCTGAAACCATAAATTTTTGCCTGTTTCAGGGTTTCGTCCGGCACATCCTCAAGTTTATTCCATTCAAGAAGTTCCGATTTAACTTCCATTATATTGCGGAGTTTATACAGGAACCATTTATCTATCCGGGTCAGATTATATACCCTTTCAACATCAAAGCCTTTCTCAAAAGCTTCGGCAATTGAGAATATCCTCATATCGGTTGGCTCTGAAAGTTCTCTTTCAATATCCTCAAAGGAAAGGTTGCGGTTACCAACAAAACCGTGCATACCCTGGCCGATCATCCTGAGGCCTTTTTGGATCACTTCTTCAAAGGTCCGGCCAATTGCCATTACTTCACCCACACTTTTCATACTCGAGCCTATTTCGTGCGAGACACCCTGGAATTTA
Organism: Marinilabiliaceae bacterium; assembly: GCA_036350795.1. Classification (GTDB taxonomy): domain Bacteria; phylum Bacteroidota; class Bacteroidia; order Bacteroidales; family VadinHA17; genus JAUVKT01. The sequence continues at coordinate 5,611 of JAZBNV010000038.1, forward strand.
TTCAGGTCCCAGCGCGGGATCTTGCAAACGATATAGTCGAGTGCCGGCTCAAAGCAGGCGGTAGTGGTTTTTGTTACAGAATTCTTTAATTCGTGCAAGCCATATCCCAGACCGAGTTTTGCGGCTACAAAAGCCAGGGGGTAGCCTGTTGCCTTTGATGCCAGTGCGCTGGATCTTGATAAGCGGGCATTAACTTCTATCACCCTGTAATCTTCAGATTCAGGATCGAGAGCATACTGTACATTACATTCACCAACAATACCAATATGCCTGATAATCTTGATCGACAGTTCCCTGAGTTTATGATATTCCCTGTTGGTAAGTGTTTGAGAGGGTGCCACAACAATGCTCTCTCCGGTATGTATTCCAAGGGGATCAAAGTTTTCCATATTACATACCGTAATACAGTTATCATACCTGTCTCTTACTACCTCATATTCAACTTCTTTCCAGCCTTTTAGCGATTCTTCAACAAGAATCTGCGGGGAGTATGAGAAAGCTTTGGCAGCCAGGTGCTCAAGTTCTTTCCTGTTAGTGCAAAATCCCGATCCCTGTCCGCCAAGAGTGTATGCAGCCCTGATAATAATCGGAAATCCCAGTTTGCCTGTTGCATCAAGAGCCTCTTCTACAGTACTTACTGCTATGGATCTGGGTGTTTTTACATTTATCTCGTTGAGTTTTTTCACAAATAATTCCCTGTCTTCGGTATCCATAATAGCACTAACTGGTGTGCCAAGAACCTTAACAGAGTACTTCTCGAATACACCTGAAGTATAAAGTTTTGTTCCGCAGTTAAGAGCTGTTTGTCCGCCAAAGGCTAATAATATACCATCAGGTTTTTCTTTCTTTATTACCTTTTCGACAAAATGCGGGGTTACCGGCAGAAAATATATCTTATCAGCCAGTTTTTCGGAGGTTTGTACAGTGGCAATATTAGGGTTTATTAGCACTGTTTTAACACCTTCTTCCTTAAGGGCTTTCAGGGCCTGCGAGCCACTGTAGTCGAATTCACCGGCTTCTCCAATCTTAAGGGCACCGGAGCCAAGTATTACTACTTTTTGTATTTCTTTATTTAAACTCATTTCGTTGCTGTTTCCTGGGTCTTGTTTTGTTCTATCATACTGATAAATTCATCAAAAAGGAAGTCTGTATCTGTCGGACCTCCTGATGCTTCAGGATGGAACTGGGTTGAGAAGAAGGGTTTTGAAACGTGTTTCATTCCCTCGTTGGTGTTGTCGTTGACATTTATAAACAGGGGCTCCCATTCTTTGCTGAGGGAGTTATTATCTACTGCGAAACCATGATTCTGTGATGTAATATATGCCCTGTCGGTTCCCACCTGCAGAACTGGTTGATTATGACTCCTGTGCCCGTATTTAAGTTTGTAGGTATCTGCGCCCGATGCAAGAGCCATCAGCTGGTTGCCCAGGCAGATTCCAAACACCGGGGTTTGTTGCTGAAGCGAGGATGCTATGTTTTTAATGGTTTCAGTACACATTTTCGGATCTCCGGGACCGTTGGAGATAAACAGTCCGTCATATTCGAGCCTGCTGTAGTCAAAGTCCCAGGGCACCCTTATTATTGTTGTATTTCTTTTAAGCAGGTTCCGTATTATATTATATTTTACTCCACAATCGATAAGTACAATCCTGTATTTGCCATTGCCGTATTGCTGTGGTTCTGAGATGCTGACCTCCTTTACAAGGTTAATCTTATTAGGATCGTACAGTGAAGTTTCAGTGCCATCAGGTTCGATCTTCCCCAGCATTGCTCCCTTTTCCCTCAGTCTTTTCGTAAGAGCCCTTGTATCAATTCCATATATCCCCGGAACATTGTTTTTTTCAAGCCACTGGTGGAGGCTTTCCGTGGCATTCCAGTGACTGTAATCAAAGGAGTAATCTGAAACAATCAGTCCGGAAATATGTATAGAGGAGGACTCGTGGAATTTGTACATGTCGTCTTCTTCTTCCACTCCCGGGGCACCGTAGTTGCCAACCAGGGGGTAGGTCAGACAGAGTATCTGTCCACGGTACGAAGGGTCGGTAAGGCTTTCGGGGTAACCGGTCATTGCTGTATTAAACACTACCTCCCCGGCAGAGGGTATAAGCTTGCCAAAAGACTTTCCCCGGTACACTGTTCCGTCCTCCAGGCTAAGTTTTACATTAGAGATTTTTGTCATGCAGTCAGAAATTATTTTTTATTGCTTTCACTATCTTATCCAGGGCTTTTTCCAATATTGAAGTGGGGCAGGCAAGATTCATTCTCATATATCCTTCGCCACCGGGACCAAACATTGATCCTTCGTTCATCCCGATACCTGCTTTATTTATAAAAAATTCATTGAGTTCTTTTCCGCCCATCTTCATTTTGCGGCAATCGAGCCATATCATATAGGTGGCTTCCGGAATTACTGCTCTAAGAGGCAGATCACCGCTATTTAATTTTTCAACAACAAGCTTTACGTTCTTTGCGATATAGTCCAGCAGCTGGCTGAGCCATTCTTCACCTTTGCTGTAAGCTGCAATTGAGGCCTCTGTTCCGAAGATATTTCCTCCACTGATATGAAGGCTGTCAATTTGTTTTTGAAACTTATGCCTTAACTCCTTATCACTTATTACCACTGAAGATGTGGAAAGACCGGCCAGGTTAAATGTTTTACTGGGAGCATAGCATGTAATTGTTAATGATGCTGTTTTTTCGGAAAGGGATGCAGTTGGTAAGTGCTTAAATCCCGGCAGTACCAGGTCGGAGTGTATTTCGTCACTAATAATGATGATATTGTATTCCAGGCATATTTCTGCAAGCTCCGCAAGCTCATCCTTATTCCAGGCCCTCCCAACAGGATTATGAGGGTTTGAAAGGATCAGCATTTTTGCTCCCCTTTCAGCTTTCTTTCTCAGGTCGTCAAAATCAAAATAATATCTTCCTTCTGTTTCCCTTAGCCTGTTAAATAGTAATTTCCTGCCGTGATCCTTTACTGCACCGAAAAAAGGAAAATAAACCGGTGGTTGAACAATTATACTATCCCCTGGCTTTGTATAGGCCAGGGTACAGATATTTACTGCCGGCACAATACCTGGGCTGAAAAGTATCCATTCCTTATCAATTTTCCATCCGTAATGTCTTTCAGTCCATGACACAAGTGTTTCGAAGTATTCATCCCTTCTTACAGTATATCCCAGGATTTCGTGCTTAAGGCGTTCTTTAATTGCATCAATTATAAAGGGAGGGGTAAGGAAGTCCATATCGGCAACCCACATTGGAATAAGTTTATCAGATCCAAAAACTTCTTTTCGAAGGTCGTATTTTACACAGTTTGTGCCCTGTCGGTCGACAGGTAAGTCGAAGTTGTATATCATATCCCGGGTGTCTGAATCCGGGGTTCAAATATAAGAAAAAAGGCTCAAGGCGCAATGCCTGGGACAAAAGTAAAAATTTGAACGGTGTAGATACCTTGCAGATACCTTGCAGAGACACCGCAGATACTTAGCAGAGACAAGGTGAGGCTGTCTCATAAGGGCGCAATCTTTGTCATTTCGAGCTAATGCGAGAAATCAGGGTTCTGATTATCAGATGATTAGATCCCTCGGTTAACTCGGGATGACAAGAATATTATACTTTTGAGACAGCCTCTAAATATATGTTAATAAAAATATCACCTGCTGTCGAGGGCCAGAAGAGCAAAGCTGGCCAGCCAGTGGCTGCCCTCGTAATGTCCGCTGGTAATATCAGGAAGTGAGTGATTTACATGGATATCGCCCAGCCTGCGCAGGTGTTTATACTCGTCGAGATAAGAGGCCAGGTTGTAAAAGCACCATGCCCTGCTGTAATTCAGTCCGTCGAGGTGGGCAAGCTGACCGTCGCCACGGTCTGTAACGATGCCAGGTTCGAGATAGTAATCGGGCTTTGCCAGCTCAGGCATAAAGCTTTTAATCCACTGGCGGAATTCTTCCTGGTCGAGCACTCTCATCATTATATTTACCTCTTCGAGGCAGGGTGAAAGGAAATCATTGCCGCCCGGTTCCCATGTCATAGGACAATCTTTGTCATAGAAAAAGAAATCTCTCGATCGTTCAGTAATTATGCTTACCAGTGCATCGTTGCCGGTAGTAAGAGCATAATCGTATGCAAAGGAAAGGCCAAAGGCAGTGTTAGTATGGGTGCCCACCCTGATAGGGTAGTTGAGTTTTGGCAGGAATTCAATATACATTTCTGCAATAAGACCGGAAAGAGGATCCAGGTTTTGATATAGTTTGCGGGCAAGAGGATCGTCCCAGGTGTATAATTCTTCAGCAAGCTTTAAGAGCCAGGCCCATCCGTAGGTTCTTTCAAAGGTCTTGTTTTGTTCTTCTTTAAAGTAGCTTATTTCGCTTGCTATATTGTCTTCTGTAATCCTTTCAAGAAGAAGGTTCTGAATTTGATCCCTGTTGTCGATATCAGGGAAATTCTTTAATAATTTAACCAGCGACCAGTGCCCGTGAACAGAAGAGTGCCAGTCGAAGCAGCCAAAGAATGCAGGATGAAGCACCCTTGGTGCCTTTAGGTCAGAATCACCGGTAATGGTCTGGTTGAGTTTATTGGGGTATTCCTGGCCTACACAGGCAAGTGGCAGTTTAGCCAGGCGCATAGCCTGTTCCAGGTCCAGAAGAGGTTCTTTTACCGTATCCCCGGGCGGGACTTCAGGTTTCTCTTCAATGGCATTATTGCATGCAGATAAAAGGCCGATAAGAATCAGAATAATATAGCTCCTTGCTTTCATTGGGGATAATATTTATTATAAAGGGAAAGGATTACGATTAATTTTATAATTTTATGGAATTAATAAAGTTATATCTTTGTATAATTTTTATAAAGCTAAATAAAATAGCGCACGAAAAAATATTTCAGAAGAGCAATAATAAAATAAAAGAATATCCAATGAAAAAAGTTGCACTAGTTCTAATACCTTTATTTATCGTGGCTGTTACAGGCCTTGTTTCATGCAATTCATGCAGCTCAAATAAATCTTCTGACCAGGAGAAAATTGAGATTGAAGAAAAATTTTCAGAAGAAATTGAAGATGTGGTATATCCCTTGCCTACATCGGCCGATATAATCAGGATGTTAACCGAACTGGAGGTTGGTTATATGATAGGGATATCAAACCCGGTTGAAAATGCCAAGCATTATGTTACCAGCAGGTCCAAGGCTATTAATATGGGGGTTTATGGTGCAGATTTATCCTATGCAACCCTGTATAATATGAACCAGGATGTAATTAATTATCTTGATGCTATAAGGGTTCTGGCCAATGATTTAAATATGGCCAAGATTTATAACCAGAGATTATACGATGATATAAAGGATAGTTTTGATAATCGCGACAGGCTGGTTGATATTCTTGAGAATGCATTCAACGGCACCTATGCATATCTTCATAAAAACGAACAGCAGTCTCAGGCATTAATGGTTGTTGCAGGGGCCTGGGTTGAAGGGATGTATATTACCACGCATATTTCTGAAGCTACCTACCATGTAAATGGTATTGTTGAGGTTCTTCTGGAGCAGAAAAAATCATTTGAGATGTTTCTCGATCTTGCAGAGCCTCACAGAGATGATCCTAATGTGAAGGAAATTCTCGAACTCTTTGAACCGATGAGAATTATTTACCAGGGGATTGAAACCAGTCTGTCTATGACAAATGTTGAGGATATTACCCTTGAGATTGAAAGGCTGAGAGATAAGATAACTTCATAAAACAAATAATTATTACTGGCCGCGAAGAAATATACTAGTATTACTTCGCGGTTTTTTTATATTTTCCTCTTATGAGAGAACCCGTACTACTTGCACTGGTACACATATTTGCAATACTTTCGAACATGAACCCCGGGGGGATAACTTCCAGGGGCAGGAAGATTCTGCACGGATACCTGAAGCGTTATCTCACACCTGAACTGGAGGATGAGTATCTAAGACTCTTCGAGGAAACCTATGAGTTTTATACCGAAGAACTGGCTAACCTGAGCGAGGAGAGTATTACCGGCGAAAGTTCACTGATAACATTCCAGATTACCAATATATGTCGCCAGATAAGGAAGGGTCTTTACCTTGATGAGAGGATGATAGTATTTCTTCAACTCCTTGAATTTGTTTACGAAGACGATAAACTATCTGACCAGGAAAGAAAGGTAATTGAGATTGTAGGGACTACCTTTAATATATCGCAAAAGGAATATGACAATGCCTTTGCATTTATGCTGGGCGAAAGACTTGATGAGGTATCGGCCGATTGTATAATGATTGCTGAAGGATGTGATGGCGAGGAAAGTGATTCGTACTGGTTTGAAAATAAGGACAGCTGGAAGAAACTTGAAATAGAGAACCTGAAAGGAACTCTTTATTTTCTGCATGTTGCAAGTATTGATGCCCTTATTTTCTCGTATTCTGGCTCGCAGGCACTTTATTTTAAAGGAAGATCGGTTGTTCCGGGAAGGCCATACCTTCTTGAGCAGGGTGTAAGCATTAAGGGAAAATCAATAAGGTCTATTTATTATTCTGGAATTATCAGGTACTTCTATCGTGATAAGTATTCGGATAAAATTATTTTCGAGGGTGATGATATAGAATACAGCTTTAAGAAATCAGACCAGGGAGTGAAAAAGATGAGCTTCAGGGCTGATTCGGGCAACCTGATCGGGATAATGGGAGGCAGTGGCGTAGGAAAATCAACACTGCTTAATATTATGAACGGGAAAATGAAACCTGATAATGGAAGGGTTTTTCTTAATGGCTACGATATTCATTCAGATTCGGAAGAATTAAAAGGACTGATAGGGTATATACCCCAGGATGATCTTCTGCTTGAAGAACTTACCGTTTATGCAAACCTGTATTATAATGCGCGCTTATGCTTTGGGAACCTCAATGATGAAGAGATCCGCGGATTGGTTGATAAGGTTATATCGGATCTGGAGCTTGATGAGATTCGGGACCTGCAGGTAGGAGATCCATTAAATAAAAAGATAAGTGGTGGCCAGAGAAAGCGCCTGAATATCGGACTGGAACTGATGAGGGAACCATCAATACTATTTGTCGACGAACCTACCTCAGGACTTTCATCGCATGATTCCAGCAAGGTGATGGAGTTGCTGAAGAGGCAGACACGAAAGGGAAGGTTAGTGTTTTCCATAATCCATCAGCCATCTTCAGACATACTTAAAAAGTTTGACCGCTTATGGATACTGGATAAGGGTGGTCATATGATTTATGACGGCGATCCGGTTGATGCCCTGGTGTACTTCAAGACTGAAACCTCGCTTGCAAATGCAGCTGAGAGTGAATGCAGAACCTGTGGCAATGTTGAAACTGACAATATCCTTCAGTTAATAGAGAATAAGCAGATACTTGAAGACGGCTCACATGGGAAGGAAAGGCAGATAAGCCCCCAGGAATGGTATATGAGGTACCAGAAAAATATGGCAGTTCTGCCTTTCAGAGGTGAAAGGCAGAAAATTGCCTTGCCGGTCAGCTTTTTTAAGGTACCCGATAAGTTATCTCAGCTCAAGACATTCTTCAGACGTAATGTTCTGCGTAAATTCTCTGACCGGCAATATCTTACCATTAACCTCCTGGAGTCGCCGGCACTGGCTTTTATCCTGGCATTTTTGTCAAAATATACCAAGGATACAGGTTATCTGCTTGCCGACAATAAAAACCTGCCTGTCTTTCTTTTTATGGCTATTGTTGTAGCCCTTTTTGTGGGGCTTACTGTTAGTGCAGAGGAAATTTTTAAGGACAGGCGTATACTGGAGCGGCAGAAATACCTGGAGATAAGCCGCTTAAGTTACCTGAGTTCAAAAATTGCCTTCCTTTTTGCCATGTCTGGATTACAGACCCTTTCATTTATACTGATTGCAAATACAATACTTGAAATCGAGGGGATGATATTCAGATACTGGATTATCCTGTTTACAGTTTCATGTTTTGGCAATATGCTTGGACTTAATATATCGGCCGGCATGAAATCGGTGGTCAGTATTTATATTCTGATTCCTCTTATTCTTGTTCCCCAGTTGCTGCTTGGAGGTGCAATGATTAAATATGATGATTTGCACAGGTCTATGACGAGAGGGATATATGTTCCGGTGGTTGGTGATATAATGACTACCAGGTGGGCTTATGAGGCAATTACAGTTGAGCAGTTCAAGAATAATAAGTTTGAAAAGAATTTTTTTGAGTCGGATATGCAGATAAGTCAGAACGACTGGTATGCTTCTTTCCTGGTCCCCTCGCTGGTAACAAAGTTAAGGGAATGTGAGATTGCAGGTGATAACCCCAGTTACAGGGTGCAATACAATGATAATCTTTATAAGTTAAAAAAATATATAGGCCAGCTCTCTGAGTTGTCGGAGATTGATAACAGTGATATTGTTGAAAGGTTGGGCTCAGGATCCATTGATTCCAGCCTGGTTGCAGATGCCCTGAAAAGGCTCGACTCCCTGAGGTTATACTTCAGGAATACCAGTCTTTACTATGTTGCTGTTAAAGACACCCAGATGATAAGGCTGGAGGCAAAATACGGAAAAGATGAGCTGGTTGAGCTTAAAGACAGGCACAGGAATGAAATGCTTTCAGAGATACTTTTAAACCAGAACAGTACAGAAAAGTTGTTTGAGACAAAAAAATTACTGGTACAAAAAGCCGATCCTGTTTTTATGGAACCCACCTCTGTGCTCGGACGTGCACATTTCTATGCACCCTACAAGATAGTAGGGTCGAAGAAGATAGATACCCTTACATTTAATGTTGCCGTAATATGGCTTATGTCAATCCTCCTTTTTATAAGCCTGTACTATAATTCACTAAAGGTCTTCCTGAGGAGACTCGAATCTCTTTCAATTGCAGGAAATATCAATAAAAGAGTAAGTTAAAATAATTATCACCCGGGTTGGTAATGTCGTGCTTATAAGCTTATTTTGCGTTCGTAATGAACGTAGTGAGAGCAAAGAAACACCTGGGGCAACATTTTTTGACTGACAATACAATCGCAAAAAAGATTGCTGATGTACTGGTTCTGGACCGTACTGATACAGTTCTGGAAGTAGGACCCGGTATGGGTGTGCTTACAAGATGCCTTATTGAAAGAAAAGTTAAAGACCTGTCGGTAATAGAGATAGATCCGGAATCGATTGGCTACCTGGAGGAAAAATTCAGTGGACTCACTATTATTGAGGGAGATTTCCTGAAATATGACCTTCAGAATCATTCCAGAGAGCCCTTTGCCATAATAGGCAACTTTCCATACAATATTTCAAGCCAGATTTTTTTTAAAGCACTGGCCAACAGGAATAAAGTGATTGAATTGGCCGGAATGATACAGAAAGAGGTAGCAGAAAGAATTTGTGCGGGTCCGGGGAGCAAAACATATGGCATTCTGAGTGTGCTCCTGAAGGTGTATTATGATATTGATTACCTCTTCAATGTCCCACCTACTGTTTTTAATCCTCAGCCCAGGGTAAACTCGGCAGTGATAAGGATGACAAGGAACAATACTGAAGAACCGGGCTGTAATGAGAAACTGCTTACCAGTGTTGTAAAAGCTACTTTTAACCAGCGGCGTAAAATGATACGAAATTCTTTAAGATCGGCTTACCCTATCGGCGATGCAGCTAATAAGTATTTAAGCAGGAGGCCTGAACAACTTTCGCTTGAGGAGTTTATTGAGCTTACTAACTGGGTAGATGAAATAGTACATAATTAAAAATAATCCATTATGGCAAGGAAATTTGATTTGAGCAGGGAGTTTATTTCTGAGCTGCGACAGGCAATAGGTGATAATAATGAGAAGAATTCTCTTCGCCTGATTGATGATTTTCATGCTGCTGACATTGCAGAGTTATACAGGGAACTGGATATAGAGGAAGTTCGCTATTTATACCTTTTGCTTGATGGAGAGCTTGCTTCTGATGTGCTGGCTGAACTTGATGATGACGACAGGGAGAGATTCCTGAAACTTCTCCCGGGCGAAGTTATTGCCCAGAAGTTTATCGATTACATGGATTCTGACGATGCAGCTGACATAATCGGGGATCTGGATGAGGAAAAGAAGCAGGAAGTACTCCTGCACCTTGACGATGTGGAACAGGCCGGGGATATTGTTGACCTTCTGGCCTATGATGAGAATACCGCCGGGGGATTGATGGGTAAGGAGATGGTGCTGGTAAATGAAAACTGGACAATTCTTACCTGTTTAAAAGAGCTTGGAAAGCAGGCTGACGAGGTTGATGAGGTTTATTACCTCTACGTGGTAAACGATGGTAAGATATTGCTTGGAATAGTATCACTTAAGAAGATGCTTCTTTCGAATAATTCGATGAAGGTAAAGAGTATAATTGAGGACGATATAATATCTGTTCCAACAGATGCATCATCTGAAGAGGTAGCACAGATAATGGAGAAATACGACCTGGTGGCAATACCGGTTGTTGATTCTATAGGAAGGCTTGTTGGCAGAATTACCATTGATGATATTGTTGATGTGATACGCGAAGAAGCCGAAAAAGACTACCAGATGGCTTCGGGTCTTATCGACGAGGTAGAATCAGGTGATAAAGTTTTCACTATTACCAGGGCCCGCCTGCCATGGCTGCTGATCGGACTTGCCGGGGGTATATTGGGAGCACTTGTTCTGGGCAGGTTCGAGACTAGTTTAAAGATATATCCCGAGATGGCCTTTTTTATCCCTTTAATAGCGGCTATGGGTGGTAATGTTGGTATCCAGTCTTCAGCTATAATAGTTCAGGGACTGGCAAATAATACCCTGAAAACAGACAGAACCTTTCAAAGACTGGCCAAGGAGTTTTTTGTTGCTCTGCTAAACGGACTGATACTGGCTCTTTTGATTTTTATTTATAATTATTTTGTCAGCGATAGCTTTGCCCTTACAATTACAGTAAGCGTTTCACTGATTTCGGTGGTTGTATTTGCTGCTCTCTTCGGAACCACTATTCCACTTATTCTGAATCGCTACAAGATCGATCCGGCACTTGCTACCGGACCTTTTATTACAACTATGAATGATATTATCGGCCTGCTTATCTATATGCTTATAGGGAGGGGGTTTTATGCAATGTTTACGATGTAAATAGGGCATAAGGCATAAGGCGTAGGGCATAAGGCATAAGGCTGACATCTGGCTCTATGCCCCCATAGCTTTAGCCAAAGCTATAGCCAATGGCGTCGACGGGATTCATTTTGGCGGCTGCATATGCCGGGGCATATCCTGCAACAACTCCAATAGTACCTGAAATAAAGATTGCCATAAATATATTGGCAAGGGTGAGATATATACTAAGATCGAACAGGTAGTTTACAACCAGGGTCCCGATAAAGATAAAGAAGAGGCCAAAAATACCTCCAATAATTGAGAGCAATATGGATTCGTAAAGAAACTGCCACAGGATAAACCTCTTTTTTGCTCCCAGTGCTTTTTGAATGCCAATCTGGTTGGTTCGTTCCTTAACCGAAACAAACATAATATTGGCAATCCCAAAACCGCCCACAAGGATTGAGAATCCGCCGATTATCCATCCCCCAACATTTATTCCGGCAAACACACTCTCAAAGCCCTGTGTAAGAAGGCTTGCCTTATTAACCGAGAAGTTACTTTCCTCTCCCGGCCCCAGCCGCCTCGCTGCCCTGAGTATCTGAACAGTTTCATCACTCAGTTCCTGGGTGCTTATACCCTCTCTTGCTTTAATAATTATGTTTGCCTCTGTAAAACGGTTGCGCAGGTTAACAATATTCCTGGCATATTTAACAGGCATAAGGACAACCTCGTCCATGCCGCTGTCGCTAAGTCCTCCCTCACCTTCTTTTTTAAACACTCCAATAACCTGCACCTTGTGACCGCCAATACTAATTTCTTTTCCAATGGGATTGACATCCTCAAAAACAGATTCGGCAGTTACCGCTCCCAGTACTACAACAGGTTTTCCCGAACTGCTCTCATAAGGCGAGAAATACCTCCCTTCTTCAATATCAAAGTTACGTACATCCTCAAGCTCGTGCGTTGTGGCCCAGATCATTGCATCATTTACGAGGCGATCGAGGTACTTAAGGTTCCGGCTGAAAAAAACAGAGTAGTTGGCAGCTTCAGCCCTGCTTGAGTTTCTTCTGATAGCCTCATAATCATCCATATCGGGCTGAGGCCACATTATTATATCCCACCATGCGATATTAGGATCAAATGACCATGGCATTTTCTGCACATACAGAACATCATCTCCAAGGGTTGCTATACTATCTTTAATCGATCTCTCCATCCAGTCGAGTACGGTGAATACTGAAATAATAGCGAAAATCCCTATTGTTATGCCGAACAGGGATAAAAAAGTCCTGAGTTTATTAACAATTATAGAGTTTATCGCAAACAGAAAGCCTTCTTTAATCAACCTGAACAGAATCATCCCGTAAACTGTTTTAATTCTAGATTTATTTTACCTGAATCAAAGATAACTATTAATAAGCTTACTTTAATTATCAGTCTGGTTTAAAATTGTTTATTGCGTTGTTTAGCAATAAAAAAATATCTATTTTTGGAAGCTGTTAAGCTAATACAAATTGTTTTTGCAACTTCCTGATAATGAACAAAAAGAAAATATCCAACGCACTTGTTTCGGTTTACTGCAAAGATGGTCTGGAAAGGATTATCAAAGGGCTGAATGCTTTAGGAGTAAAGATAATCTCAACCGGGGGTACGGGCAGTTTTATTTCTGACCTGGGTGTTGACGTGGAACTGGTTGAGGATCTGACTGATTATCCGTCAATTCTGGGTGGAAGGGTAAAGACTCTTCACCCAAAAGTTTTCGGAGGTATACTTGCAAGGCGTGATAATGAAGGTGATATTGCACAGCTTGATGAATACCATATTCCCCAGATTGACCTCGTTATTGTTGACCTCTATCCATTCGAAGAAACAGTGGCATCAGGAGCTGGAGAGCAGGATGTGATTGAGAAAATTGATATTGGTGGTATTGCACTTATAAGGGCAGCAGCAAAGAACTACAAGGATACACTCATTGTATCCGGCAGGGACCAGTACGATGGCTTTTTTAAGCTTCTTCAGGAAGGGAAAGGCGAGACCGGTATTGACGACAGGAGGATCTATGCCGCAGAGGCATTTGATATGTCGTCCAACTATGATACTGCAATCTATAATTATTTTAGCGAGAAGGAAAAAACCGCTTCGTTCAAGCAGAGTATAAGGAAGGGCAAAGAATTGCGCTATGGCGAAAATCCTCATCAGAAGGGCAAGATCTATGGTAGCTTTGAAGAGATACTTGAACAGCTTCATGGCAAGGAGATTTCATATAATAACCTCCTGGATATTGATTCTGCCGTTAACCTTATAGCTGAATTCAAAGAATGTACATTTGCTATTTTAAAGCATAATAATGCATGTGGAGCAGCCTCAAGGGAAAAGCTCACTGATGCCTGGAAGGATGCACTTGCCGGCGATCCTGTGTCTGCATATGGCGGAGTACTGGTTACCAACAGGGAAGTTGATCCGGAAACTGCCAGGGAAATAGATAAGTTATTTTTTGAGGTGATTATTGCCCCCTCGTATAATGATGAGGCGCTTGAGATTCTTAAACAGAAGAAGAACAGGATTATTCTTCTTCTAAATAAGATTCCGGAAGTTAATGCAACATTCAGAACCTGCCTGAATGGAGTACTCTGGCAGGATAAGGATATCAGAATTGAGACAAAAGATGATATGAAGCCTGTTACCAGGAAGATACCCGGAGATAAAGAATTTGAAGACCTGGAGTTTGCCAATAAACTTGTTAAGCACAGTAAATCAAACTGTATTGTACTGGCTGCAAACAAACAATTACTTGGAAGTGGTGTGGGAATGACCTCAAGGATAGATGCATTGAAGCATGCAATTGAAAAATCCAGGTCATTCGGATTCACGCTTAAGAATGCAGTTATGGCTTCAGATGCATTTTTCCCCTTTGCCGACAGCGTGGAAATTGCTGCCCGGGAGGGAATAACAGCAGTGGTCCAGCCCGGCGGATCGGTAAGGGATAATCTGTCGATTGATTTTTGCGACGATAATAATATTGCAATGGTATTTACAGGAATACGCCATTTCAGACACTAGAATTATAAATATTTAAACATTAGGAGTTAATGGGTCTATTTTCATTTTTAACGCAGGAGATTGCCATGGACCTCGGTACGGCAAATACCATCATTATACACAATGATAAGATTGTAGTAGATGAGCCTTCAATTGTAGCAGTTGATAAAAACACCGGCAAGTTGCTTGCAATAGGAGAGAAGGCGCGGCAGATGCATGGTAAAACGCACGAGAATATAAGGACGGTGAGGCCGATGAGGGATGGGGTAATTGCTGATTTCAATGCCGCCGAGCAGATGATAAGGGGCATGATAAAAATGATTAATAAAAGGCCGGGTCTGTTTTCTCCATCACTGAAAATGGTAGTATGCATCCCGTCAGGATCGACAGAAGTAGAAGTAAGAGCTGTAAGAGACTCGTCAGAGCATGCCGGAGGAAGGGATGTATATCTTATCTATGAGCCCATGGCCGCCGCTATAGGGATTGGACTTGATGTTGAAGCACCTGAGGGTTGTATGGTTGTTGACATTGGTGGTGGTACTACCGAGATAGCTGTGATTGCACTTGGTGGCATAGTATGCAATAAATCAATCAGGACAGCGGGTGACGGTTTTACAGCCGATATCCAGTCGTATATGAGGCACCAGCATAATATAAAAGTTGGTGAACGTACAGCCGAAGATATTAAAATAAATGTTGGGGCAGCCCTTCCGGAGATTGAAGATCATCCGGCTGATTTTATTGTCAGGGGGCCTAACCTTATGACAGCAATGCCAATCGAAATACCTGTTTCATACCAGGAGATTGCACACTGTCTGGATAAATCGATTTCTAAAATTGAAACTGCTATTTTGGGAGTGCTTGAACAAACACCTCCGGAGTTGTATGCAGATATAGTTGGTAAGGGTATCTTCCTGGCAGGAGGAGGAGCACTGCTGAGAGGATTGTCAAAACGCCTCACAGATAAGATCAGTATTCCTTTTAAAGTGGCTGAAGACCCGTTGCATGCAGTAGCCAGAGGTACCGGCGTAGCTTTGAAAAATGTCGGTAAGTTCTCATTCCTGATGAGATAACCGGGGAGGGTAAATGAGAAGTCTTTTAAACTTCTTGACAAGGTACAGTAATTTTATTCTATTCATCCTTTTGGAGTTTGCTGCTATTTATATGCTTACAACATCAGATGGGTACCATAATATTATGATATCCAATAAGCTGAAAGCAGCCATGGGAGTTATAGAAAAGAGAATAAGCGGGGCATCCGATTATTTTTCTCTCAGGGAAGTAAATGCAGCTCTTGCCCGCGAGAACCTCAGGTTAAGGAACCGACTGGAGAATGTTTTCAGGGATGATGAGCAGTACTTTACAAGTGTGAATGATACGGTGCACAGGCAGCAGTATGTTTATACCAGGGCAAAAGCCATAAACCAGTCGACAAACAGGCAGAAGAATTTTATTACCCTTGACAAGGGCAGTATTAATGGTATTGAAACCGGGATGGCTGTTGTGGGCCCGGATGGTATTGCCGGTACTGTAATAGGCGTAAGCAGGAACTTTTCGATAGCGATGTCGGTTCTGAATCTTGATTTCAGGTTGAGTGCAAGGTTCAGAAAGAATAATTATTTTGGTTCGCTTAGCTGGGACGGGACCAACCCGGGTATTGTGCGCCTTAATGAAATTCCTCACCATGTAAACGTGGAACTCGGCGATACTGTTGAAACAAGCGGTTATTCTTCGGTATTTCCGGCCGGACTGATGATAGGAAGGGTTGCAGACTTTAATGATGAAGGTGGCGACTTTATCCGGATAGATATTGAACTTGCTACAGACTTTAATAATCTTAGCTACGTATATGTAATTGCAAATGTTAAAAGAGAAGAGCAGGAAAAACTTGAAAAGGGATTTATAAACAGGTAGGCCTGATGCTGAATGATATAATAAAATATACAGGGATATTTGTGCTGATAATATTGATCCAGGTACTTATAATGGACAATATTGGGTTCAGTGGTTATGTAAATCCCTATGTATATATCTTGTTTATTCTTCTGCTACCAATAAAATCACCTGCCTGGCTGGTTCTTTTCCTTTCATTCTTTACTGGTTTAACTGTTGATTTATTCGAAGCAACGCCGGGTCTTCATACATCTGCCTCATTGTTTGCAGGATTCCTGCGTCCTTATATTTTAAGGATTATTGCCCCACACGACGGCTATGAGAAAACTGATATTCCGGGAATAGCTGCCAATGGCTTCAGATGGTTCCTGGTTTATGTAGCACTTATGGTTGGCTTGCACCACTTCTTCCTCTTTTACATGGAAGTATTCAGGCTTTCGCATTTTTTTATCACCCTGGCAAGGGTAGTGGTAAGTTCTTTTTTCAGTATCCTGTTTATAGTCATTTTGCAAACCCTGTTTATAAGGAGGTAGGATGGCAGAATCGATTGACAGAAATACCAACAGGAAGTTCTTCTTTATTGTTATTATCCTGCTCGCAGGCCTGGTGTTGCTTATAAAGCTTTTTGTAATACAGGTTCTCGATAAGTCGTACAGGTTATCGGCCGAGAATAATGTATTAAGGTATGTTACCCAGTACCCGGCACGTGGACTGATTTATGACAGAAATGGTGAATTGCTTGTTTACAACCAGGCAGCCTACGATTTAATGGTAATACCGGGTCAGGTTGAGGAATTTGATACCCTGGAGTTATGTTCCATTATCGACATTACCATTGAATCATTTAATGAGAGGCTGGGTAAGGCTATATCCTTTTCGAGACAGGCTCCGTCAGTATTCCTGAAGATGGTTTCATCTGAAACCTATGCAAGGCTGCAGGAAACATTATACCGTTACCCTGGATTTTATGTACAGACCAGGACACTCAGAAAATATACTCACTCATCAGCATCGCATGTTCTTGGCTATGTTAGCGAGGTTGATGAAGGCGACCTGGCTGAAGACAGCTATTACAAGATGGGCGACTATATTGGTAAATCGGGCATTGAAGAATCTTATGAAAAGGAGCTGAGAGGAAGAAAGGGCCTTAAGATTTTCCTGGTCGATGTTCATAGCAGGATAAAGGGTGCATACCAGGGAGGCAGGTATGATTCAATCCCCTTGCCCGGCAAAGATATTACCCTGAGTCTTGATATTGGTTTGCAGCTTTACGGAGAAAAATTACTGGAAGGAAAGAGGGGGAGCATTGTGGCCCTTGAGCCTGAAACAGGAGAAGTACTGGCCCTGGTAAGTGCTCCCGGTTATGATCCCTCCCTGCTGGTAGGAAGAATAAGGTCTGAAAATTTCAGGGCACTGCAGAATGATACCCTTAAACCCTTGTTTAACAGGGCACTTATGGCCTTTTACCCTCCCGGCTCAACATTTAAGCCTGTGAATGGGATAATAGCCCTTAATGAAGGTGTAATTACGCCACGCACAGAATTCTTTTGCGACAATGGCTACTGGGCTCCCGGTATACATGTAGGGTGCCATCACTTTGAGTCGTTCAGCCTATCTACTGCGATTATGGCCTCATGTAATGCATATTTCTGCAATGCATTCAGAAAAACACTTGAGAACCCGAAGTACGGATCAACCAGGGAGGCTTTTAATGCATGGAGGGACTATCTCCTTGAATTTGGTTTTGGTTCAAAACTGGGCATAGATTTCAGTAATGAGCTTAACGGGAATGTGCCCGAACCCGGGTATTATGACAGGTATTATGGGGAGGGAAGATGGAAGGCTTTAACGGTACTTTCACTTGCGATAGGACAGGGAGAGCTTGAAACCACCCCCTTGCAGATGGCCAATATGACTGCAGCAATTGCCAACAGGGGATATTATTATACACCACATATCGTAAAGAGTATTGGAGGCTCGGCCGGGAATCCTGATCCGAGGTTTGGTGAAGTGCACAGAATCAGCATTGATTCTGCAAGCTTTGAGCCCATTGTTGAGGGCATGCGCCTGGTAGTAAATGCCGGTCCCGGACAGGGCGCAACGGCAACCTGGGTAAAACTGAAAGATATTGAAGTATGTGGTAAAACAGGAACCGCAGAAAACCCTCACGGGGAGGACCATTCTATCTTTGTTGCTTTTGCACCGGCAGATGATCCTAAAATAGCCCTTGCAGTTTATGTCGAGAACTCGGGCTTCGGTTCAACTTACGCAGCGCCAACCGCGGTTCTGCTGATTGAGAAATACCTTAAAGGGAAGATATCAAATAAGTGGCTTGAGGATTATATTCTAAAAGAACCTGAAATAGTTGCAACGGAGAATTAACATATGGAAGAATCTTGACTGGGTAAGTGTTATAATTTACCTGGTAATGATATTATTCGGCTGGATAAATATCTATGCTGCCGTATATAACGAGGAACATGCAAGTATATTTGACTTTTCGCAGAGATATGGCAAGCAATTGCTTTGGATAATTGCAGCTATTATCCTTGCAATAATGGTTATGGTTATTGACAGCAGGTTCTACCTGTTTTTCTCTTATGCCCTTTATGCCCTGGTTATTTTTTCCCTGGTTCTTGTTCTTGTTATAGGTAAGGAAGTAAACGGAGCAAGATCATGGTTTGAACTGGGATCCTTTGGTTTGCAGCCAGCAGAATTTGCAAAGTTTGCCACTGTTCTTGCGCTGTCAAGATACCTGAGCGCAAAAGGAAGAAGCCCTGATTCTCTGAAGGTACTTTTCTTTTCGCTGGTGATTATTTTTGCCCCTGCAATGTTTATTGCTATTCAGCCTGATATGGGATCTGTACTGGTGTATTTTGCCCTGGTGATGGTTTTATTCAGGGAAGGCATGTCTCCTTATCTTTTTATTACCGGCATACTGGCAGTTATCCTCTTTATTGCCACCCTACTGGTTGAAACTTACCTGATCTTTATTGTGCTGATTATTATTGCGCTTATCCTGTACTTAATGATCTCGAAAGATTTTATAAGGGTAGCCAGGGCTGTTCTTGTTGCTGCGCTTACAGGCGCAGTAGTATACCTGGTTTTCAGGTTTGTTATAGGTAATTTGCGAATGGAACTGGTACTCCTGACTACTGTTATACTTTCAGGTGCTTCCTTCGCCTATTATATATACAGATTCAAGGCATATCCTCTCCTGGTGCTCTATACTTTTTTACTGGGTGCAATGCTTTTTATCTTTACAGTGGATTATGCCTTTAAGAATATCCTCCAACCACACCAGCAGACAAGAATTAACGTGGTGCTCGGGATTGAAAGTGACCCCTTTGGCAAGGGCTACAACCTTAACCAGTCAAAGATATCAATAGGCTCAGGTGGATTCTCGGGAAAAGGCTTTCTGAAGGGAACACAAACCAAGTTTAAGTTTGTACCTGAGCAGGACACAGATTTTATTTTCTGCACTGTTGGCGAGGAATGGGGCTTTATTGGAACAAGTTTTGTTATTGCCCTGTTTATAATTCTCTTAATAAGGCTTATAATGATAGCTGAGCGTCAAAGGTCGTCTTTTTCAAGAATTTATGGATACGGAACGGTATCCATATTACTTTTTCATTTTGTAATAAACATAGGTATGACTGTAGGACTGGTTCCTACTATTGGTATTCCCTTACCTTTCTTCAGCTATGGAGGATCTTCGCTATGGGGATTTACAATTCTTGTTTTTATCTTCCTCAGGCTCGATGCAAGCAGGTCGGAATACCTGGTTTAGAATGGTATGGTTAGCCTGTGGGATAACTGTATATCGAAATCGTTCTCAACCATTTCTATGAGTTGAGGAAAAAATTCCATAAAATCATCATTTAGCGAGTAGTAGTTCTTCTTAAAGGTCTTAATTGCATAGCGTGCTTCATTGGGAAGGCTGGTTCTCCTGCTCATTGCCCTGAATACAGATTTCAGACCTTTATTGGTACGGTACGACTCAATCCAGTTATTTATTATAAAGAACGGAATCCTGTCTTTCACTTTCTCAGGCAGAATGTTATAGTTGTTTACCATTGCCCTGTAAAACTGGTAAGTAACACTTTCAATCGGTCTGCGCGAAAAAAAATCCCATTCTTTTGTCAGGAAATGATCATAGAGGATATCTGTAACCACACCTGCATATTTGTGGTACTTTTTAGAAAAGAGAATCTTGGAGCGATGCACAACGGGATGCCTGTCGGTAAAATCATCGATACGCCTGTGTATTATTATTCCTTTCCTGATCAGTTCAGGATACTTGAGGTAGTCGCGCCCTTTAACATAATCGCCGATATAATTGCCGATAATTATTTCATCCGAATCGCCGGACAGATATATATGAGCGAGCACATTCATTCAGCCTTTACCTTATATTACGTTGAAATTACGTATTTGTTTTTTACCTCCCTAATATTTTCTTTAACATATTTACACCCCTTACAGGGGGAGAGCTCAAGTTTCAGATAAACAGTACAATACAATAGTTGTGCCATAATAAAAAAAATGAGAAAAATCATCTCATTATACCACCATATTTTTTAAATTTGAGTTTTCTATTTTACAGAGTCAGTAAAATCAATAAATAATTAAGAAAGGAAATTATTATGGCAAAGAAAAACGTCATTATTATCGGTGCTGCCGGCAGGGATTTTCACAATTTTAATACTTATTTCAGGGGAAATGAGGATTACAATGTAGTAGCTTTTACTGCTGCCCAGATTCCCGATATAGATGGAAGAAAGTATCCTGCCGAGCTTGCCGGTGATCTTTATCCTGAAGGAATACCTATTTATGCAGAAGAAAGCCTTGTTGGGCTGATTAAGGAGCTCAAGGTTGATGATTGTGTATTTTCATACAGCGACGTAACCTACCAGAAAGTTATGGCTGTAAGTGCCATTGTCAATGCTGCAGGTGCAAATTTCGTCTTGCTTGGCCATAAGGACACTATGGTTAAAAGCACCAAGCCTGTTATAGCTGTTGGTGCAATACGTACCGGCTGCGGGAAGAGCCAGACCTCCAGGAGAGTGATCGAGCTTCTTATGGCAAAGGGACTAAAGGTTGTTGCGGTTCGTCACCCAATGCCTTACGGTGACCTGGTTGCTCAGAAAGTTCAGAGGTTTGCCGAGCTTGGTGATCTGAAAAAGCACAAGTGTACCATTGAAGAAATGGAGGAATATGAACCACATGTAGTAAGAGGAAACGTAATTTATGCAGGGGTTGACTATGAAGCCATCCTCCGGGCAGCTGAGAAGGATCCTGCCGGTTGTGATGTTGTGTTATGGGATGGTGGTAATAACGATTTCCCCTTCTATAAGCCAGACCTTACGATTACGGTGGCAGATCCGCACAGGGCCGGGCATGAGCTTAAATATTACCCGGGAGAAGTAACACTCCGGATTGCTGATGTTGTTGTAATAAACAAGATGGATAGTGCTGCACCCGAAGATATCCAGACAGTAAGGGAAAGTATTGAGAAGGTCGCTCCCGGTGCTATTGTGGTTGACGGTGCCTCACCTATTAAGGTTGATGATCCTTCGCTTATAAAAGGAAAGAGAGTACTGGTGGTTGAAGATGGACCGACACTTACCCACGGAGAGATGAAACTTGGTGCAGGTGTTGTTGCCGCCCGTAAGTTCGGGGCAGCTGAACTGGTCGACCCAAGGCCTTATACAGTTGGCAAACTATCTGAGACCTTCGAGATATATCCGAATATTGGTACTCTGCTTCCTGCAATGGGATACGGAGAAGAACAGCTGAAGGATCTTGAGACGACAATCAATAATACTGATTGTGATGCCGTTGTTATTGGTACTCCGATTGATCTGAACAGGATAATAAAAATAAAGAAACCTAACACAAGGGTTTATTACGACCTGCAGGAAATTGGAAACCCAAATCTTGAAGAGGTAATCGACGATTTTGTTAAAAAACATAAGCTATAAGATAAACCATGGAATAAAAGAATGCAGGAACGTGATGCTTCACGTTCCTGTTTTTTTTAATCAACTCTCCACTCTCAGCTTCTTCAATACCCTTCTTTCCCGAGGAGTCTGAACATATTGGTTTTATAGGCCTCAACCCCGGGCTGATCGAAGGGATTAACCCCAAGCACGTATCCACTTACGGCACAGGATATTTCGAAGAAATACATCAATTCTCCGATGGCATGCTCTTTCAGCTCCCGGAGCTCAATCCTTATAACAGGTACTCCTCCGTCAACATGAGCCATTATAGTTCCTTCCTCGGCCTTTTTATTTACCTCCGAGAGGCTTTTGCCTGCGATATAATTAAGTTTATCAGTATCAGCCTGGTCAAAGGGGATAAGAACCTTCTCGTCAGTATTATTTACAGAAAGGACCGTTTCAAAAATAAATCGCTGCCCGTCCTGGATATACTGTCCCAGCGAGTGCAGGTCGGTTGTGAGGCTGGCAGATGCCGGGAATATTCCCTTACCATCCTTTCCTTCACTTTCACCAAAGAGCTGCTTCCACCACTCGGCCAGGTAATGAAGCCCGGGTTCATAATTTACCAGCATCTCAACTGAATAGCCCTTCTGAAGAAGTATATTTCTGAGTGCGGCATATGAAAGTGCCGGATTTGTAAGGGGATTATTATTATCGCGGGTAACAGCCGCTATCTCTGCCGCGCCCTCAATTAAGCTGTTAATGTTGAATCCTGCAGTTGCAACAGGAAGTAATCCAACCGGGGTAAGAACTGAATACCTTCCGCCAATATTATCAGGAATAATATAGGATTCATAGCCCTCCCTGTCGGCCATTTCCCTGAGAGCCCCCCGGCTGCTGTCGGTTATTGCAACAATGTGCGAAGAAATATTGTTCTTCCCGAGGTTTTCTGTGAGTAGATCTTTTAATAACCTGAAAGCCAGTGCAGGCTCGGTGGTTGTTCCTGATTTGGATATTACTATGATATTAAAAGCCTTGCCTTCCAGTAAGGAGATCAGTTTTGAATGGTAACTCTCGCTCAGGTGGTGGCCTGCAAAAAGAACCTGGTGCTGAGCCTTTGCAAAAGGATCTGAGAGTGCCTCTATTACTGCTTTTGAGCCGAGGTAGGAGCCCCCTATTCCAACTACTACAGAAATAGCTGCCTGCGACCTGAGTCTTTCGGCTGTTTTGTTTATCCTGGCAGTCAGCAATGCTGAGTCTTCAGGTAAGGTAATCCATCCAAGGAAATCGTTTCCCTTGCCTTTACCCGAAAGCAGATGCTCCAGTTGTGTTTTTGCATTTTTTTGCCCGTGTGCAATCTCTTTTTCACTTACGAATTTCAGGCAGTTGCTGTAATCAATCCACATTTTGTAGTGTTTATTTTAGTATCGAGGTTATATTTTTGATCCCTTTTGAAGGGCTTAGTCCACTGTAAAGTATTTCATAAACTGCGTCAGCAATTGGTATTCTGGCTCCAAGATCCCGGTTTATTATATTTATACATGCCGATGCATAATAACCTTCAGCCACCATTGTCATATTGAGCAATGCAGATTCCACCGAAGCACCTTTGCCAAGCATATTCCCGAGCATCCTGTTACGGCTGAATTGTGAATAAGCTGTAACAAGCAGATCGCCCAGGTAAGCTGATGATGTAATGTTCCGTTTTTTCTTATAGACCTTCTTTATAAATCTTTTTATCTCCCTGGCAGAATTCGAAAGCAAAACAGCCTGGAAGTTATCGCCATAGCCAAGGCCGTGGGCAATACCCATTGCTATTGCATAGATATTCTTCAATACGGCAGCATATTCGGTACCAAAAATATCGTTCGACAGAACTGTATTAAGGTAATGTGTTGATAGCAACTTTGATACACTTAATGCTTTTTCCTGTTTCAGTGCTGCTACTGTAAGATACGAGAGTTTCTCCATTGCTATCTCTTCTGCATGCGTGGGTCCGGAAAGGACTACCAGGTTATTATAGGGGACAGCATACTGTTTATGCAAAAACTCTCCAACAATGGTGTTATTTTCAGGTACTATCCCTTTTATTGCAGTGCAAACGGTTTTACGGGAAATATCTGTTGTCATATCAGCAAGAGAGCTTTTAAGAAAGGCAGAAGGGATAACGAATATTATTGTTTCGGCCGCTTCGGCCGCTTCGTTTATATTATTGGTAAGATAAAGCAGGTCAGGGTTGAAATCAACACTGCTCAGGTACCTGGGGTTATGATTATGCAATGCCAGGTGTTCCAATATTTCCGGTTCACGTATGTACCAGGCAATCCTGCTGCAGTTTTCGGAAAGCAGCTTAACTATACCGCTTGCCCAGCTACCGGATCCGATTACAGCAATGTCGGCTTTTTTTGCTACCATCAGACAAATTTTGCCCAAAGGTAAGAAAAAGGGGGTGTATCAAAAGTCAAAAAATTGCAATTTTTTGACTTTTAAAAGCCACGGGCCATAAAATATTATTCAGATACTAAGCATTATAAAAATCATCATGATCAGGCAGGACTACAAAAGGGTGGCTTTTGATACACCCCCCTTCTATAAAGGGAGTATATAGTGGTGATTATTTTTTTACAACATCGCCTGCACTTGATGATCTTGCATCAACTCTTTCAGGGTTTCCACGGTAATAAATGTCGCCTGCACTGCTTGCTCTTGCGTAAAGCCGTTTTGTTACTGTTATTTTTACATCACCTGCACTGGATGCTTTAATATCAGCTTCATCCACAGTAAGCTCATAAGCTTTTATATCGCCTGCACTACTTGTACTGGCTTCCATATAATCTGCCTCACCGCTTAAGGTAATGTCTCCTGAGCTGGATGTGGAAAGGTCAAGATTTTTAGCATATACCTCGAGTTTTACGTCGCCTGCACTGCTTGTTCTTATTTTAAGATTTTCTGATTTAACCGGGGTCTGGCCTATTACATCGCCTGCACTAGAGGCACTTATATAGTCAATATCCTTCATGGTAACATGAACGATTCTCTTTTCGGCTTTCAGTATATTAATCTTGTCAAAGTAAACTTTCAGGACGCCATCATCAACCTCGGTAACGATGTGTTCTATGATATTATCGTCGGCTTCCACCACTACTTCAAACTTATTACCCTGGCTCAGGTAGATGTCGATGGAAGTTGCGGTTTTAACACCGGTAAAATCCTTCAGGTCTCTTGTTTCCTTTGTTACAACACCACTTCCGGTAATTCTCATTCTCTGTGCACTTGCTGTTGCAAGTGTGCCAAGAGCAAGAACAACTACTAATAATACTTTAAGACTTCTCATTTTTCCTGTTTTTTGGTTTCTGACAATTTATTCTAAAGACACAAAAAAATATAATGTGCTGCATAAAAAAAAAGAGGGTATATCAAAAGTCAATAAATCATGATCTTTTGACACATCCTCCTTCCGGTAAGTATTGCAAACTTACAAGGCTTTTACTGCCTTCTCATATCTTTTGCTTACAGCATCCCAGTTAACTACTTTCCAGAATGAGCTTATATAATCGCCTCTTTTATTCTGGTATTTGAGGTAATAGGCGTGCTCCCATACATCAAGAGCCAGAAGCGGAAAACCTTTTACTTCAGATACGTCCATCATCGGGTTGTCCTGGTTTGCTGTACTGCTAACCTTAAGGCTGCCATCCTGTGCGAGCACCAGCCATGCCCATCCGCTGCCAAACCTGGTGGCTGCAGCATTGCTGAATTCTTCCCTGAAACTGTCAAATGATCCGAATGCTTCATCAATGGCCCTGGCCAGTTGTTTTGACAATGAAGTTTTCTCCGGCGTCATATTGTTCCAGAAGAGTGTGTGGTTATAAAGGCCCCCGCCATTATTCCTTATTGCTGCAGGAAGATCAGATATTCCTGAGAAAAGCTGTTCAAGGGGCATATTGTCGTATTGTGTGCCTTTTACTGCAGCTATAAACTTATTATAATAGCCACGGTGATGCCTGTCGTAGTGAATCTCCATAGTCATGCTGTCGATGTAAGGTTCAAGAGCATCGTATGAATATGGCAGTTCAGGAAAACTATAATCTTCTAAGTTTTCTCCACTGGAATCTGAATAGTATAATTTATCAGAAGCCAGCAGCCTGGTTGGGATTGCGCTGGCTGCTATACCAAGTCCCATAGCATTTATAAACTTTCTTCGGTTCATAATATTGTTTTTATTTATTGAACAATCAGATCGAAGAAATGTTTGGGAACAGTCTGTTTTGAAAAGAATTAAGTACTTCTGTCACCCTTACTCCCTAAGCCCGGGATCGGGATGACAGAAGAATTATCAGGCATTATTTTTTAAAGTAATCCGGTCGTTTCCATCTTATCGGTGCAGGTGGTTCTGGCTTAAGAACTACTTCTTCTGTTTCAAGTAGTTTCAGAGCCACTTCCACTGCTTTTTCGAGCTGGGGATCTTTTCCTGCAGCTTCGAGGGCAGGATCCTGTATTACCTCAATATCAGGACTTATTCCTTTGCCTTCAACATCCCACTCGCCATCGGCATTAATAAATCCTCCTCTTGGAGCAACCATCCTTCCTCCATCTATAAACGGTGGTGTATCCCAGGTTCCTACCAGTCCGCCCCAGGTCCTGGTTCCAACCAGCGGACCGATATTCATTTCTTTGAAGAGATAAGGCATAAGGTCTCCTCCCGAACCCGCTCTTTCATTTATTATCATGACCTTGGGACCCCATAATCCGGCCATTGGCTGTGTGAAAGGTCTTTTATTTTTTGCTTTGGAATTAAAATAACCCTTGAGGTCTCTTGACAGGATATCAACAATATAATCAGCTGCAGATCCTCCTCCGTTGTTTCTCTCATCAATAACGGCTCCCTTAAGGTGCTGCTGAGCAAAGTAATAACGATTAAAGCTATTAAATCCACCCTGGCCGGTATTGGGGAGCCACACATAAGCAAGTTTACCTCCTGAAAGCTCACTTACTTTTTTCCTGTTTGATTCAATCCAGTCATTTGTACGCAGAGCATTTTCTCCCTGTACGGGTATAACAATTATATCAATCGAAGCTGTTCCGTCAGCCTTGCCAATCTTCAGGCTTGTATGTCTGCCGGCGGTGCCTTCAAACAGGCTGTAAAAGTTTTTGCCTGCATCCAGGTTTATACTGTTTACTGCAAGAATGTAATCTCCTTCCGATACTCCAAGGCCTGGCTCTGAGAGGGGCCCCCTGGTACTGTTCCAGTTCTCGCCCGTATAGATCTTTTTAATCCTGAATTTATTATCTGAGATCTCATAGTCAGCCCCCAGCAGTCCGATATTTACACTGCTTACATCAGGGAAATCGCCTCCCGATGTATATGAATGTCCGACAGCAACCTCTCCGCCCAGGATGTCTATGATATAGCTCATTTCTGACCTGTGCCGTACATGATCGACCCATGGTTTATACCACCTGTAAACATCTTCCCACGGAGCACCATGAACATTATCGACATACAGAAAGTCGCGCTGATATCTCCACCCTTCACGGTATATTTGCTGCCATTCCTCTTTCGGGTTAATCTTAACACTTATATCAGACAGGTCAATTTTACCATCCCCGCTCTTAACAGACGATGCTTTTGTGTCTGCAATACCCCAGGTTGAACCGCTTCTGTAGAGTATCTTTTTTCTGTCGAAGGAGCTGACAAATAAACTTGCACCTTCGAGAAATTTTTTCAGTTCTTTTTCCTTAAGTATATATTTACTTATCGTAATTCCGCTTGATCCTTCTTTATTTTCAAGAACAAAAACTTCTCCTTCCGGGGCATTTTCGAGAGAAAGGTAATTACCTTCAGGTATTCCTGCTTCAAGTATCCTTGACTGAATTCCATCAGGATCTATTTTTACTTCCACATTCTTACTTTCACTTTCTTCTTTATCTTCAGTCGAAACTTTTTCTGTCTTTTTCTTTTTTACACTTTCTTTTTCATCCTTTTCAGCTTTTTCTACTTCTGCTTCATCACTTTCTGGCAGGAAGGGCGATTTAACATCTTTGCCAAGGAGTGCTACGTAAAGAGATCTTGTTGTTACAACGTTATATGAACTCATATCAAGCCAGCCGGTTCCCAGCCCGTAATTAGTGCTGGCCAGGAAGTAGAGATACTTCCCGGAAGCATCCCATACAGGAGAAACAGCATCGGCCATACCATCCGTGACCTGGTATTTCTGACCTGAAACAACATTATAAACAAAGATTGCCTTATACTGGCTCTCCAGCAGTGCAGGGTAAGCAATCCATCTGCTATCGGGCGACCATACCGGGTTCATTGTTCTGTTTGGATGTGCGTACATATCTGTATCGGCTTTCTTAACAATACCACTGCCTGTTTCAGCATACCACAGGTTATAGTGTGTATCGGTGAAAGCAATATATTTACTGTCGGGTGACCATTGGGGCTTGAAGAAAAAGCTTGCTCCCGGTATTGAAATTCTTTTTAGCAGTTTACCATCCTGGGATGACAGTACCAGCTCATACTCACCGTTTTCGTCATTAAACCACGCAATCTTACTCCCATCGGGCGACCATACAGGTGAGCGGTCGGCAACCCCGGCAGAGTTGCTGATATTTCTCCACGAGCCTTTTTCTGCAGGTACAGTGAAAATTTCGCCCCTGTATTCCATAAGAACCCTTTTTCCGCCGGGAGATAAAGATGCACTGGTAAACCTGAGGGGATTAATCTTTTCCCATCTTTCCCTTGCCCAGTGGAAATCACCTTTTGGGTTTATGCTCAGCCTGGTAGCAGAGTCATCATCAGTATTTAAAAGGTGAAGGTATCCTCCCTGTTCATAGATGATCCTGTCACCATCGGCATCAAGACTCTTGACATCAAAATCTGCATGGAAGGTATGTTGTCTAAGCTCGTTTGAATTAATATCGTACGACCATATATTCGATGCATAATCTCTTTCAGACAGGAAAAACACCTTGTTGGCCACCCATACCGGATCCATATGACGTTCGCCATCAGTTCTTGGAGTCTGTCTCAGCTCCAATGTTTCCAGGTCGACAATCCAGATTGGCTGAGCCTGGCCTCCCCTGTAGTTCCTCCACTCAGGATCCCAGAAGGTGAAGGGGGTATAGGCAAGGTATTTACCATCGGGAGAGATTTCACCGAAGGCGGCTCTTCTTACAGCGAGTGGTTCAGGTGTGCCTCCATCAATTGCCACCCTGTATAACCTGGATGTAAGGGTTGGTACACTTTCACGTCCGGATTGAAATATTACATGTTTTCCATCAGGCGTCCATCCCTGCACAATATCTCTTCCAGGGTGCCATGTGAGCCTTTGTGGTTCACCTCCTGCAGAAGGTATTATATAAACATCAGTGTTACCGTCATATTGTCCGGTAAAGGCTATCCATTCTCCTCGGGGCGAGAAGTGTGGATCGGTTTCGGCACCCACCGAAGATGTAATCCTGTAGGCATCACCTCCGGCAAGAGGTGCTATCCAGATATCGTTGGCGTAAACAGATGCAACTCTGTCGCCGCTTATTGTGGGTTGCCGCAGAAGCATGGTTCCCTGGCTGTTTCCCTGGGTTATCAATCCCGCAAATAGCAGGAAGGAGATCATTAAACGCATATCTTATCTTATTTTGGTTAATATATTTAAAGTTTATAAAGTTATAAATATTGGAATTAGTTGAATGCTATAAGTATTTTTATATAAAATTTTCCGCCATGAATTCAATTGAAAAACTTGAGGCAATACTGTCTGATAAGCAAAAGTTAAATCTTTCTATCCTCCCTACACGCATCCACTATCTTGAAAATATTTCAGGATATTTTTCCAGGACAATTTATTGTATGAGGGACGATCTTACGGGTTTTGGCTTCGGTGGGAATAAAACCAGGAAGCTTGATTACCTTATGTATGAAGCCAAGACAAAAGGAGCAGACTGCATTGTTACATTCGGCAGCAAACAGTCGAACTGGTGCAGGATAACAGCTGCCGCAGGCTCGGTATGCGGGATTGAGGTTCATCTTATTCTCGAAGGCGAAAAACCTGAAGCACTTACAGGCAACCTGGTTCTCGACAGTCTGCTTGGTGCAAAGATTAGCTATATTAACTCGGATAGTGATGAATTTGTAGTCAGTTATGCGCTGGATTATGCCAGGAAACTTGAAGAGCAAGGTAAGAGGCCATATTTTTTACCTGTGGGGGGGTCGATACCAACCGGCACTCTTGGATATATAAATGCCTTCCTTGAGATACTGCAATTTTGCAGGGCAAGATCTGTTGATTTTGACCGCATTGTTGTTGCAAGCGGTTCAGCCGGTACCCAGGCAGGCCTGGTAGCAGGGCAGGCTGTGAGCGGGTGGAAGGGGCAGATAAGCGGAATTTCGGTGGGAAGAAAAAGGAAAGAACAGGAGGATATGGTGTACGGTCTTGCCCGCGATACTCTCAAAGACCTGAATATCGGTACTGAAATAGAAAGGTCGTCAGTTAAGGTGGAGGATGCATATTTTGGAGAAGCTTACAGAAGCAATACTGTTGAAGCCGGAAATGCTATAAGGCTTTTCGCCGGGCTGGAGGGGATTTTCCTGGATGAAGTTTATACCGGAAAGGCAGCCGCTGGCCTGGCAGGCATGATAAAGAAGGGTGAAGTGTCTGATAATGAGAGTATATTGTTTATTCATACCGGTGGGGCAGTCCAGCTTTTTGAGTGATTCAGAAGCTTATATGTAGCATATAAATAGCATTCAGTTTTTGCTTTTCTTGATTTGAATAGTATAAAAACGTATCTTTAGTAGTGACCATATTTGTTGAATTCTAATTATTAAGGAGGAACAAAAATGACATACAATCATCTTAAACTGATATTGCTTAGTATTTTAATCTTTTTACCCGCTGCTATTTTTTCGCAGGGAACGGAGATTTCTGTCACAACTGTTTCGGAAGAAGCACGTGAAGCTTTCATTAAAGGAAGACAGAAAAAGGAAAATATTCAGCTGGAAGCTGCTGAAATGCTTTTTAACCGTGCTATTGAACTTGATCCCCAGTTTGCCCTGGCATACAGCTATCGTGCATATCCGGGTGATCATGAGAAGGCAATAGAACTGATTGATAAGGTTTCGGAGGGCGAAAGACTAACAATAAGGTATTTTAAAGCGAATGATTACTATGAGCTGAAAGAAGCAAACGATTATCTTGGCCAGCTATTGGAGAAGTATCCTTCCAGTAAGCACGTTCACCTGTGGGCCGGACTGTTTTACGAGAATATTCTTCACGACTACCAGCTGGCACTCGATCATTTCCATATTGCCTCAAAGCTTGATGATAAATATGCCGCTCCGCATAATGAAATAGGATACAGGCATATGAGATTAGGTAACTTTGAAAAGGCAGAAGAAGCATTCAAAAAGTATATTGAGCTTGCTCCGGAGTGTCCCAATGCATATGATTCCTATGCTAATTTCCTGATGAAGCTTAAAAGGTATGGTGAATCAATTCAGCAGTATTCGGAGGTGTATAATCTTAACCCCGACAAGATAGTGACAATTGCCCGGATCGGCCAGAATTATGCCTTCAGGGGTGAGTTTGATGAGGCCAGGTCATACTATGATAAATATTACAGGGAAGCGGATAATACCGGTCAGAAAGTCCTGGCCCTTGGATTATCGGCGGCTTCATACCTGGTGGAGGGAAAGTTGGACGAGGCGCTGAAAAAGATTGAAGAATGCATTGACCTGGGCGAAAGTACTGCATCAAATGTTGAAATAATTACAAGCACGGCAAACCTTGCCTTTATACAGATTGAGCTTGGGAATAAGGAAGAGGGCCTGAAGAAATACCAGGAAGTTGCATCTCTTCTTAAAAAACTGGATCTACCCGAGGCTACAGCAAACAGGTATATCTTTAGCTCTTATGGATGGCTTGCAAGAGCCTATGCTGCCAACGGTGAATTCAGAAAGGCCGAAGATAACCTTAACAGGGTGAAGAGGATAGTTGACAGAACCAATAATCCTCTGTACAAAAATGAATACCAGCTTTACCGGGGATCGGTTGATCTGGAGAGAGGAAAATATGAGAATGCCGTTGAGAGCCTTCAGTTATGCGATCTTGATAATCCCTTTAATATTTATATTTTAGCCAGGGCATATTCCCTGTCAGGAAACGCCGATAGTGCATTTGATCTGATAGAGTTGCTTGATTCATGGGAAGACTTTGGACTGGATTACAGTGTTGCCAGGATAAAGGCGCAGGAGTTAAGCGAAGATTAGTATGCTGGTTTTAATACTACAGGGATGCCTGAAATCTAAAATCAATCGACATGAATTTATCTCTTGCCTGGGACAAAGAATTTCTTGAACCTGTTTTATTTATTGGATTAACCCTCTTCGGCCTTCTTGGCTACTGGCTAACAATTACTTCAGAATATCTTAAGCAGCGCTTTATAAAGAAGTTCGGTGAAGAAGAATCGAAAGTTAAGTGGATAATGTTCTGGCGCTATGCCGGCTTTTTTTACTTTGCCCTTGTTCCTTCTGTAGTGATTTTTACAGTACTGCCCTACAGCCCGGCCTATTACGGCTTAAGTTTTATTAATATACCTGAAAGCCTCTTATGGAGCCTGGGATTGGGCCTCGTTATACTGCTGATGCAGAATAAGAGTGCCCGAAAACCGGATAATACTGTGCAGTATCCACAGATAAGAATTAATGAGTGGACACGTGGACTTATTATAAAAAACTCTTTCGGCTGGATTATATACCTTCTGGCCTACGAATTTATTTATCGTGGAATTCTTCTTTTTGGTCTTATCGGGCCTTTCGGAGTATGGCCTGCAATAATGGTTAATACAATTATTTATTCACTGGCTCATATTCCAAAGGGTAACAGGGAGGCAGTTGCCGCCATTCCCTTTGGTATAATACTATGTATACTTACCATTAAAACAGGCACCATATGGATATCTGTCCTGGTCCACATTGTTCTCGCACTTTCTAACGATTATTTTGCACTTGCTGCAAGCAGTACTATGAAAGTAAAAAGGAAATAAATGAACTCTGAGGCGAAGAAAAGACTTTTCTTTAAAGATAAGGTGGTTGTAATTACCGGCTCAAGTAAGGGTATCGGGAAAGTAACTGCAAAGCTTCTATGCACTTACGGTGCCAGGGTAATTATAAATGGCAGAAACGCTGATACCGTGAATGCGACCCTTGCTGAACTGCAGTCTGCCGGTTTCGAAGCAAGAGGTGCCGCATATGATGTATCTACAAGTGAAGGCAGCAGGAAACTTATCGAAGAGAGCCTGAGTTACTTTGGCAGGATAGATATACTGGTTAATAATGCCGGGATGTCTATGAGAGGAAATATTGATGAACTTGATCCGCTTGTATTCGAGAAAATGTTCTGTGTTAATGTTATGGGATCAGTATATCCCTTGATTTATGCACTACCTCATATTAAAACCAGCCAGGGTAGCGTTGTTTTTGTGTCATCAGTTGCCGGGATAAGGGGTCTGCCAGGATTATCAGCTTACTGTTCTTCCAAGATGGCACTTAGAGCAATTGCAGAATCCATGCGACTTGAGCTCAGGGAGGATAATGTACATACAGGGCTTATTTATGTTGGTTATGCCAAGAATGAGGCAGGGAAGCTATATATGAGCAGCGACGGATCATTTAAACCAATCAGGGAAAGAAAAAACATAAAAACTTTGTCGCAGGAAGAAATTGCCCTGGCAATTATGGATAATATTTACCGCCGGAACTTTATTATGGTCCTCTCCGGCCTGGGCAGATTAAATTCTCTAATGCAAAGAATATCTCCTCAATTTGTGGAATGGGCATTGCTTAAGAATATGAAGAAAATAAAGCAAATGAGCAGATAAAAGGAAGGGGGTGTATGAAAAGTACAATACTTTTGTCATCCCGAGTTTATCGAGGGATCTAATTGTCTGATAATCAAAACCCTGATTCCTCGCGTTCGCTCGGAATGACAAAGATTGCGCCCTTCTGAGACAGCCTCCTGCTTTTTTCAGGCTCTTAAGCTAAATTATAATTTACGATATTTTAGCCAGGCTGGCCTCTATCTCAGCATCGCTAAGCTCATGATCCTCAAGATCGCCGGAAAAATATTTCTCATAGGCACCCAGGTCAAGGTGACCATGGCCTGAGAGATTGAAAAGAATAGTCTGTGGCTTACCTGCCTCATCGCACTTACGGGCTTCGTCAATAGCACCTGTAATAGCGTATGTTGACTCAGGAGCAGGTATTATTCCTTCACTTCTTGCAAACAATACACCATTGCGGAAGCAATCCTGCTGGTACTTTGACTGAGCTTCTATTAAACCATCCTTAAGCAGTTGGCTTACAAGAACTCCGGCACCATGATACCTTAGGCCACCAGCATGTATCTTGGCCGGCACAAAATTGTGTCCGAGTGTATACATGGCAAGCAGAGGAGTCATTCCTACTGAATCGCCGAAGTCATACATAAACCTTCCCCTGGTTAATTTCGGACAGGAAGCCGGTTCAATTGCAATTGCCCTAGTTTTCTTTCCATTAAGCAGGTTTTCCCTTACAAAGGGAAATGAAATTCCGGCAAAGTTGGATCCTCCGCCAAAACACCCTACTACTATATCAGGGTAATCATCAACCTTTGCCATCTGTAAAAGGGCCTCTTCTCCTATAATTGTCTGGTGTAGAAGAACATGGTTAAGTACCGATCCAAGTGAATATTTTGTTTCCGGGTCTTTGGCCGCTCTCTCAACAGCTTCTGAAATAGCTATCCCCAGGCTACCGGGTGAATCAGGATTTTTGGCCAGTATACTTCGCCCTGCTTCTGTAAACTCGCTTGGCGATGGTATTACATTTGTGTTATAAGTGTTCATCATAACTTTCCTGTATGGTTTCTGCTGGAAGCTTATTTTTACCATATAAACTTCAAGCTCTATACCAAAATGCTGACAGGCAAAACTCAGAGCTGAGCCCCATTGTCCTGCCCCGGTCTCGGTGGTCATCTTTTTTACGCCTTCCTTCATATTATAGTATGCCTGGGCTATAGCAGTATTCGCCTTGTGAGAACCGGCATAACTCTGTCCTTCATATTTGTAATAAATCTTACAGCTGGTGCCTATTGCTTTCTCCAGTTCGAAGGCCCTGAACATTGGCCCGGGTCTGTATGATTTATATAGATCCAGAACTTCACCGGGTATATCAATATATTGCTCAGTTGAAACTTCCTGTTTTATAAGTTCCATCGGGAATAGAGGAGCCAGGTCTTCCGGTCCGATTGGCTGCTTAGTGCCGGGATGAAGAGGTGGGAGAGGTTTATTTGGCATATCAGCGGCGATATTATACCATCTTGTTGGCATCTCATTTTCGTTTAAAAGAATTTTTTTCAGGTTTTTCATGTTTTTATTATTTATAATGTTAGTAAATCCATAGTTGATAAAACAAAAAAGGCACCCTGTGAACAGGGTGCCTTTTATTTGAGTAAGTTATATTATTTTACATAACGGCCTGGTCCACAGTGTAGTTAACTATACTGCGCCACCACCAATTATGTAGGTTTTTCGTAAACATCACAACAAATCTAATTATTAAAATTATAAATGCAATAGTCGGGCTAATTTTTTTGCAGCTGGTTTTCCAGTACCAGACTGTCATTAATTCTCCTGGTTAAAATATATCCATATTCCCTCGACTTCTTTTCCTTATACCTTCCCCATGCAAGGGTAGTATATTCTTTTGCTCTTTCAAGTTCACCCAGTATCTCGTATACAACGGCAAGGTTATGTGCTGCCCTGCCCCTGTCTTTAGTGCTACCGGCTTCAAGAGATCTTTCAAGAGATTCAAGAGCTTTATCCCAGTCGTTAAGTTGCATCATTCTTGCTCCCATATCCAGGTCGGGCGATCTCTTCGACTTTTTAAAGTAATCCCGGTTGACAAGGTACCAGGCAGGAGTAATTCTTTGCCCGTAAATATTACCTGCTGCAAAGCTGGTTTCTCTTATTGCCTTGTTTTTATTAAGGACAGCGTTTGCGGCTGCCAGTATTGACCCGCCAGATTCCCACGACATTGCATGAGAAAAGTGAAACTCGTCAATTATTGTAGCCCGGGATGGATAATACATTCTGAAACCACAATTCACAGTTGCTTCACCTCCGGCTCGCAGATTCAGAATTGAGCCCTCTGAACTGGCACTGGAAACAATAAAGTCAGAGTCGTATGTTTCGAGCGATACCAGGGCATCAACATCATATTTAACACAAAGTGCTTCTACCTCCTGCCAACTCAGGGGCTCAGGAAACATAAAGCCTGATCCTGATCCTACCATAAGCTCATTTGTGCGCATTACTGTGTACCTGTCGGTAGTGCTCAGACTATTATTCAGGCCGTCGATAACAAACTGGGTACTAAGGCGGTCCTGTTCAAGTCCTTCGCCCGTAAGCAGTCCTTCGATTTTATTCAGATCGCTGTTTTCAGGCAGGGATCTGTCGATTATTGCAATACTCTGCACAGAGTTTGGAATTATTACAGGTGCCGGTGCAAGCACATTAAAGCTTATCCTTGATGCAGCACAGCTGTTAAACAGTACAGCCAGGATGATTATCAGATATCTCAGATTCTTCATTATAAAGTGGTTTTTTTCAAAGATACAATTATAATGCCAGATGGAAATTATACCCGTCTAAAACAGGCGGGATGAATCTCATTATCGCTGCGTTAAAAAAAGTTAAGAAATACATTGTATTTAGAACTAATGATTATTAGTCGTAACTTTTCAAAAATATTTTCTAACCAATACTATTGAAATGAAAAAGCATGCATTATTATTATTGTTGTTAATAATCCTGATCCCGAATAACGCCAGGTCCCAGC
This sequence comes from Marinilabiliaceae bacterium, assembly GCA_036350795.1. Taxonomy (GTDB): domain Bacteria; phylum Bacteroidota; class Bacteroidia; order Bacteroidales; family VadinHA17; genus JAUVKT01. The sequence continues at coordinate 42,449 of JAZBNV010000038.1, forward strand.
ACAACCCTAAAGACATGGGCTTAAGCGTAATAACCATGGATGCTATTAAGGCCCAGCTTGAGTTTCTTTCTTCAGACTGGACAGAAGGAAGGGAAACCGGAACCAGGGGTATATACATGGCCGGTGATTATGTAGCAAGTATGTTTAAGTATTCCGGAGTAAAAGGAGGGGGCGACCCTGAAAGAAGAAACTTCAGGCGCATGATGGATATGAGGTCTTTACAGGCACCGGAAAATTCATATTTCCAGAATTTTACACTGATTGAGTCTACTCCGTCAGGAGGAGGTACCCTTACTTTAAGCAAGGGAAATGTAAATTATATTTTCCAGGAGAATGTTGATTTTAGTTTAAGGGCAAGAAGTTCGAACGATTGTGTGGGAGAGATAGTATTTATTGGCTATGGAATTAAAAGTGCCGAGTATGGAATTGATGAAATTGGCAGTATTGATCTTAAAGGCAAGGTGGTGCTCAGGCTTGGAGGATACCCGGGTATAAACAACCCGGAGTCAAAATTGAGCAAGTTGTTCCAGGAAGACAGAAGGGCGGCTTATACACTTACCAGGGAAAAGAATTCCATTCTTGAAGAAATGGGAGCCCTGGCTGTTATAGATATTAACGAAGGACAGGATATGGGTAATTCGTTTGGCGAGGATTATGAAGGTAAGGAAATGGCCCCGAATGAGTCGAGGTCGAACCAGGCTTTTACAAGGCTGGGTCTGTACGACGAAAATGCCACCGCACCTCTGCTTAATATTTCTGTTACCGGCAAAGTAATAAATGCCATACTTAAGGATTCGGGGATTAATATTGACAAATATAAGAAGGATGCCGAAACCGCAACAAAGTTTAAGCCGGTGGTTGTCAAGGGGAATACACTTGCGATTAAAAACGAGGTAAAGCAGCGCAGGGTTAATGTCCGGAATGTGGTTGCAATGGTGGAAGGTGAAAAGAAAGATGAGTTTATTGTTGTAGGAGCTCATATGGATCATATGGGGATGAGCGGAGGAAGGATATGGAACGGGGCCGACGATAATGCTTCAGGTACTGTTGGTGTACTGACAATTGCAAGAGCTTTTGCGGCAGCAGGCGTGAAGCCTCAGAGAACAGTAATCTTTTGTGCATGGACAGGCGAAGAAAAAGGACTTCTTGGCTCAACTTACTGGGCAAATAATCCATCCTACGGCAGTATTGACCAGTGCAGGTTCTATCTTAACTATGATATGATAGCAAGAGATGCGGTTAACGACCAGGAAAAGGTAAATGTTGGTGTTACTTATAATAAAGATTATCCCTACCTGGAAGAACTATCGAAGAAGAATGCCGAAGAGTATGGCCTTAAAATGAACTTCACATACAGGGCCCAGGAAAAACCAACAGGCGGAAGCGATTATACTGCTTTTACAAATAATGGTGTTCCTATAATTGCGGTAATGGCAGCAATGCACCCGGAGTATCATACACCGGCTGATGAGATCAACCTGGTTAACTGGGATAAGATGCTGGAGATTATTAAGCTGGGATTCCTGAATATGTGGGATATTGCAAATTCAGATTTCTAGGCCCGACTATCAGGCCGGATTTATATTAGTGACAAAAGACCCTCCTTCTTCAGGAGGGTTTTTTGTATTATACTGATAATTACTTAATTTTATGGTTCATAACTAAAACCTAGCATCATGACTGAACAATCTTTTGACTTCGGTTCCTTTATAAAGGGATCTATCGACTCAATTGTGAAACCAAAGGAATATTTTTCTTCTCTTAAAACCGACGGCAGCATTGCCGGGCCGGTGATTAAGGTTCTTATTTATGGAGCTATTTCAGGAGTATTTGCCCTTCTGTGGAGCTTACTTAACCTGAGTGCTTCAATCGGTGCTTTTGGAGGTGCAATAGGTATTATGGCTTTTATCTGGTCTGTTATTGCTGCTGTTATCGGACTGTTTATTGGTGCTGTAATTATGCTTATTCTGTCGGCTATAACAGGAGGGAATACTGATTATGTAGCCAACCTTCATGTTACAGCTGCCCTTATGGTACTGATGCCGGTAGCATCAATACTGGGAGTGTTTGGTGGCATTAACCTTACGCTATGGGGAATTATAAGGCTGCTGGTAAACCTCTATGGGCTCTACATGCTTTATTTTGCTCTTACCGGATCCCTGAAGGGAAAGGAACAGGGTGCAAAGGTTCTGGTAATAGTGCTGGTGGCTCTACTGGTTCTTTTCAGGATAATTGGTATGTTTACGAAGAAAGCAGCAAACAGATTCCTTGATGATATGGGAGTAAACGAGGAGTTTATGGAAGAGTATCAGAAAGATATGAAGAAGGGACTTAAGGATCTTACGAAGGAGCTTGAAGAAGCGATGGAGGACCTTGAGGATGATGAGAAATAAAGTGATTTAGAATAAAAATAAGGGGAGCGCAGCAGCTCCCCCTATCAGTATATCTCCGGGACAAAGGTCTGCTCGCTGATCGGAGGTCTGACATACCCGGTTTTTACAACTTCCGGCAGTTCTATCTTTGTATATTTTATTTCTTCATAAGGAATCTTTGAAAGCAGGTGACTTATGCAATTCAGCCTGGCTCTTCTTTTATCATCACCGTTAACCACCCACCATGGAGAGACTTTAGTATCAGTATAGGAAAACATCTCGTCCTTTGCTTTTGAATATTCCACCCATTTGCTGCGTGAAGCAAGGTCCATGGTGCTGAATTTCCATCTCCTTAAAGGATCTTCCAGGCGCTCTGTAAAACGTTTTTCCTGTTCCTCGTCGCTAACAGAAAACCAGTACTTTATCAGTATAATTCCTGAGTGAATCAGTATTTCTTCAAACCTGGGGCAAGATCTTAAAAAGTCCCAGTATTCATCGTCGCTGCAGTATCCCATTACTCTTTCCACCCCTGTGCGGTTATACCAGCTCCTGTCGAATAATACCATTTCGCCGGCCGCAGGAAGATGTGCCACATATCTCTGGAAATACCATTGTGTTTTTTCTTTCTCGGTAGGAACACCCAGGGCCACCACCCTGCAAACCCTCGGATTAAGACTGCTTGAGATTCTTTTTATCACACCTCCCTTACCTGCTGCATCCCTGCCCTCGAAAATCACCACCACCCTGGTGCCGCTGGCTTTTATCCACTCGTGCATCTTAACCAGTTCTATCTGAAGCTTTTCAAGCTCACTGAAGTAATAACTCTTTTGAAGCCTTTCACCATTATCTTCATTTTTCATAATCCTTATTTAACTGGTTGTCAGGTAAATTTATTTAAAATTTATCAAACGCAGAAATTATTGAATCTAAGCTAATGATTTGACTTAGTTATAAAGTTGTTTATAAGAAAGCCCTCATTATTTTACTTCATGTCCCGAGGCATAGCTGTCTGCAATAAACCATAGCAGATAGGATACCAGGAATATCAGTATTCCATAAAGCGAAGTGATCATCGAAACCTTAAGGCCTCCTGCAAGTAATGAGGGTGATATTTCGGTAACCTGCTCTATAATCTCAAAGGCATCGTATAATCCAATCATCTGACCCAGGAAACCAACAACAAGAGAAAAAGTACCGAGGCTCTTAAGATACTTTAGTTTCTGTCTGGTTTCTGAGATATCTTTATAATCTTTCCGGCTAATTAAAACATAATAGTAAACAGCAATTGCCACTATGGCTGTTAATAATAATGTAAGGATTCCCATAAATAATGGTCCACCCTGGTAGAATAATTTAAACATATGCAATAATTTTAATTAATAAATAAGTATGCTTCAAAGTTAAGGTGTGTGGTTTGTTTAATGCAAGGTAGAAAACTGCTCAAAACCTGCAGATCGTCGATAAATACGCGGTTTGTTTATGAAATTCCGAAAATAAGCTCCAAATTTAAAATATGAGAACACAATACAGGATATTATTCTGGAGTCTTGTCTACCTGGTACTGCTAATAACTTTTGGTAATGCGGCAGGGAACTATATTCATTCATTCTATTTTGTAAGTTTCTTTTTCCCCGTGGTTTTTGCTACATCATGGTTTTTTTATGAAATACTGGTTATTAAGTATTTGATTGGGAAGAAATACTTCAGGTTTTTCCTATATACCTTTTACCTGATTATTATTTCCATTAACCTGGAAATGGTAATTGTTTTTATCGCATTAACCTTATTGAGCTATTATGAATCTGAAAACATGAGGAGTATCCTTACTGATTTCAGGCTAATGCCTGTTGTAATGTACCTTATAGTGTTTATTTCTGCTTTTGTTTCTGTGATTTCACAACTGCTTATTGAAAATGAAAGGAAAAGAAGTCCTGGTGATTCTCCTGTGATGTATATTGAAATAAGATCGGAGAGGAAGAACCGGAGGGTACTGCTCGATTCAATAATATATATTGAGAGCATGGCTGATTATGTAATAATATTCACGCTCGATAGTGAAAAGATTATTACCAGGCAGCGGATTAGTTACTTCGAACGTTTTCTTCCCGGTAATTTTCTCAGGATTCACAGATCTTACATTGTTAACACAGACCATCTGCGGTCGTACAACAGGGAAGAGGTAACTGTTCCCGGTGCATCCCTTCCTGTCAGCAGGACCTACAAAGACGAAGTTTCAGAAAGGCTGAGCAGTAAATAAACCTTTTTCTGTTCGTATTTATCATTAAGCTAAACTTTCCCGCCTGTCTAAATCATTTCGTTAGCATCCCGCTGATCTGTATTTTCTTTATATCAGGGAGGCATTTTATAATATATATCATACCATTCTGATTATCATTTTAATATATAGTAAATTGTTCCTGCCTCTTACACCTTAAACTCACTTATTATGAAACTTCCATCCTCATTTTACAACCCGGCTTCACTGCTGGGTAGTATCCTGGCCTCAATAAGCTTGCTTATAATTATATTCTTCCTGGTTGGAACATCACTTTTCGATATAGGAGGCTCGTACGTGGGACTGATAATTTTTATTATACTCCCGGTTTTTCTTATTATAGGTCTTATTCTTATCCCCTTTGGTATGCTTCGCCGGTCGCGTAAAATAAAGCGTGAAGGTGATGCTGCTATTAAGAAAGGGATTAAGCTGGATTTAAACGATAAACGTCACTGGAATGCTATTGCACTCTTTGTTTTTGTAACCTTCCTTTTTCTGTTTTTAACGGCCATTGGCAGTTACGAGGCTTTCCACTACACAGAGTCGAATGAGTTTTGTGGTACTCTTTGCCATAAGGTAATGGAGCCTGAGTGGGTGGCTTACCAGGAGTCGACACATTCGAGGGTAAATTGTGTTGAATGTCATGTAGGAACAGGAGCAAACTGGTATGTGAGGAGTAAACTGTCGGGACTATACCAGGTTTACTCGGTAATCTTTAAAAAGTATCCGCAACCAATACCAACACCGATACACAACCTTCGGCCTGCAAGGGAAACGTGTGAAAAATGTCACTGGCCCGGGAAATTCTATTCTTACAGGTTAAGGAATGAAAAGCATTTTCTTGCTGATTCGGATAATACGGAATGGAACATTCAGCTAAAGATGAAGATCGGGCCCGAGTATAGTTCCCAGGGTCTTAGCGAGGGTATACACTGGCACATTAATCCTGATATTAAGGTTGAATATAGAGCCTCGGCTGAAAACAGGGAATTCATACCCTGGGTCAGGTATATCAATACTTCGAAGGGGGACACTGTTATTTATACGGATATTATGGATCCCATCGATAACAATGCGCTTGATACACTGGAAGTCAGAACGATGGACTGTATCGACTGTCATAACAGGCCCTCACATCATTACCTTGCACCACAGGAATTTACTGATCTGCTTATGGCATCGGGGGAGATACCCTCAGATCTGCCTGAGGTGAAGGCTCTCGCTATGGAGGTATTTAATAATTCCTTCGATTTTAAAGATTCTGCGATGATAGCAATAGGCAGGAGGATAACTGAATTTTACCAGGCTGAATATCCGGATATTTTAAAACAAAAGCCGGAGTTAATTGACAGGGCTAAGGCTGGTTTTCTGAGGGGTTTCTCAAAAAACATCTTTCCTGAGATGAAGGCCAGCTGGGATGTTTATCCAAATCATATCGGTCACGTTGAGTTTAATGGCTGTTTCAGATGCCACAATGGTAATCATGAAAGCTCTGCAGGAGATATTATCTCAAGAGATTGCAATCTCTGTCATACAATTCTGGGTCAGGGGACTTTAGATGAATACCAGGCAACTTCAGTAAATATGTCCCTGGAATTCAGACACCCGGTTGATATTGGTGAGTCGTGGAAAGAGTATACCTGCACTGATTGCCACAGATATTTATACTAGGATTTCATTATTATCTCTAATGTGGGCCTGCCCCGGGCAATAACTTTTGCCATACCTTTAAATATAAAAAAATGGAATGGCATTAGAATAAACCAGTATAGGCGACCGTAAATACCTTTAGGCCTGTAGGTAGCCTCCTGTCTTAATTTTCCTTTGTCGGTAATGTAAAATTCGAGCCACGCTTCACCGGGAAGCTTCATCTCAGCATAGAGTAGCAGGCGTCTTTGTTCTTTATCGGCCAGCAATACCCTCCAGAAATCGAGTGCATCGCCGGCATGTATTTCGTAGATATTGGTTCTTCCCCTTCTGAGGCCGATACCTCCTGAAAGTTTATCCAGAAAGCCCCTGATATTCCATATCCAGCTTGCATAATACCAGCCTGTTTCTCCTCCTATTGACCATATTCTTTCCATGGTCGCTTCCACAGAATCAATAACTTCTTCCTGAACATTCCGGTAAACACCGTGCTGGGGAACCCTGATAAATTCATTTACATCTAAATCCAGCCTGCCGCTGATCATAGAATCCTTCCATGAGGATATGACATTATTTTGTTCAATTCTTGTAAAAGCTATTCTGATAGCCTCCTTATAGGGAATTAACTCAATACCAAACTTTTCGGCCAGATCATTTTTTTTTCCGATTACCTCCACCTTCATACTGTCAACCAGGTTTGCTGCCAGCTTAAATGAGACTGCCGTAACAAAGAATAGCCAGTATGCTGATAGTTTACGCGTCATTATAGGAAGAGGAATAATCAGCCTCTTAAGTTTCCTCACTTCTGCATACTGGACCAGCATTTCTTTGTATGTCAGTATGTCAGGGCCTCCGATATCATAACCTTTATTATAACATTCTTCACAAAAAAGGGTTCTGGAAAGGAATGACAGGACATTTCTTACAGATATAGGCTGGGACCTGGTTAAGGCCCACCTGGGAGCCAGCATTATTGGCAGTTTCTCGGTAAGGTCACGAATAATCTCAAAGGATGCGCTTCCGGATCCCACTATTATTCCCGCCCTGAGCACGGTAAAGTTATATGAACCTTCACTTAAAATATCTTCAACATTTTTTCTCGAAGCAAGATGCTTTGACAGCTCACTCGAGTTAACAATGCCGCTTAAATATACAACATGCCTTACACCAATATGATCCATATAAGACCTGAAATTCTCAGCAGACCTCGATTCAAGATCACTGAAATTCTTCAGTGACTCAGACATAGAATGAATCAGGTAATAAGCTCCATCAATATCTCCTGGTAATGATTCAAGGTCAGGAAGATCGAGGAAGTCTATCTCAAGGAAACTAACCCGCCTGGATATTGAATCCGACAATGAAATTCTTTCAAGGTCCCTTACGCAGCAAATGACCTCGTAGCCCATTTCCAGCAACACATATACCAGTCTTTTGCCTATGTATCCGGACGCTCCGGTTAGTAAAATCCTCATATCAGGTTTATTATTAATCGTTGAATGCCTGGGCAGACTTGTTTATCAGTGTTTCACCACGGGGGAATTTATCCCTGATAAATGCAAATTGTACAGGCAGTTGCTTACTTTTAAGCTTATACAAGGCAAATAAATAATTGCTTAATATATCATATTAACATATTATTAAACAGATTGTTGAGGACAGAAGGTTAAAATTTGTCTATGCGGCCATATATTTAAATGCCTCGAGAACGAGAAAAAGTGGCCATATAATTGCTTTCAGGAAAGCGACTATCCCTGCTCCAAAGCTGGCAGCTTTACCAATAAAGAATATAGCGGCCCCAAGAAAGCCCATAAAATAAAAAAAACCTCCGGATGCGTTGTTTGAAACATCTTTACTCATAGTATTTAAGATTTTAGGTTAAATAAGTAATTGATTTTGTTTATAGCCATCCTATGTCCCTATCTTATAAGGTACAGGCTCTGTGGATAGCCATCAATAAGCCATGCCTTACCATTGGAGTAGATCATATTCTCTTCAAAACCCATGCTGACATCTGCATTATCCCATTCCGGCACCTTACCTTTAATACTGAATTCCAGAGCATAGGTAGTATTGTTATACAGAGGATGTTCTCCACATCCCGGAAGGAAGACCTGGTTTTCGGTCCTGCCAATGGTCATGCCTGATCCGTGTCCGTAATAGTTAACCGGGTGACTGTACATCCAGGGATTAAGGTTTTCGGCCGAACCTCTTTCCAGGACTCTTTTAAGTATCTCATTGCCAGTACTTCCTCCTTTCATTTCTTCAAGGCATATTTCCTGGAACCTCAGTCCCATCCTGTATACATCCTGCAGGCCTTCGGGTGCCTCGCTTTCATTCTCCCTGCAAACGTAGGCCAGGTGCTGCATGTCGGTTGTAAGGCCCATATAGCTTATTCCTACATCGCAGTGGAGCAGATCGCCCCTTCTAATAATATCGTCCTGCCCGTATATTTCCTTATTCTGAGGCGATCTGATAATATCAATAGATGGAAAGAACCAGCTTTCCAGTCCCATTTCGTTTATCTTTTCCACTATCCACCATCTTACTTCGTTACGCGAAGTCACGTCGGGAATAATAACTGTATTTGAGTAGAATTCCCTGATCAGTTCATGGGCTGTTATGCACATTGTTTTCATAAAACTTGCCTCCCAGGGCGTGCGGGTTTCATACCAGCCTATAACTACGTTTTTTGCAGATACAAGACGCTTCCTGTATTTATCGTCAAGCGCATTATACAGTTTCTCATAATGCATATGTGAGAGCCCGTTGGCATGAGAGAAATCATCAATTACTTCCGGGTCATAATTTATCCCAATATTTTTTGGGTCTGACTTTCTGATATAGTCCGCAATTGCTGTAAACTGTCCTTCAGCACCCTTCGAGCGGTCGGTAAATATACCTTCGTAAAAGCTACCTGATGCACCGGGGCCATGCCAGGTGGCTGATAATTTTTTTAGTCCATCCTCTGTATTATGAAATACAAGTGCTGATAGTCGGCGTGCATCATCACCGGGCCATTCATTCAGTGTCCGGTATACCGGGTCAGGATCATTTTCAAAGCAGATAATCAACCACATTTCCAGGCCTTCTCTTTCCATAATCTCCGGAAGAATATTGTTTACTTTCCACTCCAGATTTTTATTAAAAATCTCGGTCTGTTGTTGCATTGATAGTACCGGGGGATAATCCTGGGAGAAAAGTTTTGCCGCAGCCAGGATCAGGATCAGAGCAAGTGCATTTTGTTTTTTCATATCAGTTTAATTATAATCAAGGTTTAAGTCGTTAGTTCTTACGGTTTTGAGTCGGTATGCCAGGGATGAGCGGAAGTGTGAAACCACATCCTTATATTCAGGGACTGAAGCAAGGTTGGTAAATTGTCCAGGGTCATTTATCATATCGAAAAGCTCCATGCCGGCTCCGGCATCCTCGTCATATTGAATATAGGCCCATTTATCTGTTCTGAGTAGGAAACTCCTCCCGCCCTGTGAGACTGTAAACACAGTATCCCTGACGGTGATGCCGGGTTTCGAGATTGTTTTCGCCAGGCTTTTCCCCTGCAGGTGCTCCGAATATTCAAGCTTTGCCAGGTCTGCCAGGGTAGGGTAGAGATCGATAAGCTCAGTAAAAGAATTACATACCTGAGGTTTCTTTCCAGGTACTTTTATTATCAGCGGTACCCTCACAGACTCCTCGTGCAGGCTGACTTTCATCCAGAAACTGTGCTCGCCCAGGTGGAAACCATGGTCGGAAGTAAAAACCACAATGGTTTTTTCTTCCAGTCCCTCATCCTCCAGGTGAGTCAGAACCTTACCTACCTGTGCGTCCATATATGCAACTGATGCATAATAGGCTGCAACTGCTTTTTTCTCCTGCTCAGAATTCATCTGCCCGTTCACACTTGTAACATAATTGATGCCCCTGGGCGGAATATCATCCCAATCACCAGGAACCTTCTCGGGCAAAATAATTTTTGCAAAGGGATAGGGATCAAAATATGATTTTGGTGCAACAAAGGGGACATGTGGCCTTACAAAACCAACTGCAATGAAGAATGGCTCATTCTTATGTTTACTGATAAGTTCGCATGCCTTTTGTGCAGTTCTTCCATCTGAATGTGAGAGGTCGTCACCCTCTGCTTTTACTATGGTCATCACATTTCCGCCCCTGCGCTCTATTGTACCATCCGGGTTTCCCTGTACCAGCTCAGCTTCTCCTTCAGCTTTCCACTCAGGCCCCTGGCTGTTAAACCTTTCTGTCCATGAAGCTTCATCGTCGGTGCCATTGCTTCCATTTTCTATATCTATCGGAACTCCCATATGAAAGATCTTGCTGACCCTGGCAGTATAATAAGCGTTTTCCCTGAACAGCTGGGGCAGGGTAAAGCGATCAGGTCCTATGTTTTCTCTTCCACTTACATATCCGAATGTTTTTGTTGCATGGGGGTAATATCCATTCATCATTGAGGCCCTGGAGGGCCCGCAGACGGGGTAATTACAATAAGCCCTGGTATAAAGTACACCTTCAGCAGCAAGCCTGTCGATATTGGGAGTCTGGCACATTCCGCCCTCCAGTGATGATACAGCAGTGGCTGTAAGGTCGTCTGAGATAATAAACAGGATATTTGGTTTTTCCAGCTTATCAGAGCATGATGCCAGTACTACAAAGCATAGAGTGATAAGTATCTTTATTTTCATAGTGGCTTACTATTTAGTTCCAAAGAGGCGGTCTCCTGCATCTCCCAGTCCGGGCACTATATATCCGTTTTTATTCAGTTTTTCATCCAGCGATGCAAGATATATTTCCACATCAGGATGATCATTTTCTATTCTTTTGACCCCTTCCGGTGCACCAACTATGCACACCAGTTTAATATGAGAAGCTCCCTGCTCCTTAAGTGATGTAATTGCTGCACTGGCCGAGCCACCGGTTGCCAGCATCGGATCAACAACCATTACTATGCCGTCTTCAAAGCCAAGCGGGAGTTTTTCGTAATAGGGCTCGGGTTTAAGTGTTCCTTCGTTGCGGGCTATCCCGATGTGACCTACCCTGGCATCTGGTATAATACCTAATATACCGTTTACCATTCCCAGTCCGGCCCTCAGGATGGGCACCAGTACTATTTCCTTTGAAAGCCTGTTAGAAACAGTTGAACTGACAGGAGTTTCAACCTGCACTGCCTCGGTTGGCAGATCTCTTGATATTTCGTATGCGAGTAGACCTGCCAGCTCGTCGAGGTTTGTTCTGAAATTTTGCGTATTGGTGTTTTTATCTCTGAGCTTCGTGAGTTTATGTTCGATAAGTGGGTGATTAATTATATTAAGCATTTGAAGGGAATTGAATATATACCCAAAGATAAATAAATTAGACTTTTAACCTGACATCAGGGCTCCAAGTATCAAATAAATTATTGCAGTTACAGCTCCTGCAGTCAGGGCATATGGTATCTGGGTTTTAACATGATCAATATGGTCGCTGGCCGATGCCATTGAGGAGATAAGGGTAGTATCTGATATTGGAGAGCAATGGTCGCCAAATACTCCTCCTCCCAGCACTGCCGCAATTGCCAGTGACATGTTTGCATCCACTGTTTGAGCTACCGGTACAGCAATAGCTATCATAATGGCAAAAGTACCCCATGATGTACCTGTGGAGAAAGCAATAAAGCAGCTTGTAACAAAAATCACAAAGGGCATAAGAGATGGAGACAGCCATGTTTGAGTTATGCGGGCTACATATAATCCTGTGCCAAGTGCATTACACAGGTTGCCTATAGCAAAGGCGAGTACCATAAGGAGTGCCATACCTGTCATTCCGGACAGGCCTGTCAGGGCTGTGTCCATCAGCTCTTTAAGTTTAAAAATATTCTGGAAAGAATAAAGTGTTATGGTGACAAGTAATGATGTGAGTACGGAATAGAGCACTGAAGCGGAGCCAGATGAATTTCCTATTGCTTCGCTTATCCTTACAAAGAAGCCATCGGCTGGATCTGCCTGCTTCCATCCTGTCATAACAAGGAAGAAGGGCATTGACAACACCATTACAGCAATCGGAATAATCATGTTATGTGCCCTTTCTGCTTTGCCTGGCATTGCTTCAAGGAAGGTTATTTCTGTCGAAACAGTTGGTGTGGCACCGTCACGCAGAGGTTTCCCCTCTTTTCTTGCCCTTTCTTCAGCCTTTCTCATAGGACCAAAGTCTTTCCCACTGAGAATAATATAAAACACCATAGCCAGTGCAAGTAAAGGATAGAAGTTGAACGGGATTGCTTTTACCAGGCTGATGAATGGTTTATCCATTCCCTGCAGGATAAGGAGTCCCATAATAAACCCTCCCCATGCGTTTAGCGGTATAATAATACTGCTTGGAGCCGAGGTTGAATCGGCAAGGTATGCAAGTTTCTCGCGCGAAATTTTTAAGCTGTCAGTAAGGGGCCTGTAGAGAGTCCCCACCGTTAATGCAGAAATATTGGATTCCACAAAAACCAGGATGCCGGTTAAGGCTGCCCAAAGCTGGACTTTCCTTGATGAGGCCGGGTTTTTTTCAAGTTTCTTTCCTATGTAGTTAATAAAACCATTAACCCCGCCTGATCTCTGAATAAAGGCAATAAGTGATCCGATAAGCAGGGTAAAGATAACGGTCTGTGTGCTACCTTCGTTCTTAAAAACATCGACAATTGCATTAGCGGTTGAGAAGGCACCTTTCAGGGGATTCCAGCTTTCAATAATTATCCACCCCAGGAGTATTCCCACACCCAGCGAAATAAAAACCTGGCGCGTGCGGATAGCAAGTACTATAGCTACAAGGGGAGGTAATACTGACCAGAATCCGTAATCTGTCATTAGATCTTTGTATTTGGCTTAAGTCCTATCTTCCCTGCAACCACCCTGTTTTTAAATCCCGTTGGAATAATATTCAGGATAAACCAGTTCTTAAGGGGCTTATTTACTACAGTGTACCTGGGACGGGGTCTTTTCTTCTCAAATATTTTCACCAGTTTCCTGCTGAATACATCAAGATCAAGTGAGTCGTCAGGCACCATCTCCTTCAGATATTGGTGCATATTCTGCAGTGGCACATAGTAATCGGTATTCCTGTATTGTTCAATAGTCTCGGGGCGGTTTTTCTCCCATATTGCTGTTTTAATGTTTCCGGGCCCGACCACTATTACATCTATGCCATATAAAACAAGCTCTGCCCTGAGTGATTTTGATAAGCCTTCTAATGCGTGCTTTGCTGTAGCATAGGGCCCTACAAAGGGGAAGCCTGATTTTCCGCTGGTACTGCTTATCATTATTATTCTTCCCGGCTTGCCAGGGGTGGTCGTTCCTGCGCCAAGCAATGGCAGAAAGGCCTGCGTTACAGCCAGCTGACCGCTGACAAGCACCTCGAAGTTCTTTCTCAGTACATCAACAGGAACATGCATCAATGGTCCGCCTTCAGTTGCGCCGGCATTGTTAATAAGGCCGGCAAGATTATGGTTTCCCATTATTGCTTTCACTCTCGCGGCTTCTTTGCCGATTGCTTCCTGGTCGGTAATATCAAATAACAAGGGTTCAAAATTATTGCCGAGTTCTTTTTTTAGCCTTTGTGCGTCTTCCTGTTTCCGGACGCTTCCAAAAACATGGTAACCCTTTTTAATAAGTTCAATGCTGGTCCCGTAGCCTATACCTGACGATACTCCTGTAACTACAATACTTTTCATTATTTCTTCGGCATATTAAATTTGTTTTGCGACCTTCTGATAATTCTAATAGTAAGAGATACGGGGAGCAGCCATAATAGGAAGTTCATCAGCCTGTTCTTAAATACAGGTACTGATACGGTTTTTCCCTTTATCATAGCCCTGTAGGCAATGCCTGCAACACGCCCTGCACTATCAGACATTATCCCTGGGGCAGGAGCGTCAACCCCGGCATTTTTTGCTCTTGTACCAGAGAAACCTGTTCTTACAAGTCCGGGACATACTGTTGTCATACTTACCCCCGTTCCTTTCAGTTCGTTTGAGATTGCTCTTCCAAACGAAAGAAGGTAGGCTTTTGTTGAGTAATATATTGCCATCAGAGGTCCGGGTGCAAAGGCTGCAACAGAAGCCACGTTCATTATTTTTCCCCTGCCGGCACTTATCATATCCTTAAGTACCAGTTTGCAGAAGCGGGTGGGAGTATATACATGAAGGTTTATCATTTTTTGCTCAAGTTCCCAGTCAGTTTCACTAAAGTATCCTCCCAGCCCGAAACCGGCATTGTTTATTACTATTTCCGGGTCGTATTCTTTTGTTTGGGTATAGAGCAGGTCGGCCGAGCCCTTATCTGAAAGGTCAATAAATAAGGTTTTTATCTCAACCTGGAAGTTATTAAGAATATCATCCTTTGCAGCTTCCAGTTTTGCTTTATCAATATCAACCATTATAAGATGGTATCCGTCTGATGCGAGCAGTTTGGAGAACTCCAGACCTAAGCCGGATGCTGCCCCGGTAATAATAGCTGTTTTCTTTTCCGCCATTGAATATTATTTTTCGATAAGCTCTATTATCCTGAGGCCTGTTTCCATTGACTCTGGCAGATCTATCAACCTGATTTCCACACCCGAACTGTGCCAGTAACTATTCCAGGTTTCAACTTCAGAGCAACCGAAGAAACCCCTGAATTCACATCTTTTTATTATCTCGTTCTCAAGCTGATAATATACGGGGTGCTTAAATGACTCAATCCAGATGCTTTTATATGGCTTTGTTTTTATTTCAATTGTCAGCTCTGCCTTACTGTTTGCTCCACTATTAAGCAGGGCCCATTTCCCCGACCTGGCTTCTGCGTTCTGACTTACTTCTTTAAAACTATTTTCACGGAGATATTCCGGAAATTCCCCATTGGGCTTATCAAAGGATGAAAGAAGGATATCGAGGCTAAGCTGTCCGTAGAGGGTTGACAAACAGAAAGAACTAAATAAGAGCAATATAAGCAGGACCAGTTTTCTCATAAGGCAGTTTAATAATAATCTGCTAAATGTAATAAAACACTTATGCTATTACAAATGAACATATATTTCGTAAATTGCAGATAGTATATATCTATATGGACGATATTGTAAGTTCTTTCTTGAATCTTTTTCTTAATTCAGTTCGTTTAACTTCGGGAGTACCTGAAATATAGAATGTTGAATATATTTGAAAACTAAAACTCACAGATATGAAGAGATTATTATTTTTTGCAGGATTGATTGCTGCAGTTGTATTAACTGTTGGAAGTTGTTCAAAAGATCTTAAGACCGAAAGCGGCAATGGGATATTGAAGATATCTGTAACAGATGCACCATTCCCGGTTGAATTTATAGAGGAGGCCAAAGTTCAGATTATAAAGGTTGAAGCCAGGCTTAAGGATTATGATGAAGGATATCCTTTTATTACTTTGCTTGAGGATACACTCGAATTCAATCTTCTTGATCTTAGAAACGGAGTTACTGCTGAACTGGCAGAGATGGAAGTACCAGCCGGTGACTATGATCTGATTCGATTGTATGTGGAAAGTGCAGGCATTACAGTTAAAGATCATGGAAGCTATGAGATGAAGGTTCCGAGTGGAGCTCAGACAGGAATAAAAATCTTTGTCGACCCTGCAATCACTGTTGCAGGTGGTCTTACTTCTGATTTATTGCTGGATTTTGATCTGAAAGAGTCATTTATCCTTAAGGGTAATATTTCATCACCAGCCGGGATAAAGGGATTTAACTTTAAACCTGTGATTAGAGCAGCAAACATGTCTTTCTCTGGCTCTGTTAATGGAATGGTAACTGATACCTCGGATGTGCTTATCCCTGTGGCAGAGGTCTGGATAAAGGCTGATACTGTAATAGCTACTGCCTTATCAGACTCAAGCGGGTATTATGCTTTACCGGGAATACCTGAGGGTAGCTATACAATTTTTGCAGCCAAAGAGAATTACGATACATTAAGTATTGATAATGTGAGAGTTGTAGCTGGAAATAATACAAAAGTTGATATTGAGCTGATACCAAAGAATTAGGCTTTGGTATAAAGTACATGAGGCTGTCTCAAAAGTATAATATTCTTGTCATTCCGGGTTCAAACACCTGAATATCAGGATCACAAACAAAGATGACAATTATAGTTGTCATTAGTATTTAATCGAGGGATCTAAATGTTTGATAATCAAGACCTGGATTCCTCGCATTCGCTCGGAATGACAAAGATTGCGCCCTTTTGAGACAGCCCCTTTTATCTTATCACCTTTTTAATAAGGCTGTTATTCTCCTCTTATCTCTTTATAATATGCTTCATCAAGTATTAGAGGTGTGTACTCAACTCCCTATCTGCTCAAAACCCTTGTAAATGCCCTGAGATGGTTCCCTGATCCTTTCAACAGGTTCTGGTATACAAACGCAATATCCTTATTATCAACATTATTTTCAAGTTCTTCCCGGAGATCAAATATATCTTTTTCCTCGATTAGTGCTCCAATCTTCAGGGCTTCCACCGGACAATCCTTACCATCCCAGTCAGAGGTCCGTGCAATAATTAATGGCAGAGATAAAGCCGGGTATTTATCGCGAAGGAATATACCAGCCGCAGTGGAATCCGATATTTACACCGGGGTTCATATATTTATAGGCGGTATTATATTCCAAATAAGGAGAGATAACCAGGCGCTTAAGATGGATATTAAATTCAAGTCCGGCAGCAAAGCTTTGCAACTCAGGTTCCATAAAAGAATAATCACTGCGTAAATTTTCAGGATATTGGTTTAATCTGAGAAAGCTTACATATGGTAATAAATCTGTTTTTGGGCTTAGAGGTATATGATATGCAATATGTTCTACAGACATTATTACCAGGGCCCCCATTATAAGCATTTCTGTAAGGGTGTTTCCTTCAGATTCATCGCCCGGGTAATCATCATCGTTCCGGCCTGAATATTCGCTTAAGAAATATAATATGGGTATTCCGAATATTCCGGGCCCGAAATGCATATAATCATGACCAAACTCAAGGTCTGCATCCAGGCTTATACGTTTACCCAGGTACATCCTGATCCTTACCCCTGCTGCAAACTTTGCCCCGAATGCAGAGTTAAACATAATTACAGGCGACAGTGAAATGCTGGCGTCGCCATATTCATGATAGTATGCCTGTACTGCAGGGCGTACTTTGCTGTCAGGATTCTGTTGGGCTGCCAGGGAGAATGAAAAAAGCGTGACGAACAAAGTCAGAAGTATGCATATTTTCGTTCTCATTCATTAATTTTTCTAGCTAACAGCAAGTTAGTACATGTATTCTTACAAGTCAAATAAAAGATATGGAAGGATAGCGCCAGCCTGCTTACAACAAATTGATAAAAAATCGGTTATTTTGTATTCATATTTTGCATATTAATAGGGATGGCCGGATTATTGGAACAATATTATGAAATTGAAGCTGAGGGTATAGATTATCATATTGATCTGATAAGCGGAGCCTATCGTATGGATAATATTCATCGGGCAAGGGTCGGAATAAAAAAGATTAAGGCAGTCCACAGGCTACTGGGAAGTTCTTTCCCTGTGAAAAGCGATACAAAAATACTTAATAACAGATATAAAAGTGTTTTCAGACCACTGGGAAGGTACAGGGAAATAAATAATACCATCCTGCTTTTAAGGAAATTCAGAGGATCAGGTAAATTGAGAAAACCTTATTCAGAATTTCAATATGCGGAACTTTTAAAATTAAGATCAGACATTGATTCTGCAATTGAAGCGTACAACAGAACAAGAGACAGCATCAGTTACGACGCAGTTTTCTCGCAATTGCGTATAAGCTCTTTTGAAGAAGAGATTGGCATAATTAAGGCCTTTGTCAGTAAGGAAACAGGAAAGGCCAGGTGTCTGCTTGATAAAGCTAAGAATCCAGGTGAGCTGCATGCAATAAGAATAGCATTAAAGAATATTAAACCTTTTTTGCGATTGCTCTACCCTCTTAAGAAGACCGGGTTTAAATCCAGGCATTACAGGCTACTGAACAGAACAGAATCATTACTTGGCAAGTGGCATGACAGGCAGATACTAAGAGAATCGCTGGAATTATTTATAAAGGATATTGACGATACATCAACCAGGCTATCATGTCAGAGGATTATTTCCAGGATAGCGATGAAGGAAGAGCTTAAGTTCCCGGTGATTCTTAAAAGAACAAATAATTGTCTCCAGGCACTTGAGCATCTGTCCACAGAAGGATGATGAAGAATTTATTGATTTAAAGGCAAATTCCTTTTGATATTTCTTTTTATGATTCGAACTTTGAAACTAAATAAATTCCAGGCCAGATGAAGGCGAAAAATTTATCGTTTTTCCTGATTGTCACATTGTTAATTTTCTGGGGCACTTATTCTGTTGTAACTGCACAGGAAAACTCTCTGGCCTCTCATTCTGCTGATAGACTGGCTCTTAATGCTGATATTTTTAATTATTCTGAACCTGCCATTATTACGCTTAAGTATGACATCAGGGAATTTCTGAAAGGAAAGTATAGTGACGACTATACTGATGCCGAATTGATCTTCCATATCAACGACACTATAAGTATAAGCAACTCAGTGAGGATAAGACCCAGGGGAAACAACAGGAGGGAGGTCTGCACTTTTCCACCTATCTATATCAATATTAAGAAGTCGGTTCCCGACAGTGGATACCCGGGCAATATGGAAAAGATTAAATTTGTCACACATTGTATTCCTTCAGATTCAGGTAATGATTGTGTGCTAAGGGAGTACCTGATTTATAAAATGTATAATCTTATATCACCCTTTAGTTTCAGGGTTCGTTTAGCAAGGGTGAGATATATTGATACAGGCAGAAAAGACCGTGAAAGCATACGCTGGGGATTTTTTATTGAACCCGAAGAAATGCTTGCAGAGAGGCTTGAGGCGGTTTCTCTTGATATAGATCATATTGACTATAATTATACAGATCCGGAAAGTACAGATATTATGTCGATGTTCCAGTATATTATTGGCAATGCAGATTATTCTATACAGACCCGCCAGAACATTAAATTAATTAAGCCGCTGAATGATGCCTTATCAATGCCCATACCTGTACCCTATGATTTTGATTATTCTGGTTTCGTTGATGCCTATTATGCTATCCCTGGCGACAAGCTGGGAATTGCGACTGTAAAAGAAAGGTATTTTCTTGGGCCGTGCAGAACAGAAGAAAGGTATAAGGAGATATTCAGTTACTTTTTTGAACTGAAAGATGAGCTTTACAGTCTGATTGAATCGTTTGAATATCTTGATAAGAGAGATAAAAAGATAGCACTTGGCTATCTTGACGAGTTTTTCCTTCAGGCCGGGCAAAGCAGATTTATAAGGAACAATATATTAAGTACATGCAGGGATACATTGTGACAGGCCGGTAAGTACCTGAAAAAAGAAGGGGAACACAGTAATCCGGCTCCCCTCTTATAAGTTATTATTTAACTTCTTTATTCAGCTCCACCACCATTTACCGGGTTAGCATCAAGTGCATACATTCCCCGTCCGTGTGTGGCAATAACAATAATATTATCGCGTGGATGAATAATAAGGTCGTGCACAAAACATGAAGGCAGGTTTCCTCCCAGAACTTCCCAGCTATTACCCCTGTTCTTTGAAACGTAAACACCTACATCAGTTCCAATATAAAGTATATCCTTATTCAGAGGATCTTCACGTATTACGTTTACGGTGCCGAGAGGAATATTAGCCGAGATGTCTTTCCATGTTTTGCCGTAGTCTTCAGACATCCAGGCATATACATTAAAATCATCATCTCTTTTACCATTCTGAACCATATATACAGTAGCTTCATCAAAGCCTGATGCAACAATCCTCGATATCCATCTGTCAGGTGCTATTCCTTCTACTATCTCCTTCCATTGTGCGCCATCGTCGGGACTCATCCATACTCTTCCGTCATCAGTGCCAACATAGAGCAGACCCTTCTTGAGAGGTGATTCTGAGACAGCAGTTATTGTCTGGTGCTTAACATCCCCAAGGCGGTCGGGATTATTGTGGCTGAGGTCGGGACTTATTCTTTCCCAGCTATCACCCTGGTCAGTTGATTTGAAGAGGTATTGCATCCCGTGGTAAATTGTTTTGGAATCGTGGGGTGATAGTATGAAAGCTGCCAGCCACTGGCCTCTCAGGGGAGGTTCTCCTTCTTCAGCTTTTGGAACTATATTTTTATTGGTTGAGGGACTAATATACCGGGTGATATTTCCGTCACGACCCATTCTTTCGATGGTGTCAGGCTTATTATAATCAGCTCTTGAAAGAGTTCCGTAGAAGCCTGCCGAATATACCAGGTTCGGGTCGTTTGGATCAATAGCATGATGTGATCCCTCTCCTCCGGGTGCATTTTCCCAGTCAACAGCGGGAATATTATCCCTGCCCTCACTAAGTATTACTTCTCCTCTTCTGCTCCCGTGATCCTGGACTGATCCATACACTTTAAATGGGGTACTCATATCATAGTTTACATTGAAGAACTGTACTGCAGGCAGTCTTTCATAAGAGCTTAGCCAGTTTTCACCACCATCCCTGGTAATATGTACCCCCTGGTCGTTATTTACTATCATAAACTGGTTATCATCCTTATCAATCCAGATACCATGGTTATCTCCACCGTTATTCCTGAATCTTTCCCATGTTTTTCCACCGTCCTTTGTAACACCCACCGAAACACCCTGCAGATATATGGTGTTTTCATCAGTCGGGTCAACAGTAATCTGTCCGAAAACCCATCCATAGGTATTACACAGCCTCTGTAGTATAGGGTTATCCAGCGGACTAACCCGTTCCCATGACTCACCTTTATTGTCAGAACGGAATAATTGGGCTCCCCTGATAAATCCGCATGAGGGCAGGCCATAGGTGTCGTTTCTTTCGGCTTCGGTTGGTTCGCGTACTACTTCATAATCGTCGATATAAGCGTATACTACCTCTGGATTGGAATAAGCGATATCAATTCCAATTCTTCCACGGTATTCAGGAGCCATTAATCCCTGGGATATTTCAGTCCAGGTTTTTCCGGCATCAACAGACTTGTATATCGAACATCCGGTATATCCGGGTTCTGTCCTGGGGTCATTCCATTTTTTCCTTATTCGTTGCCATGTTGATGCATACAGAATATTTGAATCTGTGGGGTCCATATCTACATCAATAACACCTGTGAGCTCATCTTTTTGCAGGGTCAGCTCCCATGTAGAACCACCGTCTGTTGTCATATAAAGTCCCCTCTCAATACTGGGTGTCCACTCATTACCAGATACACCTACATAAACAATATCAGGATTCTCAGGATGTATGATAATCCTGGAAATGGTATTTGAATTCTCGAGGCCCATATGAACAAAGGACTTTCCGCCATCGGTCGATTTGTAGATACCACATCCTGCATGAGAAGATCTGAAGATATTTGATTCGCCGGTACCTACCCAGATAATATTCTTATCTGAGGGAGCAATAGCAATATCTCCGATTGAAGAGGAAATTTCTTTTTCAAAAACCGGCGACCAGGATTCCCCCTCGTCAGTAGTTTTCCAAACTCCTCCGGATGCACTTGCAGTTAATATAAAATCTTTATCAGGCGATACCGCAGCATCTGTCATTCTGCCGCTGGTGTTTTTTGGCCCGATAAATTGCCAGTTAAGAGAAGAGAAGGAGGAATTCTTTTCCATCTCCAGGTGCCTGTCGTAGGCCATAAGCCTGTCTTTCCCGTTCTTAATAATTAATTTTTCCCCTTTATTGCATGAGGAAAGCATAAGAAATGCGATAAGCGGAAAGATCATTCCAATAGTGAATACTCGTTTTTTCATTTGTAGCTCCTTATTTATTAATGATTTTTGGCTGATTCCTGCTTTAATTTATTGACAACTTGCTTCTTAGCCTAAAGTAACAAAATTTTTTTATTACCACATCAGTATACAGCCGAATTTAACTTATATTAAGCTTTCCTATAAATGTCAGGGAATATCTGCTGACAGCTGTAAGCACTTAAAGTCTGCAGGGCGCTTTCAGGAATTGCATGCCCTGAGTATTTCTGTCAAACTGACACTTTTTTGTGTATTATTTTTTGCCAATTTGACTTTTCTTAGAGGCAATATTCTATCGTTAAAAGTAACTCTGCCCAAGCGCGAGGAGATAAAGCCAAAGCCTGCAAGGCAGATAAAGATAGGGTAATCAAGGAGGCTGTCTCAAAAGTATAATGTTCTTGTCATCCCGAGCGAATGCGAGGGATCTAAGTGTTTGATAATCAAGACCTGGATTCCTCGCATTCGCTCGGAATGACAAAGATTGAACCCTTTTGAGACAGCCTCTTTATACCCCCCTTTTTTCAGAAAAAGCCCCAGCCGTATTGCTGAGGCTAACTTATGTATATTGGAATGATTGGCCTTAAGACTATTTTGATACTTCCAGGTCGATCATAAATTTAATTGCTATTGGACCTTCAATAACTTCGGTAAAAAACGGAAGAGTTCCTGGTACTTCCTGTATTCCTGTAAGATGCATTTCTGCAAAAAACTTTTCGCCATCATAGAATCCTTTATAATTAAGAGTATTTTTCTTAACCCCCGGACCATGTAAAACGCTTCCTGTATGTTCACTGATCTGAGAAATAACATCTGTTTTGGGTTCTCCCATTTCAAACCAGGTTTCAGGCCATGTAAAAATTAACCTGCCGCCTGGTCCTATTGTCCCCTCAAAAGAAACCTCTCTTAATGGCATCAATGTTCCGTCAGGCAAAATAAAAGATTCCATGGTATTCAGGATGAAAGTCTTATTATCACCAAAAGTCAGCTCAGCCTCACAGGCGAGAAAGTTCATAGTATAACCATCAGTGATAACCAATCCCTCTTTTATTGCAGTAAAGGCGAAACGTGTAAAGCCTTCCATGTTTACTGTTCCCTCATTTACTGTCATACTCTTAAATTGCATATCGATCTCATTATCAAAATACTTATCAGGCGCAATATCCTCTTTTGTACAGCTTATCAGAAAGACAAGCAGCAAAAACAAAGCTTTGGATCCAAAGCTGCAAAGTTTCGAAAAATGCTCTAATGTTTTCATAGTTTCTGATTTAAATATTAGTATCTGGTAAATCAAAACTATGCATTTGTTCATTCACGATATTGTAAATTTGCGACAATCAGAACAATTTTATCACCACAGAGATTATTCGGATTCTATAAAAAATCTATTGTGATGAATATTATTCTTTAGATTTTTATGTTTTTGTATTTTACCTGGAGTGATTCCGGTAATCTTCTTTATATCATTTGTGAAGTGAGCCTGGTCATAGTAGCCACTCAAATAACTAATTTCAGCCAGGCTGGCTGAAGATTCGCTATTTAACAGGCTTATTGCCCTGTTAATTCTGAAAATATGGGAAAGTTCTATAATAGACAAGCCGACATCATTCCTGAACTTCCTTTGCACGGCCCTGGGAGTTGTGTTAAATTCCTGGCAAAGATGTGATATTGTAATCATTCCATTTCTTCTTTCAATATAATTGATAATTCTTTGAATAATATCGGATCTGGCTTCAGAGTACCTTGCATATCTGCTGAGATACTTTTCAATATATTCTTTCATATCATTTATTTTAAAATACCTCTGCAGTTCTTCATGCAATAAATTAAACTCCTGGTTAAAGATTGATTTGCCACAAATTGCATATTTACATAAGTCAGAACTCTTAATATTAAAAAGCCGGTAAAATCCCTGTGGTTGAAATACAATAGCAAAGCCGCCGCCCCTTTCATTCCCGAACATATGGGTATATCCATCCTGATTATATTGTTGAAGACCAACTATCAGTATTTTCGGATTATCAATGTCATAATATCCTTCTGAGAAAATATTGATATGAGTAAAATTGAAGTACAATTCTTCATGCATTATGGGAATAGCCTTCATTATACCAGTAATTTTTGATTCAATATATTTATAATACCGGATATATGGCTTAAGATGATCAGATGGCTCAGCAATTTCAATTTTCATCCCCGCTGCAATTATTCTATTTCAGGTATTTAAAAAAATTATACGTTCAATTTTATCGGGATTATTGTTTAATATTCTACAAGTTAGGTATTTAGAGAATACGAGTCAAGAGAATATTGCTTATGAGCCAGATAGAAGACAAAAAGATAGCCCCAACCGGAGAAAGGTTGAGAATGCCTGCCTGACCTTTAGATTAGCAGTAATCTTATTTACTCTACTCTTGAGTAGTTTATTCAATGTGAAAGCAGAGGTGAACTGGCCTGCCTCAGTCTTCTCAACCTTCGCCAGCTCTTTTTTTGTAAGAGACTTTATGGCTTTATCCCACTTCTTGTTACTTAGCCCGGTCTGGGCTTTCAGCGAGTTAAGGTCAAGCGGTGAATTATCTTTTAAAAGGTCAAATACAATCTTTTCCTCATCATTCAAATCAACTGATTGTTGCTTATCTCCCTCTCTCCCCTTCTCCTCTTCTCTCTCTCCCTTCTTCTCCGGTCGCATCTGCGGGAAATATTCGAGATGGGTTTGGTTACTTATTGTATAAGAGGGAGTTAGGATGGTCCTAGAAAACAATTATAACAAACTTTGCACAAATTACTTCAATTCTTTAGTATTAATGCCTTTATTCGAATCAGCAATTTTCTATATTATTATTGCATATATTCAGCCAAGTTTATGCTTTCAAGGGTAAATCTCGAATTAAAACGGTGTGATAACGGTTAAGGGCCCTGGAGAATACCAGGAGCACTGTTATTACTTAATATTATTGGCAGCCTTTATAAATTGAGGCTGCTAAGCTTTATTTCCGTGTCGTTGTCTTACTCCTGGTCTTCTTTTTTTACAGGAAATATTTTTGGGTAGACCTTTATTGCCACCACACCTGCGATATACATCGTAAGACCGAACATTCCTGATACCCAGAACATTGATGAATGAAAGTCACCCATGGTATCCTGGATTAGAAGGGCAATTGTCATGGCAAGCGAAGCATTTCTGAGGCCGGTCTCAAGAGAGATTGCCCTGACCTGGAAAGAAGACACTTTGAGGAGGTATGGGATCAAAGCTCCTACAAACATGCCTGTAAATGTTAGAAGAAGGACCATGGAGTAAAATCTGAATCCGTGCCTGTCGGTGTCTGCAAATCCTTCCAGGTTATTAAATATGCCGGCAATAATCAGGAACAGCAATGCCACGATACCGAGAATATTAAAAACCGGTATCATCTTTTTTGCCAGTGTCTCTTTCCATTTTCTTACCAGCATTCCTATACCCAGTGGAACTATCACCAGTACAATAATAGTTGTTGCGATTGTTCCTGTGGGGACTGTAACATCCGGAATATTCGAGCAATAAATATTGAGCAGAAGCGGTACGAAAATGATTGAAAGAACTGTAGATAGCGAGGTAAGTGATACCGAAAGTGCTACATCTCCTTTTGCGAAATGGGTCATCAGGTTTGAAGTAACCCCACCAGGCGTAGCTGTTATAAGGATCATTCCAACATAGATATAGGGAAAATTCTCATGGAAACCCATCAGGTATCCAAAGCCTGCGGCAATAAGGGGCATTACACCGAACTGCAGAATCTCTCCGATTATGATACCTTTCGGTTTGGTAACTACAAGCACAAAATCCTTACCGCTCAATGTGAGTCCCATGCCAACCATAACAAGGAAGAGCATCAGTATGATAGCCAGCCTGAAGATCTTGTCAAATGCCGGCTGGACAGGGTAGCTTACGAATTGTGCAAAGCTGTAACTCTCTCCATCAACCTCAGCCTCAATTACATTTATACTGAAAATCAACTTGCTTTCAATCAGGTCTTCAAGACCTGCATAACCCGGATCCTCCCTGTCGGGTATAGTCAGTATATAAACATTACCTTCTTTTGCACTCCTGATAAAGAAAAGCCTGGTCTGGTCAAGGTTGCCTTCTTCCGGGGAGTTCAGGTACCTCAGGTGACCTTTGAAGTCTAGTTGAACCGAGGAGCCCCAGTCTAAGGTCCTGGGACCTGTATTCAATGCTTCGATTACTTCGTTGTTTCCCTCTCTAACGATTTCTGAGAGCTTCTTATATAAGAGTTCTCCGTTTACCTCATCCGATGCATTGATAGAATTAAGTGAAATAAACATAGACAGAAATACCAGGATAAATGTTTTTCCGGGGATAGTCATTTTTGTGGTTTGAATCTTGTTCATCATTGTGCGGGCTTGAAGTTATGGATAGGAATTTATTTAATATAAGGGCTTTCTGGTGAGAAGAAATATATACAATATTCGTGATGTACACAAACTTTATATCTTACATAAAGGAATCTATTAGCTGCAAGGCTGGACCGGACAGAAAGAGCCTGATACTCTTTTCTGCCTGAGGAAGGTATAACAGGCAGGCTGCAAGCTGTAAGCAGCCTGATCTCCTGATTTACCGCCTGTATAATGGAGCCTCTCACGGGACTCGAACCCGCGACCTGCTCATTACGAATGAGCTGCTCTGCCAGCTGAGCTAAAGAGGCCTGTGGTGATTTACGAATATAGATATAAGATTTAATATTTAGGATTGATG
>JAZBNV010000039.1:0-8606 GCA_036350795.1 Marinilabiliaceae bacterium
ACTGCTATGGGACAGTTCTCACAGGCAATAGGCTTTAAAAGTCATGCTGAAGGCAATTTTGGAAGTGCCATAGGCCTTAATGCCAAAAGTTACCAGAACGGTGCTGTTGCCTTCGGCGCAAACGCACTTGCTGACGGTGAATATGCTTATGCAGTAGGTAATGGAGCCCAGGCCCTGGGATATAAAAATTACGCCTTTGGATATGGTGCTGTTTCTTCAGGTTATAAATCATATGCCATTGGATCACAGTGCTCCTCCTCCGGTGAGGTATCATTCGCCTTCGGACATGCTACCAATGCATCCGGAAATTCATCAATGGCTTTTGGAAGGGGATCTGTAGCCGCAGGTTATCATTCGATTGCCATCGGAGTATCCAATGATGGCGATCCCAGGACAAGTTCGACAGGCAGGAAGTCTATTGCAATAGGATCTTCCACAATGGCAAAAGCGGATAATTCGTATGCCCTTGGTTTCTGGCTGGTTAATAACACAGATAATTCCGTAGTTCTAGGTTCCTTTAATGATCCTGAAGTTCCCGGCACAAAACTGGTTGTTGGTAATGGCACCGGAGACGCGAACCGGTCTAATGCCATGATGGTTTTTGATAATGGCTCAGTGACGATAATGGGAGGACTGACCGAAGACTCGGATGCAAGACTTAAGGAAAATCTTGAAGAACTTAAGGGAGTAAGTGAAAAAGTCATACTGCTTAATCCTGTCTATTATGAATTTAAGAACAAGAGCATATACCCCGAGGAAAGACAGATAGGACTGCTGGCCCAGGAAGTTGAACCCCTGTTTCCTGAACTGGTAAGGATTAACCAGAAAGGAATGCGCTCATTAAATTATAACAGACTATCCGTTTTACTGATCCAGGCATTTAAGGAACAAAGTATTATTATTGAGGAAAAAGAAAAGAGGATACTGGAGCTTGAAATGGACAATGCAGATATCAGGGCCAGGCTTGATACTATTGAGGCACTTGTCACGTCTCTGCAAAATAAATAATTGTGCTGCAGAAATAGAGGCATAAATATTTAAGGCTGAATAGTAAGGGCAGTTTTAAGAAAAGCTGTGCCCTTATAAATTCCACCTTAGTAGAATCCGGCTAGCTGAAGCTACTGGAAATAAACAATACTGAACATTTAGCAGTATTGCTTTGTATATTTTTATAAACAACTATGGAAAAACTACACAGTGACACCATCCAGTTCTTCAGGGAGCTTGGAGAGAACAACAACAGGGACTGGTTCTTAAAGAACAAGGCAAGGTATCAGGATATACGTGAAAGTTTTATTCAATTCCTTGACGCTGTATACCCCTGGCTCTGTGAATTTGATCCTGCGATAAAAGGTATTGATGTACGCAAGTCTGTATTCCGGATTAACAGGGATGTAAGGTTCTCAAATGATAAAAGCCCGTATAAAACATCTCTTGCAGCTGTATTAATAGCTGGTGGCAGAAGGAATTTCAGCGAAAAGGCAGGATACTATCTTCATATTGAGCCCGGGCAATCAATAATTGCAGGAGGGGCTTACCTCCCGCCTGCAGCATGGATAAACAGGATCAGGAAAGAAATTGATGCCGACCCGGAAGCCTTCAGAAGGATACTTGAGCGTAAGGATTTTGTAAAATACTTCGGCTCACTGGGTGGCGACAGGCTTAAGGGAGCTCCAAGAGGCTACGACAGGGACAATCCGAATCTTGACCTGCTTCGCTACAAAAGCTTCCTTGCAGTTAACGAAGTATCGGACGAAGAAGTATTATCTGATAAATTTGCTGCCCACTATATCGAAGTGGCTAAGGCAATGAAACCACTTAACGATTTTCTGAACTGGGAAGAATAAGGTGTACTAACTGCTGGACACAAAAAGGGGGTGTATTAATAGTATAATATTCTTGTCATCCCGAGCGAATGCGAGGGATCTAAATGTTTGATAATCAAGACATGGATTCCTCGCATTCGCTCGGAATGACAAAGATTGCGCCCTTTTGATACACCCCCTTTATTATTCTGTAGCCAGTATACTAATCAGGACATGTGATATCCATTAGAAGATCATTCCAGCAATGCCATGCATCGTCCTCAAAATTAGCCGGATCCTTTACGCGACCTGCTTTTGTGGTGGTATCCCATTCAATATTTATCATCCCTGTTGACAGGGAAATAGTATAAGCAGCATTGTAATCGGCCCCGGGGGTATACTCCCACAGAATATAACTGTTGGTTTCAACCTGCCCTGGCTCAACGTAAGTATATCTTAGAGATGCATCTCCGGCAACAAAGTCCTTATCCCACTCTACCTCAATGGTTTTAACTGAAGAACCGTTAACATTCTTATACAGGTTCCATTCGGCATGAGTATGGTCATACCTGCATACACCATCAAAGTAGGTGAATTTAACAGCCGGCAAACTCGTAAGTGCAATATTCATTTCCATCGAAAAGGTCTCGTTATCAATACGCTTTCCGGTAAGTGTTGCTGTGTAGCTTAGTTCCAATACGTCAATATCAAACTGATAGCTCCATTTCCATGTGTCGTTACCGGCATACTCAGGTGTCTGCTGAAGTGCATAGGCATAGGAGGATACGGGCAACAGAAGTGAACCGGTAGTAAATGCATTCCAGAATGAAACATTAAGATATGCATGTACAAAATTAACATAAGCTTCGGCAACACCCTTACCCGGAACAGCCAGTCCTTTTATGTCAGCAGGGTTATCCTGAAAATCCGAGAAATCCATTACAAGACTCTCAACGGGTGGTAGTTCAGGTCTGTTGTCAATATCTTCCTTGTCGCAGGAAGTACTGATAAACAATAATGATAGAATCAGGATCGATAAAAATGCTCTATTTGTTTTCATTTTAAAATATTTACGGTTTAGAAATCTGTTTCATATTACGAATCTCGGGCAAGTTTGTTACATAAACAACGAATAAGCAGAATAAATATTACACTGCTGGCTGGCAGAAAGGAGGATTAAAGCCCGTTATTATTAAACCGAGATTGGTATAACGTAAAATAAAATTGCAAAAAAATGAGAAATGCTGCCGGCAAGTACCATAAGGTGCCACACCAGGTGGGCATGTTTAAATTTAGCTTTCCTGTAAAATATTATACCTAAAGTGTAGCAGGCCCCGCCTATCATAATCCACAGGAAGCCCATTAAAGGAAGGGTTCTTATAATTGGTATAATCGCTATAAGAAGCATCCAGCCCATTACAGCGTAAATCAATATTCCCAGGATGTCGACTCCTGCCTCTACCCTGTTTGGTCGCAATACTTTTATCAGAATACCACTTATTGCCATGGCCCACTGAAGTCCGAAGAGAACCCATCCAAAAGCTCCATGAAGAGCTACCAGGGCCAGGGGGGTATATGTACCTGCAATAAGGAGAAAAATAGCGGCCTGATCAATTATAAAAAACACCTGTTTGCCCTTGCCTTTTGGCAAGCCATGGGCAACTGCAGATGAAAAATACAAAAGTACCATTGTGCTTCCGAATATGGCTGTGGAAACAATATGCCATGCATTTCCCTTAAGTGCCGAAGCAACAACCATAAGTGTAAGCATAATACCTGCAAGCACTGCACCCGCAAAATGAGAAATAAAGTTAGCTACTTCTTCTTCGTGTGTAAACCTTCCTATTTTTTCTTCTCCGCTGTTCATATAATGTTAATTATCAATATTTTGTGAACTAAGTGCCGCCTGAATGCGCTTTTAAATCTTAATTTTTCTCATCCTGAAATTTAGCGGAGTGACTTCCAGGTATTCATCAATCTTAATATGTTCAAGTGCTTCTTCGAGTGAAAATTTGATCCTTGGAGCCAGTTTCAGGTTATCATCAGTACCTGATGCCCTCATATTGGTTAGCTTCTTTCCTTTGGTGGCATTAACTTCCAGGTCGCCTGCCCTGGTATATTCTCCAATTACCTGTCCACGGTAGACCTGCACTCCGGGATCAATAAAGAACCTTCCCCTGTCCTGGAGCCTGTCAAGAGCATAGCCACTTACCTGCCCGGCTTCAATTGCAATCAGCGAACCATTCCGTTCAGTCCCGAGATCTCCCTTATAAACTCCGTATCCCCTGAACCTGTGATTCATGGTTGCCTCTCCCGAAGTAGCTGTAAGTATATTATTACGGAGACCTATCAGTCCTCTTGCCGGTATATCAAATTCAAGGTGCAGCAGGTCACCCTTCGGCTCCATAACCAGCAAATCTCCCTTTACCCGGGTTACCAGGTCAATTGCTGAGCCACTGTGTTCTTCGGGTACTTCCACAACCAGGGTCTCATAGGGTTCATTTCTAACGCCATCAACATCTTTAAATATCACCTGTGGTTTACCAACCTGGAACTCATAGCCCTCGCGCCTCATTGTTTCAATAAGTATTGACAGGTGAAGCAGTCCCCTCCCAAAAACATTAAAACTATCTTCGCTGGCCGTATCTTCAACCTTTAGAGCAAGATTCTTTTCTGTTTCCTTATATAGCCTTTCCCTGAGGTGCCTTGAGGTAACAAACTTGCCTTCCTTACCAAAGAAAGGTGAGTTATTAATGGTGAATAACATGCTCATTGTTGGTTCATCTATCGATATCCTGGGAAGAGGTTCCGGATTTTCAAGCGAACCAAGAGTATCGCCTATTTCAAAGTCTTCAAGGCCAACAATTGCGCAGATATCTCCACTTCCCATATGGTCTACCTTATCCCTGCCCAGTCCGACAAATTCATATAACTCCTTAATCTTTATTTTCTTATGAACATCATTACGCTTACAAAGGGTATATTCCCTTCCTGAATGGAGCTCACCTCTGAAGATCCTTCCAATGGCTATCCGGCCTACAAAGCTTGAATAATCGAGCGATGCAACCTGCATCTGGGGAGTTCCCTCATATGAGGGTGCTGCAGGGATTTCTGTAAGGATTGTGTCAAGTAAAACCCTTATATTATCAGTGGGACTCTTCCAGTCGAGACTCATCCAGCCTTCCTTGGATGACCCGAATACTGTTTCAAAGCTCAGCTGGTCTTCTGATGCATCAAGGTTATACATAAGATCGAAAACATCCTGTTGCACATCATCGGGTTTACAATTGGGCTTATCTACCTTATTAATTACCACAATTGGTTTCAGTCCCAGCTGAACAGCCTTTCCAAGGACAAACCTCGTCTGAGGCATAGGTCCCTCGAAAGCATCCACAAGCAGTAGTACACCATCGGCCATTTTAAGTACCCTCTCAACCTCACCACCGAAATCGGCATGACCGGGTGTATCTATAATATTGATCTTAATACCTTTATACTTCACCGCAACATTCTTCGACAGGATGGTAATACCTCTTTCCCGTTCAAGGTCGTTACTGTCAAGAATCAGGTCTCCCCTGTCTTCTCTCTCGCCTATAACATTACATTCATGGATTATCCTGTCGACAAGCGTGGTTTTGCCATGATCGACATGGGCAATTATTGCTATATTTCGTATTGATTGCATTCCTTTGAATTTGAGGGTGCAAAAGTACTATAATTTAATTGATTAATGATGATTGATTAAGATTAATGATTGTTGATTAATATGTAGAAACAGCCTGAGCGGGAAAATTTTTATAATTTTACAAATATGTCGAGGCTTAACAATCTATTAATTGTTGCGGGTACCGGGAGAAATTCAGGAAAAACCACTATTGCATGCAATATTATAGGCAGATTCTCTTATCTTAATATTATTGCCATAAAGATAAGTCCGCATTTCCATGAAGCCTGTGAGGGACTGGAGTTAATAAAGAATAAAAGAGACTATAAGATATACCGCGACACCAATGCCGGCAATTCTAAGGATTCCTCGCGCATGCTGGCAGCAGGAGCATCCACAGCATATTTTATTCAGGTGTACGACCATCATTTATGTAGAGCATTTGAAGCTCTTCTGGATCATACCGGCCCGCAGCATATATTCGTAGCAGAATCCCCGGCACTCAGAAAATGTACCGAGCCCGGAGTATTAATTATTGCTGACAATCCCGGCTCAGCTAATAAAAAAGATCTTGGAGAAATTATGGATAAAGCCGATATAATTATTCACACAGAATTCTGCAGGAATGAAATAAGCGAACTGAGTTACAATAAAAAAGACGGATGGAAGCTGAAACCAGGCACTTCTTAATCCCGGGTTTCAGACACAGTTCCGCCTGCTCCCATTCCCCCTGCCCCACGCTCCATGCTCCACGCCCCCTGCTCCTTGTCCCATGCCCCATGCACTACTCCCCTTCTTCTCCCATTCTTGACTTAAGCATATCCAGGTCATGTTTCATTCCGGCAACAGTATTAATAAGCTCCCGCTCAGGCAGAACCGGGTCAGGGATTACTTTACTAATAAAATTAACAAACTTCCATATCTCCTTTACCTCGCTTACCTTTACCGTATAAGGCTGGTAAACAGGGTTCAGCGAATGAAGGGTAAGC
Source organism: Marinilabiliaceae bacterium (assembly GCA_036350795.1). Lineage (GTDB taxonomy): Bacteria > Bacteroidota > Bacteroidia > Bacteroidales > VadinHA17 > JAUVKT01. The sequence continues at coordinate 6,459 of JAZBNV010000039.1, forward strand.
TTTCCTTCCTTCCTGATCCTGCTTTCAATAATCTTAAACATTATACCATCATCCATGGTAAAAACTATATATGCCTGTCCGCTGACAATATTAAACCAGTCCTGCACATATTCCCCCGTAACCCATGATCCATCAGGTATCGGGAGCATTGAATCACCCTTAAGCTGAAAAGTACGGTACTTCCTGTTTGGTGAAAGGAAGGGCAGGTTAAATACAGGTAACTCACCGATAAACTCCGGATCGGCATAACCTGTCATATAACCGGCTTTGGCCTTTTCCGGTACCAGCTCAATGTTTTCATTGTTTTCACTGTTAACAGTGGTAGCCAGTACTCTCAGGGAACTGCCTTTAAGGTAAGCATCAAAGCCTCTTTCAAGCTCTCCCATCTGGCTTTCGGTAAGAGAAGTAAGATCAATTTTAAGTATGGTATCGACTGCTATCCCAAAATACTTTGAGAAGGCCAATAGAACTTCAATACCCGGTTCAGCCACCCGGTTTTCATAACCACTCAGAGTTGAACGCTTTAAGCCCAGGGCAACTGCAACATCATCCTGGGTTCGTCCCCTGCGCCTGCGTAAAAACTTGATATTTTTTGCGAAATACATAGTTTTGATTATATTATAGTCAAATATTTGATTAATTTCTAATCAAAGATAAAATATAATTGACAAATATGCAAATATATAAATGGAACCGGGCAGAGGGAATCTGCCGAAGGCTGATAAGGACTAAGGGCCCGGGGAGTCAGTTATGAACAGAACTATCTTACATATGGACCTGGACACTTTTTTCGTCTCGGTGGAGAGACTGAAGAACAGCAAGCTTATTGGTGTTCCGGTAATAATCGGGGGACTCTCCGACCGTGGTGTGGTAGCAGGATGCAGCTATGAAGCAAGGAGTTTCGGAGTAAGCTCTGCAATGCCCATGAAAATGGCACGCAACCTGTGCCCTGATGCAGTATTTATCAGGGGTGATATGGAGTCATACTCAAATTTCTCAAATACAGTAACAGATATTATTGCAGAGGAAGCTCCTCTTTACGAAAAAGCATCGGTGGATGAGCATTATATTGATATGACCGGGATGGACAGGTTCTTCGGAAGCTATAAATGGGCACATGAACTAAGAAGCAGGATAGTAAAAGAAACAGGTTTGCCAATATCACTGGGCCTGTCTGTAAATAAGACTGTTTCAAAAATTGCCACAGGAGAAGCAAAGCCAAACGGCGAAAAGCATGTCAACGGCAATGAGGTAATACCCTTTATGGATCCCCTCTCTATCAGGAAGATACCAATGGTAGGCAAGAAAACATACCACAGCCTGAGATCGATGGGAATATCGACAATATACACCCTGCGACAGATTCCGCCTGATATGATGACAGGACTTATGGGCAAAAACGGACTCGATATATGGAAAAAATCAAACGGAATCGATAATACCCCTGTTATAAACTATGCAGAACAAAAATCAATAAGCACCGAAAACACCTTTGAGAAAGATACCATCGATATGCTGCGCTTAAACCAGATCCTTGCATCAATGGTTGAACGCATTGCATGGCAGATGAGGAAACAGGAAAAACTTACATCATGCGTAACGGTTAAAATAAGGTACTCAAACTTCGATACCCATACCCTGCAAAAAAGAATCCCATATACCTCCTTCGATCATATACTGATAGATACGGCAAAAGAGCTGTTTCGCAGACTCTACACAAGGCGTATGCTGATAAGACTTATTGGCGTAAGATTCAGTCACCTGGTGCGTGGAGTACAACAACTGGATATGTTCGAAGATACACCTGAAATGGTGAGCCTTTACCTTACAATGGACCAGCTCAGAAAGCGTTTCGGGCAAAATGCGGTAAAAAGGGCCTGCGGGATTATGACGAACACAGAGAAGGAAGAAAAAGAGCTTAGAAAGCTCGAAAACAGCCTTAAAGAGCAAAAGGAGATGGAGGAAAGACTGCGAAAGATATGGAGGTTTTGAGGCGTGGGGCATGGGGCGTGGGGGAAGAGAACAAGGAATGATGAACAAGGAATAACGAATAATGAATAATGAATAATGAACCAGGAACCAGGAACCAGGAACCATAAACCAGGAACCATAAACCAGAAACCAGGAACCAGAAACCAGGAACCAGGA
>JAZBNV010000040.1:0-3596 GCA_036350795.1 Marinilabiliaceae bacterium
AGGCCAGTCCCGACAATTGAGCAGTAATAAGCATGTAGAAAGCATATGGTTTCCCTGACTGGACGCGGGTTCGACTCCCGCCAGCTCCACTAAGAGTGCACTCAGAAAACGAACACCCCCGAAAGGGGGTTTCTGTTTTTTGCAGGACACTTCAGAAGCTTGTTTTTGTAAGGGTTCGCCAGAAACAGAAAATACTAGCTTCCGAGTGTTTGTTTTCTATTTGCAGGACTGGGTCACGAGTGGAGAGTATCTACTTCTTTCCTTCCGTGGCACATGTACTGATGCCAAAAGGTATATAGAGCGGACAAACCTTTATAAAGCTCGTCAGAACAAATACACCGGCAAGGACAAGCAATACTATCCCGAGTGTGCCTTCAATAACTCCTGATAAAAATAATACAGCGATTAGAACTGCGATTATTACCCTTATTACCCTGTCAGCTGTTCCCATGTTCTTTTTCATATCACTGATTTTTAAAGTTTTAGTTTATTATACACAATAAACACTACCACACTCAATTTGTTCTAATTAAACCAGATACACGAACAGATTCAAAACTCAATCTGATGCCATTTTAGCTGCCGGACGCATGGCAGGTTGGCTTATCATCTCTATCAACATCCCTTTCTCCCACTCATGGTAAACCACGCCGCCGGCCCTGATTCGCTCTTTGGCTCTTACCCCAGGCCCTATCCTATAATAAGTTACATCAGGATAAATATATCTGCCCGGATATTTTTTTCAAACATCAAATATTAGTAGATTAGAGTTTCATAATTTAGAAACATCAGAATCTGCAATTACCAACCCTTAAACCAACCCTGATTATGTACCGATCAATCTCCTGGCTTTCAATATTAGCAGGCCTCATTTTAATTCTTTCATCATGTGGCACAAATGATAAAGATAAGGCGGAATTAAAAACTCCCGGTGACGATTTCAGCAGCCCGCTTAGCCTGTACGTTGACTATATATCCAATTACTCGGGTGGAGTAATATCACGCAGCTCGCCCATACAGGTAAGACTGGCCAAGGCTGCAGGTGACTCCCTTGCAGGCAGAGAGATTAAGTCCTTCTTTAAATTTTCGCCGGCAATCGACGGCGAGAGCCACTGGCTGGATAACCGGACTATTGTATTTACCCCTTCGGCCCTGCTTCCCAGCGGAAAAACATTTGAAGCAACAGCCGATTTATCAAAGGTACTGCCCTCTGTCCCTGCCGACAGGAAGGAGTTTAAATTTACTTTCCAGACATTTATCCAGAACTATGAAGCATCTGTTATTGGTCCCCAGTTATACGACAGGAATGATTTAAGAAAAATTAAAATTGAAGGTCGTATCCAGACAGCTGACTTTGCAGCCTTCGAGAATGTTAAGAAGATCCTGGTGGCAAAGCAGGATGGCAAAGATCTTGATATCACCTGGGAATCTCATAAGGAGGGAAATACCTTTATATTTACTGTTGAGAATGTTGAAAGAAAGCCAAAACAGGATAAGGTAAGCCTTGATTTTCAGGGCGAACCTATAGGTGTAAGCAAAAAAGAGCAGATCAGGGTTGATATCCCTGCACTCGACGACTTTAAGGTTGTCTCCACAAATATTTACAGGGGAGAAGAGAATTATATATCTGTCCTGTTCTCAGATCCGCTTGATGAGAACCAAAACCTTGATGGCATAGTATTTCTTCAGGATGTTGCCAGTAAACCCAGGCTGGTGGTAAATCTTAATGAACTGAAGATTTATCCAACAAAAGAAATAACATCAAATACTCTGCTAAAGATCTACCAGTCAATCAAGAATATTGCAGGTTATGAGCTGAAGGAAGAGTACAGTACAAGTCTTCAGTTTACACAGATAAAACCGGCGGTAAGGCTGATTGGTAATAACGATAAGTCCCTGCTGCCCGATTCAAAGGGACTGGTACTTCCCTTCGAGGCGGTTGGATTATCAGCCGTTGATGTCACAATTGTACGAATCTTCGAGGATAACGTATTGCAATACCTGCAGGTCAATTCACTGGGAGGTCAATACGAGCTTCAGAGAGTTGGACGGCCCGTAGCCAGGACAACCATACAGCTAAATACAAGCGGTGTGACAAACCTTAACCAGTGGAACAGCTATGCCCTGAACCTTGAAGATATGTTTAAGTCAGAACCCGGGGCAATATACCAGGTTTCGATTTCTTTCAGAAAAAAACACTCACTATATTTCTGCCCCAGTGATGACAGTAATATAGAGTCAGTTGAGGATGAAATTGATGAATGGGGAGCCCGGGATGAAGAATCATACTGGGATGATTACGAGTATTATTATAACTCTGATTTCGACTGGTCGCAAAGAGACAATCCCTGCAGCAATTCATATTATACTTCCAGCAGAACAGTGAAAAAAATCATTTTTGCATCAAACCTGGGGATTATTGCAAAAAAAAGAGACAAAGGGGATATCAGCTTATTTGTTACCGACCTTCTCACCACCAGACCCGTACAGGATGTACAGATTCAATTATATGATTACCAGCAACAGAAACTGGCCGGGGGTAAAACCAATAATGAAGGTAAACTGGTGCTGCCAGGCAAGGGAAACCCTTTTGTTGTAATTGCAGAGAAAAACCAGGATTATGGTTACCTGAAGATAGACGATGGCTCAAGCCTTTCGCTCAGCAATTTTAATACATCGGGCAACAAGATTCAGTATGGCTTAAAGGGATTTATTTACGGAGAGAGAGGTGTTTGGAGACCATCAGATACAATTCACCTGGGATTTATCCTTGAGGATACGGAGGATAATGTTCCAGATGGACACCCTGTTGTAATGGAATTATGGAACCCTCTCGGACAATTATTCTCGAGAAAGATAAGCACGCAGCCTGTTGGCAATATATATAGCTTTGATATGCTGACGGATGCTGACTCTCCAACCGGCTTCTGGCTGGCAAAAGCCAAAGTGGGAGGGGCTGTCTTTAACAAAACAATAAGGATTGAGACTGTTAAACCCAACAGGTTGAGAGTAGAACTTGATTTTGGCAAGGATAAGCTCGATTACAGGGACCAGGATCTTTCGGGCGACCTGAATGTGAGGTGGCTTACAGGGGCAAAGGCAAATGGTCTGAAAACCGAATTTGAGTATCAGCTATCGCCCATCAAAACAGAGTTCGACGCTTATCCGGGGTTCAGTTTTGATGATGAGTCAAAAGAATTTTATGGTGAAAGGCAAATGGCCTTCCAGGGCAGGCTTAATTCGGAGGGTTATACTAAACTGCGAATTAACCTTGGCAAACAGACAAGGGCCCCCGGGGCACTGAAAGCCAGCTTCTTTGGTAAAGTATTTGAAGAGGGTGGTGACTTCAGCATAAAGAATATATCCCTGCCATTTTACCCCTACGAAGTATTTGTTGGTATAAAAATTCCCGAAGGAGATAAAAGGGGGATGCTGCTCACCGACGAGGATCACAAAGTCAGGATTGTAACAGTCGACTCTGAAGGAAATCCGGTCGACAGGAACAGGCTGAAGGTTCAGATATATAAGTTAGACTGGAAGTGGTGGTGGGACAATTCATATGATAATATCAGCTCTTACGTTGGCAGCTCGTACCG
>JAZBNV010000041.1:0-6960 GCA_036350795.1 Marinilabiliaceae bacterium
AATCCTCTTTTCGGCCTCTACTACCGTTGGATTCCTGTATCGCGAATATATATAGAGTTCAGGATCAACCGGGCAATCTTTTTCATCTGCAAAGGCCTGCGAGGTATTCTCTGCATCAAATAATTCAAAACCGGCTTCCCTGTATACAGGTACCCGTACATTATTGGGGGTTTTTGATTTTCTCATATTTATTTAGCTTATCGTTGTAGTAATTATTTATAAGTGAAGGTGGTCTGAAATCATAATAGTACAATATCCTGTTAAAAAGTTCGCTGGCAAGAAGAATAATAAACAGGATAATATATACCTCTCTTATACCTGTAAAGGATAGTGCACAAAATAAGTATAATATAAGCTGGTAAGAAAAATATGCTATATACCGCTTATCAGTGAGTTTATTTCTATTGGAATAGATTATGAGGCTTATCCTGACAACAGAGATAAAAACAAAGGGCAGCATTTCGCCAAGGAGGAATGAGGCCAGCAGAAGTCCGCTTATAAAAACCTGTGATCCGTTGTACCTGATACCCGGGTCTGCAGAAGTATAGACATTGTCAATAGCTATCAATAACAGTATACCGGAAATAAAAGAAATAATCCAGAGCATTCTTATATCAATAAAAGAGGCCAGGACAGAGGAGATCGAAAACAGCAGAAGGAAAAATATCTCGGTACTCAGTGCCGATCTGAATACCCCGGTCAGGGCGCGCCAGGATCTAAGCGGTTTACCAAGGTGAAGAAGAGGAAGAGCCACACATACAAAAACCAGTGCCAGGTATAAAAAGCGGGGCAAAATAATATTCCCGAAATAGTTTGAAATATTGAAAGAAAATAACAGCGAAGAGAGGTAGGTGAATATAATCAAGGTCCATTCGCCAGGGGGTGAAATTTTGGAATTACCCTTCGCAGCCAAAGCATCAGCTGCCTGAAAGGGCTCAGGAATAATCAATGGCATATTTTCGTTTCTGCCCGAACTGCTGATTTTCAGTCTGGGTTCAATAGAGCTGTCAAAAATAAGTCCCTCCTCTGCATCATCACCCGCTTCCCTGAATTTTAAGGCTCCTGTGGGGCAGGCACTCACACATGCCGGTTCGAATCCTTCTTCCAGGCGGCTGGAACACAGGGTGCATTTCTCAACCTGTCCAGCCTCATGGTTATATCGTGGAGCATCATAGGGACAGCTCCAGTAGCAATAGTTGCATCCCAGGCACCTCTTACTGTTAAGCAATACAGCACCAGTAAGCGGATCACGGTAATAAGCCCTGGACGGGCAGGCCTGCATACATGGGGCATCGGCACAATGGTTACACGCAAGAGAAATATTATGGACAGGCAGTCCGGGGTATATGGATTTCTGATCACTATATATTGTCCGCCAGGGTAGTTCAGACCCGTTTTCAAGGTAACAGCCGGCTATACATGCATGGCAGGCAACGCAAAGGTCAATATTGAAATCAAAGACTTTCATTTACAGGCTTCAATATTTACAAGGTTATCATGAAAGGCCGTTCCGTGTCCCATATCTGTTTCCCTGCCTTTAGACAGGAAATTACCTCCTCCGTTCTCACTTATCCACCATCCATTGGGCATTGCTACCACCCCCCTGATAATATCGGCTGTAATATGAGCTTTAACAAATACTTCGCCCCGCGAATTATACATCCTTAGCATGCCTCCTTCTTCTATAGCCAGCTCGCGTGCATCAAGAGGGTTTACCTGGAGAAGCGGCTCACTGTCATTAATTTTTATTGCCTCCAGGTTGCCGAACTGGCTGTGTATCCTGTTTTTGGTATTTGGCGTCAGGAAATGAAATTTACCTTCTTCATGACCCTTTCTTTCAAAAGGATATTTAAAGTCCGGAAGTGTGCCTGTATTCCAGAGTTTATCGGCATCGTTCGAGACCAGTTCAATCTTTCCGGAGGGAGTAGTAAACTCAAAATTACTGAAGGCTATTTCTTCGTAGCCCGGAGCAATCTGCTTTTCTTCCTTCAGTTTTTCAAGGTCCAGGCTGGTAAGCCCCTTTATCCTGTTATCAAGCCATATATCAAGGGAGGCCTCTCCTGGCTCAGGAATCTGATTGTCAGTAAAATCAAGTGACAATTCCCTGGCCAGATCGTAGAACATCTCTGTTTCAGTGCGTATTTCACCGGGGGAATTCAGAATTTTCGGCCTGTAATAAACATAGGGTGACCAGTAGGAACTAATTATATCCTGTTGCTCAAACATATTTTTAGCGGGCAGTACAAGATCAGCATGCATTGCTGTATCTGTCATAAACTGCTCTACAACTACTTTAAAGGGAATCTCAGAGAAAGCCTTTATAATCTTTGTCGTATCGGGAGCCTGGGTAAGAGGGTTGCCCCTCTCGAACCAGGCAAATTCAATACCGGGCTCCTTGCAGGCAAGCAGGTCTTCTCCAAGCCTTGCCATTGATATTGATCTTCTGAAATCCGGATCGGGGTTAATTTCAGGATAATAGGAAAGTGGTTCCTTGGTTGAATCGAACACATAACCCTGCAGGTTGGCATAGTTAAAGCCTGCTCCTCTTTTTCCTATGTTTCCGGTTAATACTGCCAGGCTTAAGAGGGCTCTTACTGTTTGTCCTCCGTTTGTATAGCGCTGCATCCCGTACCCGGGTATAAAAGTAACAGGCGAATGCGTGTAAATCAGATCAGCAAGTTTTTCTATTTCTCCTGCCGGGATGCCTGTATAAGAGGATGCAATTTCCGGAGTAATATTTAATGATGCTGCAAATTCTTCAAATCCCCCGACATGGGCTTTAATAAAATCACTGTCAATTTTATTATCACGAACAAGAATACCTGCAATAGCCAGGGCAAGTGCAGCATCGGTACCGGGCTTTGGAGTGAAAAGGATATCGGCTTTGTCGGCAGTCGGGGTTCTCCTTGGATCAATTACAATAAAGAGAGCTCCTTTTTGCCTGGCCCGGTCTATAAATACTGTTTCCTGGATATTTGTTTCAGCCGGGTTTTTTCCCCATGAAATAATTAGCCTGGCATTTTCAATATCCCAGGGTGCATTATGTTTTACTTCGCCCATGGTAAGACGAACAGCTTCCAGTCCGGCAGGCCAGCAGAAATTACCATAGGTAGTTGTGGCACCACCGAATAGTTTAAAGAAATTATACCCGATCTCATTTGTAAGGCCCGACATCCCGCTACCTGTATAATAGAGAACAGATTTCTGTTTTTTCAGATCGTAGATCGTCTTTAGTTTTCCTGAAATAAGTCTTAGTGCTTCACTGTAGGAAATTTCTTGAAAGTCACCTGATTTGTTTTTTAAGAGAGGAACAGTAAGACGCTTTTCCGAGCCTGTTCTTTCAAGGTATGACAGTCCTTTAAGGCATGGCCCTTCGGGTGTAGCGCGGTTGCCGGGGTCTGGCAGAATCTTCACAAGCCTGTTATTCTCTACAATAACTCTGAAGCTGCATGTACTGTAACAATTCCTGGGGCAGGCTGTAATAAATTCTTTCATAGAAGATAATCCTGCACAAATTTAACAAATCCCTCTAAATGGAAAAGTCCCGGCAGAGATGCCGGGACAAAAACCAACCAACCTAACCAAAAAACCTAATTTTTGGATAACTAATGATAGAATATCTATTAGTCATTAGGTAAACCATTATTAAGGAAAAATGTTCAGAGTAAGTTGAAAAAAAACAAATTATTTTAAATCATCCAGAGGAGCATCGGCAATAACCCTCATTTCCAGGGTAGTTCCGGTTGAGACCCACACTTCGTAGGTAAATTTACCCTGTTGCAGGGGAACCGAGTAAGTATGATCGGGCGTGGCAGTGGAATATGTTACGTCACCTATCTTAAGGCTTATCAAAGCTTTGGGATATGCAATTTCAAAACGGTGATATTCTGTTTCGCTATGATTGGCCAGGTCACCATAGGAATATTCACCCTCGTTCTCACCATCTCCAATGTCTACGAAAACATCAGTAAAGTCGGAAGCTGTAATATTCTTTATTCTTATATCTGAAGGTCCGTCAGGTGTTGGATTTTGCTTGGTACAGCTGAGTGCTATAAAAACAGAAAACAGTAATAGTAGTAGCTTCTTCATAGAAATGGTTTTGGCTTCTAAGATATGACATTAAATACAAAAAAAAAGTTGCTTGGGCCTATACTTTTCTTATATCCGACAAGAGTATCCATCCAACATTGCCATCAGACAGCCTGACTTCTGCCCACTCACCTATCTGGTCTTCGATCCTTACCTTTGTGCCCTCGTGTATAACAAAGAGGTCTTTGCCATCATTTCCCGGTGAACTTTTGCCCGTAACAACGGGTGTAAAAATAATGGCACTCTGTCTCTTTACAGTAATCTGTTTATTCATGTAGGACAGGGAAAGAGAAACAAGGCTGAAGAAGATTAGCAGAAGACCTGCGTAGAATGATACCTTTTTCAATACAAGCCCTGACGAGAAAAGATAAACCAGGATTAGCAAGAGCGATAATATAAAAAGAACAAGGCTGATCATTGCCCAGCTGTTTGATCCCCTTAGGAGAGACAGCATTTTATACCAGCGTACAAAAAAAACTTCCGGCACAGTCTCGAACCTGTCGGTAGTATATGCAAGTGCTATTTCAAGATTATACCTGTAATCTTCATTAAATGGTTTTAGCAACAGAGCCTTCTCATAATATAGGATTGCTCCGGGTATTGATCCTTCCTTGAACCATGCATTACCAAGGTTATAATATAATTCGGGCGAATAATAGCCCGAAGATATTAGTCGCTCCCACTTATCGATGGCAAGCTTATAATCTTCGCTGGCATAAGCTTCCACCCCTTCGTTAAAAATTATTTCACTATCCTGAGCGTAAAGTGAAATAGCTGAAGTAAGAGTAAATAATATTAACAGTAGCGGCAATCTGTATCCAGCCATCTTACATCGCATTTTCAATTGTTTTAATAATTGTCACAGCCTTATTGTAAATGTCGCGCGAAGATGCACTTGAAGCATCTGGTGCATATCTTGAAAATTCACACAGCTCAATCGTAGTCCTGAGCATATTCACGGTATCAGTCTCAATGCCCATGGCATCAAGGCGTTCTTCAACCTTTGGCATATTTATATCAGACACAGGTATCCCCAGTTTATCACTCAGGTAACCCCATAGTGCTTTTAACAGCTCGGCATAGAACTCCTGGTCGGCAGAATTTTTCATATGTTCATTTGCCTTTTTAAGTCTTGATTTTGCAACTTTGGGTGCTTTACGGTTTTTCATCCTTAAAATATCTGCCTTTCGTTTGAGATGTTCTTTCCTGATTACTATAATAAGTATGAAGATCAGCAGGGAGGTAATATAAATTATAAAGAATGATGACCTGCTGATAATTATGGCCGACTTTTTCTTCAGATGGGGCTTGCCCGTTTCAATATAGCGTATATCCTTTCCGAGGTAGGTAATTTCTTCTCCGCCAAATCCCCCGATAAGTTGTCCTGATGATTCGTCGGCATCACCTTTTTTCACATAGAAGCTATGTTCGCCTGTCGACACCGTCCGGTATGTTCGGGAGCCAGGATCAAAATATGAATATTTAACCGGGGGTATGGTATACTTGCCATGATGCCTGGGAATAAGAACGTATTCAAATGTTTTTGATCCGCTGGTTCCCGACGACGAAGTGTTAAGATTGCTGACTACCTTTGGATCGTAGACCTCAATATCAGGAGAAAGACTTAGTTCAGGTGCTGAGGCCAGTTTAAGATTTCCACTACCTTCGATCTTTATCCTGTAGTTGAGGGCATCATTAACCATCATGGTATCCATATCAGCACTTGAGCTTATCGACATTGATCCTACTGTCCCTGAGAATGATTCAGGTGCACCGGGAGGTAAGGGCTGAACCTCGATCTCAACAGGCAGGGTGGCAATAATTTTTGGCATATTGTTATAGGAAGAAAAGAAATCACCGAAAAAAGGATCATTTGATCTTACTTTTTGTTGTATAAGAACGGTAAGTGTAGACGGTTCAATCTCAAGTGTACCGGTTTTTTGAGGGTATAACAGAAATCGCTGTATAACTCCGGTTTCATAGATTTTCCCTCCTACATTTTCTCTTTCGAGCGACCTTAAAGGCGGGGTTTCCAGGTCGGTTTTAAGAAAACCATTAAAATCGGGAAAGGAGACTTCCTGGAGTCCGCTCAGGCTTACCCTCGAATATATTTTAAGAGTTGCCACAATATGTTCGCCAATAACAAGCCTGTTCCTGTTTACAAGCAAACGCACATAAAGGTCATTGGCGGCCACTGTATTTTGCTGCCTGTCGTCTGCAGCGGCCTGAGCTTCCTGGCCTTCGCTTTCCTGCTGCTGTCCTGCAGCAACAACCTCAATAGTTTTTGGGTTTGAAAAATATTCCCTGTTCTTAAGTATGTACCTGGCCCTGTCAAGTGTAAATTTTCCTTCCTTTGTTGCCTGCAGGTAATATGTAAATGAGTTTTTTATTGTTGAAGTAACCTTACCGTTAACGATTGATGTGTTCTGGCTGAAGGAAGTCTGCGGGCCCGCCAGTTTATAAAAATCCCTGAACTCAGGAGCCTCAAGCGAACCATCCCTGGAGTTAACGGTCCAGGTTACCCTGAATTGCTCGCCCACCTGCACCACGGAGGGAGCATCGGTGGTTACAACTATGTCCTGGGCTGCTACTTGTAATGTCAGCATCAGGATGGTCGCTATTATTAGTAATATTCTCATCGTTAAGGTATTACCAGTTTTTTAGTACTTTTACTCTTGCTTTTGCAGCCTTAGCCTCCTTTACTTTTTCCTGGACCTGCTGCTCATCGGCTGCAAGTGCCTGGAGCAGTCTTTCTGCATCTTCTTTCGACATTTCCTGCTGATCGGTATTCTCCTGCTCTTGCTTATTATCCTCCTCACTATTTTCGGGCTGATTTTCCTGTTCCTGGTCCTTATTATTCTGCTGGTCCTG
>JAZBNV010000042.1:0-18871 GCA_036350795.1 Marinilabiliaceae bacterium
ACCTACGGCGTCGTTTTAACTATAAGTTGATAAAGTGGTAAAGTTTATAAGCTTGCCTGACGGCAGTCAGGGTTGATAAAGTGGTAAAGTTGATAAAGTTGATAAAGTTTATAAGGTACTTATGTGCACGGAGTTTATTAGCTTATAAAACATTATTTTATCAACTCTATAAACTCTATCAACTTTAAAACTTTCTTCTGGATTACGATGCAAGGTTTTTTGACCCCGGCGCGGTCACACAGAGGTAGTTAAGCCTGCTTCCCTGACAAAGTTCCGCGGCAAGCTGTTTATATTCATTTACCAGGTCACATTGCCGCGGAATTGATGCCGGTACGATCTTTAGGCTACCCATGTGCGACACCTACGGCGTCGTTCGATACGTTGATAAAGTGGTAAAGTTTATAAGCCTGGTTTCAGATTAAATTATATTCTACCGTAATACTGAATCTTACCCTGACTGCTTTGTCGAGCTGTAATCCGGGTTTCCATTTTGGTGAGCTTTTTATAACCCTTAGTGTTTCTTTATCGAGCAGGGGATGTACTCCTCTCATTATGGATGCGTTGCTAACTGATCCATCAGTTTCAACCACAAACATAACATAGACCTTTCCTTCAACTTTTTGGGCTTTCAGTTCTTCCGGGTACCTTACTCTTTCCTGTACCCAGTCGCGGAAAGCATATACATCACCCCCCTTGAAGGTTGGCATCTCTTCAACAACCACAAAGATCATATCATTCTTTGTTTTATTTTGCTCGCCTGTTTTTTCGGATTCCTGCCCAAAGCAACTGAATATTGCCAGCGAAAGTATGAATTGTATAAGTAGTATCTTTTTCATCTTTATCATTTTAAGTTTTTTATAAACAATGCTTTTTATCTAATTTTTGAGGAAGGGTCTTGAAATAATTGCCGCTCCGTACTTTGCTTTGTCTCCAAATAACTTTTGCGCTTTATCAGCTTCAATGGTGTACATTATCTTTGTTTTTTCAATGTCGTAGGTGTCAAGTTCTTCCCTTGTGATTATCTTACTGGCGTTTGTGAATAAGGGATACCTGTTATTTTTGACTGTCCTGTCAAGATATTCGCCGAGGCTCAGATCAAGTATTTTATCTCTGGCTATCTCCCACGAATAACCATCCCGGCCTTTTTCGCCAAATAGTTCGAGACCTGCCGCGGTCTTTGAGCTCATACTGAAACCCGATCTTACGCTTCCAAACTGTGTCCTGTAATCCCTTAGTGAGTATATCTCATCGTTAATAATAAATAATGGCTCCCTGCCATCCTTCGCTGCCTCAATGGCAAAATATGACATGTTGTTGGTGCCGGTAGCCTTACTTATGTTTGTAATTGAAGCAACATTCGGGGTTAAGCGATAATCAAGTTTAAGCGTAAATTCAATACTTTTGTCTTTCCATTCTGCAATATCAAGCCGGCTGACTTTCCCGGCAACACGTTCTCCCTCCCTGAACAGGAGATCACGATATTCGGCGTCAGTTTTTTCCTTGTTTACTACATCATCATCTGCTTCAAGTGCGATTATAACAATATCATCCAGTACGGGAGCTGTTACTTTTTCAGGAGAATTAAATATCTGCAGTTCTTCAATCTTATTATTATTTACTTTCATCTGGATATAAATAATGTCCTGGTAGTTAGCCATTGCCACTTCTTTCGGAAATTTTGTGACATATTTAACGTGATCCAGTATTCCCTGTTCTGATATTTCAGTAAATGGAGACTTACCGGGCTTTTGCATTATTGCATATGACCCGGCTGTTATTGTAGCAAGAAGCAGTACTGTTGCCGGTACAATTAAGATATTCTTAATCCTGGCAATGCTTTTGGTTTTTACTTTATTCATCATAGAGATTCGTTTTTTAATAATGCGTTTATTAAAATTATGAGCCAGGGGCAAAATCTTGCCCCCATTACATAAGCCGAGTAAAGATAACTGGTATCTTTTCGAGCTTGAGAGTTTGGTTGCCACCAGCTTATCTGCCAGAAATTCATGGTTTTCTGCAATAGATTTACGTAGCAGCCATGCTGCCGGATTAAACCATTGGAAAGCAAGGAACAATTCGGCAAGCAAGAGGTCGATAAAGTGCCTTTGATCAATATGTGCTTTCTCATGAAGAAGAATACTATCATATTCTCCATCCCTGATTAAGCTGCGGGGGAACACTATTGTTGTAAAGAAGGAGTAAGGGGGATAATTCATATCTGTAAGAACCACCTCAACTCCACTTAAAGTGGTCTTTTCTCCTTTGACAATAGTTCTTATGACAGTAGTAATGCCTGTAAGAATTTTCAGAACCGATAATGCCAGCCCAATTATGTAGAGAGAAAACAGCAGACCAATATAATTTATCTTTTCTATAGTTCCCGAGATACCAGACTCGACATACTGTGAAGAGACTGCAAAGGTTTGAACTGCAGAAAAATGAGATTCATAATCGTTAGAGGGTTCTAAAAGCTCACTAAAATCAAGAACAGGAATTATCAGAGGCAGGATAAGCGCAAGAACAAGAATCAACCTGTTGCGCTTATAAAATGTCTCTCTGCGGAAGAAGAGGTAATAGCATAGAAACAGGATAATACTTCCGATGGACACCTTAATCAAATATATCATTAGACTACTAATCATTTGACCTGGTCTTATTGTTTTCAATAATGTCAAGAATCTCTTTTAAATCTTCGGGACTGATATCCTGGTTTTCGGCAAAAAATGAAACAACGCTTTTATAAGAAGAATCGAAGTATGACCTGACAAAGTTTTTCATCTGAGCTTTTCTATATTCCTCTTTAGAGACAAGAGGAAAGTACTCATGAGTAGTTCCGTACGACTTATGATCAACAAATCCTTTTTTCTCAAGGATTCTCACTATTGAGGATACTGTAGTATATGGTAAACCTGGAACCGTAAGCTTTGGTATAATGTCATTTACCAGTGCTCTTTTAAGCTCCCAGATCACCTGCATCACTTCTTCCTCTTTCTTTGTAAGACTTTTCATACTGTAAATATAAACGTAATATTTAGTTTAGCAACGTATAAATACGTAGAATAGCGTAAAGGTCAGTTATCAATATTGATTCTAAATAATAATACTATCTGTCCCCAAATAAAAAGGCCGGAGCTGCAGAAGCATTCGGTCCACTTCTTTATTCAGCTAATAAGTCCGGTGATAGTAAAAGTGCATAAAGGACTCACCTGACTCCGGAAAAAGGGATATGTTAATATGAAATACGAAACACGACTTTGAATTTGTAAATGGAATCTTTAATTTTAAGCTATTAACCGGCCAGTCTTAGCTGACTACAACCAAACTGAGAACAGATGCAAAAACAAGGAATGTACAGCTTAAGCTTTCTTTTATTATTCCTGGTATTTTGTACAAGTACAAATCTCTCTGCTCAACACTCTGAAACAGCACCACAGGAAGTTTTTATTGGAAGATTGAGTACGCCTGTCAAGATGGAGGTAAAGAAGAATGAAACCGGCTATGTTTTTTCAGCCAGGAATTCTTCAATGTTTCCATACCAGTTTGAAATAAAATTCAATGAACTGGTAAACCTCAGTCCGATGATGACTAATTATAAGACCATATTGCAGCCGGGGATAAACAGGTTGTTTTCACTTAGTATTATGGATAAACAAAGCGGGTGTAATTACCAGTATTCAATAAGCTACAGGATGGGAGATCCGAAGAATACAGCTGATAAAGGATTCCCCTATATTATACCCATAGGAGAAGGGAAGACTGTTGAATATGTTACAGAAGAAAGGGGAGGGAATAAGACTGTATTAATATCACTCTTTAAAGTTAGCCCCGGAGATACCATTTATGCATCAAGAAGGGGTTTTGTAACTGCTACTCCGAATGCCGAAACTGAACTGGATCGTATAAGGAGCAAAACAAGTCTTGAGCTAAGACATTACGATGGTACGGTTGCTGTGTACGATGCCATTGATCCCGATAATACTTTTGCACGGCTGGGAAATGTTATTTACCCGGGTCAGCCATTGGGACTTTCCGATACTACTTATATAAGGCTTACAGTTTATGAGTTTCTTGGCGATGGCAGAATAAACAGTTTCAGGCATATGTATTCGAACCAGAATTCATCACAGCTAAAGACTCCAAAGGATATTATGGGTGAAACTGTTAAGTATCCGGAAGATGTTATTAGCCGCGAATTATCAAGCAGGGAGAAAAGAAAACTGAAGAAAGGAGTGCTTCAATAGTATGAACTGTTATATCAGTTTTGGTTTATTTTATGACCTAAGTCACAGGCAATAATTGAACTGTCTTTGTTCTCTGATCTGACCCGGACAAAGAAACTTAAGCCTTTGCCTGCCAGGCTTCCTGGCCAGAGACCCTTCAAAATATATGTTCCCTGATTATAGTGCTTCTACCGACTCTTAATAGCTTTTATACTGTAGTACTGCTTATCTGTTTTAAATACCAGCAGGTAAATGCCCTCCGGTAAATATTCAAGCTTATTTAAAGTGATTTTACTATCACTTACCGGGCGGGAATATGAATTGACAAGCCTGCCATCCAGAGTATATAGTCCAACTATCAGATTCTGCTCAGATGCATTATCCAGCCTGATGGTTATATTATCAGTAAAGGGGTTGGGATAGACATTAAAATCCGGGGTTTTTAGAATTTCAGTGGAATTCAGGGTGCTTTGCTGGTATATCCTGATGTAGTCTATTTCCATTGAGCTGGCAGTAAAAGACTGGCTGATTTCGGGCAGGATTGCTACATTCAAAATAAGGTATTGTTCTAAATCAAAAGGCCAGGTACTGGCATCTTTTATTACCGGATTATATGTGAAATGGGGAATATCATCGACACTGAAGACTAATTTCTGGCTTGTCCATTCCATGGCATAGACATGAAAATCAGTGGAAGCTGTTGATATGCTCTGTCCTCCGAGATTAACAGTAGCACCGAAGCTTGATGGTGTATGGGTAGCACTCTGGACATAATTCTGATTGCTTCCCCAGTGTTCCATAATATCGATTTCCCCGCAATCAGGCCATAGTGTAGTACCATATCCCTGGGTATCCCAGTATGCACCGTCTTCATTAATATTTTTGCCCAGCATCCAGATGGCAGGCCATGTGCCAACCCCTGAAGGGAGTTTGGCCCGTACTTCAATCCTTCCGTATGTAAAAGCAAATTTAGAATTTAATCTTGCTGAAGTGTACTGCTTTGTATATCCCTGGTCGGTAAAGCTTTCTTTTTTGGCTACTATCTTAAGCACACCATTCTCAACATATGAATTATCTGTCCGGTCTGTGTAATGCTGAATTTCACCGTTATACCAGCTTCCGGCTATTGGTAACTGTGTTTGGTGAAACCATTTAGCACTGTTAACCGCTCCTTCAGTGTCAAACTCATCTGACCAGACCAGGATATCAAAAACCGGTCCTGCCGGAATGGTTCCGTCATAGCTGAAATCATCAATATAGGCCAGAACATGGTCGTAATTATTTTCTCCGTTTACCTGTATAAGCACCCTGTTAAAGTCTCCTCTTGTTATTGGGGGAGCAGAGCCTGGATTGAGGTTGATATAGGTATCACCGGCAAAATCAAATGTTACTGTCTGCCACTGATCGGGTAATATTGGCTTAATGATTTCACTCTGTGTAGACCAGGGTTCAACTAATGTCCCATCCTGGAGTTTCAGTGAGACCTGGTTGGTCTGGCTTCCTGTCAGCCCGCCTGATGGCACGTAAATCTTAAATGAAAATGTATGGTAAATTAGCAGGTCAAAATTATTTGCAACATCAAATCGAACATTGGCATATTGCCCTCCGTAATCTTCGTATCTTAAAACTGTTGCAGATGTATTGATTCCCTGTTGAACCGGATTTGTGAAGCTTGTATTAATATTGCAGGCGTCTCCATACCATGAAGTAATTGTACCATTACCTTCAAAGTCATCCTGAACGCTTTGTGCTTTAGGGCAAAGAGTTGATACTAAAAGTAGCAGCAGTAATAATTGAAAATATTTCATCCTGAAGATTTCGAACACTTAAGTTACAACAAAAATCTGGTTATTGATGAATTTGTTTCGCTGCCAGGCCTTGCCCCGCTTATTTGATATAGGTATGGCAGCTGAATCTAATCTGGCTGTTTATTGCTTATCTCTCTGCTGTGACTCTTCAGGAAGAGAGCTACAAATAAGATAAGCCCCAACATTAATGCCTGGTAAAGAAATACGTTCCTGTATCCCTGCATTCCGCTGGCCTGGGCAATCAGCACACCTATCAGGGATGCCCCGGTAAGCTGTCCGAGGCTTATAAATATGGTTAGCATTCCCTGGGTAACTGCCCTGTCTACTGCTGAGGTTTCATTCAGCATAATATACCTGAGTGAACTGCCTGCCAGCACAGACAGTCCCAGCCCTATAAGAATGCCGGCGATATAGAACAAAAACCTGCTATTAATATTTGAGTGAAGAAGGTAGAAACCTGAGGCTGACAGAACCAGTGCAATAATAATAAAAAGCCTTGATCCATAAGAATCTATAAGTCTTCCAAATACAGGTGAGCCTATGGCGGTGGCCATAACCAGTGGAACCAGCATAAAGCTGGCTGCAGAAGAGTCAATATCGAATATTCCAACGGCAAAGCTTGGTATAAAAACAAAGGAGGCCTGGAGAACACCGGTGGCCATTGCAATTATACCTGCTATAACAAATTGCCGGTTTCGAAGGTAAACCAGTTTAATTATAGGATTATCTGCATTTTTTTCAATAATAAAGTTTAAAACCAGAAGCATCATGGTAAACAGTAAAAACGGCAGAACGTTTCTTGATAAGAGACTTTCGGTGAATTGGCTCGACTCCAGGTTATTTATGCCGTAGGTGAAAGATGCAAGCATAAGTCCAAGAGTAAGTATTCCTTTCCAGTCAAAGAGTCCGGATGATTTCACCCTTATTGAAGGCAGGTACCGCCGGCTGGCTACAACCAGAATCAGTACAACGGGGATATTTATCAGAAAAAGCGCATTCCATTTGAAATAACTCAGCAGTATACCGGCAATTACAGGACCTATTATAAAGGCTATGCCGAATACTGCACCAATTATACCAAGTACCCTGCCTCGTTTCTCAGGTGGGAAGATATCTCCTATAACTGCTGATGCAACCGGGAATATGCCACTGGCTCCCAGTCCCTGTATGGCTCTTCCGGTAAGCAGGGCTGTGAAATTACCCGAAAAGGAGACTATTACAGACCCAAGGCCGAAAATCAACAGTGAAAGAATATATATCTGCCGTCTTCCGAAGATGTCGGACAGCCTGGCAAACAGAGATATACCTACAAGATTAAACAGCACATAGATAGAGAATATCCATCCCAGTAATCTTGATTCTACTTCCAGGGTGCTTTCAATTGCAGGAATCGCAGGACCCACTATAGAGATATCAAGGGCCCCCATCAGGACCCCTGTAAAAAGAATTGCAAGTACCTGGCGGTTTTTAGTATCCATTAGGTGAAGATGTGCAAAGAAGCTAATAAGTATTAAGATCTGTTATGATAATACAGGTTAATATTGCAGCCATTGAAGGCTGCCATTTTACCTTAATTTTTATTTCAGCTTTTTATTAAAAAATTCAATAGTGCGTTTCCATGCCAGGCTGGCAGCCTTTTCGTCATACCTGGGAGTTGTATTGTTATGGAAACCATGATTAACACCGGGATAGATAAAAGCCATATATTCCTTGTTATTTTTTTTCAACGCGGCTTCGTAAGCCGGCCAGCCCTCATTTACCCTTGTGTCAAGTTCTGCATAGTGAATAAGCAGCGGAGCATTTATTTTAGCGACATCTTCTTCAGAAGGCTGGGTGCCGTAAAATGGAACTGCAGCTGCCAATGATTCTATTCTTACAGCCATCATATTTGAAATCCAGCCACCAAAACAGAATCCAACAACACCCACCTTGCCTGTACAGTCTTTATTTGATTTGAGGTAGTCGAAAGCTGCAATAAAGTCTTCGAGCATATTATTACTGTCGAGCTGGCGCTGGAGGGCTCTTCCATCGTCATCGTTTCCCGGGTAACCACCAAGGGGGGTAAGGGCATCGGGTGCAATACTTATAAATCCATCAAGGGCGGCCCGCCTTCCAACATCTTCAATATATGGATTAAGGCCCCGGTTTTCGTGTACAACAACTATCCCCGGCAGTTTTCCCCTGGCTTCAGCAGGCCTCGACAATAAAGCTCTGATCTCTCCACCTCCTTTGGGCGATTTGTAAGTAATGTATTCAGATACTATGCGCGGATCGTCTTTCTTTACAGTCTGAGTGCTTTTATAATCGGGCATTATAAAGCTTGCCAGTGAGTTAACTGTTATACCTCCAACTGCATAGATCGATAGCTTCTCCATAAATTTCCTTCGACTAAGCCTGTTATGTGCGTAATCGTCGTAGAGATCAAAAACTTCCTGCTTAATGTCTTCTTTTTTGAGCTTTTTCATAGTTTCATTTTTAATGGTGCTTAACTAATAAATACCAACAATGTGTATTATGTTCAAACAGCTCAATAAAATAATATTGCTACTATTCCTTGTCTTCTTTGTTGAAATGTTCTTCGTACCAGCTGATTATCCTTTCCCACTGGTCGATAAAGTCGGCCTGGTTACTGGCACCGCCGGCTCCATGGCCACCATTAACATAGTTTATCCAGACAACTTCTTTGCCAAGCCTGCGCATCGCATAATACAGTTCGCGGGTATTAAGTGCCGGTACGTTCCAGTCTCCATCGCCGGTCAGTAATAGATGGGGAGTTTTGATACGGTCGGCAAACATTACGGCAGAAGTATTAATATACTTAAGGGGAGCATCCCACAGTGTTTCTCCTATCCTGTCCTGACCCACTTCAGCGGCCGAATAATTCCTTGTTCCTATCCTTGGACTGTCGCCCAGGAAGCTTATTATATTGGTTTTGCCTGATATATTTATAGCCGCAGCAAACCTGTCGGTCTGAGAAACTAAGAGGGAAGCTGCATAACCACCATAACTTGTGCCGTGAACACCCAGTTTGTCTTCATCCACAAGGCCTTTTTCGATAAGTTTATTTATTCCGGAGGTAATCCCTTTTATCCATGCTTCTCCGGGGTAACCGTTAATAAGGTTAACTGATGGCTTAAATCCGAAGTAACCGGCATTTGCAATAAGGTTCATCGAATAGCTATAGCCATTATTAAAGAAGCTTTCGTAAATCTCACAAACCAGGGGGTATTTTTTACCTTCCTGGTAATTTACCGGATAGTATAAGATTCCGTATAATTCCTTACCATCAGAGTCGAGGTACTTAATTAACTCAGTGTGGGTAAGAGTTTTATTCCTGATCCAGGGATTAAGATCTGTGAGCTGCATCTTTTCTTTAAGCTCAAGGTCGGCAACAAATAAATCTTCAGGCATATCGCCATCTGAAAATCCGTAAAATATTCGGGAACCATCTTTCGCTACTGTCCACCTGGAGTAGAGGTTTGAATCTTTCACAAGATCTGTAAACTCCTGGTTTTCTATATTATACTTTAGCAGTCCCCGTTCCCACTTATCCTTTGCCGAGTAACTCATATACAAGGTGTTAAGGTCATCTGACCAGTAGACAGGCGAAAGATCAGGCGCTTTTTCATCTTCCTCCGGCAGGGTAAGGACTCTTGTCATTTCCCTGTTATTCAGTTCTATCTTCCAGTAGCCGCTTTTTGATTTTGCAAGGATATGAGTATCATCATTGCTCCACGACAAAAAAGTAAATTTAGCCTTTGAGGTGTCTTCTTTCACTATATCGATTGTATCGCCACTTACCTGCACCGCTTTTTTTTCACTTATCGATCGTACAAATATTTTTCCCGAATCGGCATAGGCAAAATGAGATTTTGAGTTATTCCAGTTTGTACTGATTCTTTTTTCGCTCATTGCAATTATAGTATCCCTCTTATGAGTTTCGCTGAAATCAATCGCGAACATTCCATACTCTGTACCACCTTTCCTGTCGTAGACAGTTTTTTTAGGTATAATTTCTGAAAATACCAGTTTACTTCCATCTTCCGGGATAAGAAGACCGGAATACTGACCCTCGGGTAGTATTTGCTCAAGTGAGCCGGTTTTGAGATTAATAAGTGCTCTTACAGAGAGCGAAGAATGATTGGAGATTGCATCCCATTTTAGAAATGGCTTTTTAGAATCATATATTGTTATCGGTCCGGCGGTTGCTTCTTTAAACAGGGAGTCTCCTTTTTCTGCCCAGCCCTTATCCCTGAGCGAAATAAGAACACTTTCATCACCGGGAGTCCACAAAATACTGCTGTTAGAGGCAATCTTCAGCTCACTTTTTATCCTGATTTTCCTGGATTTCTTCTTTTCAATGTCATATATATAGAGGTTAAAGTCAGGATTTTCATACAGTAAATATGCCACACTTCCTCCATCGTGGGAGAAACTCACGCTCCCTGCCTGAGATTTCTCCGGCAATATTATCTTACTTTCGCCACTATCCGTATTAATAAGAACAAGCTCCAGGGTAGAGGGACTTACATAGTTAGGATCTCCGAACCTTTTGTGATCAACATCAAAACGATCGGCTCTTGACCTGACTGAGCCAACAATGAATTTACCATTATCTGTTATATCAGATACGCTGAAAGATTTGACTTTTATAGCATCTTCTGTAGTAAACTGAGTTTTCTGAGCCCGCCCGGCCTGACTGAGAGCCAGAGAGAAAAAAAGGAGAAGAGTAAGATTTCTGATGATTTTCATACGTTTCATATTAAATCTCTTTGAGTTATAATTCAATAATTTCATTTATTCTTTTACTGTACCGGCTTGCTCCGAATGTATTCAGGTGGTTTGCATCGCTCATCAAATCGCTGGATATTTCATCTGCCAGGAAGTCAATATGATAATAATTTTTAAGTTCCCTAATAGCAGTATAAAAATAATCGAAATACCTGGTATCTATCTTATTAATATATTCTTTGTGGTAGGGAGTGGAGCATATATATAAATCAATATTACTGGCAGAGCATAGTTCTTCAATCATATTTAAATATTTCTTTTGACTCCGGCTGAATTTATCCTCGTTTCCCTTAACAGCATATTGCATCCTGAAGGTACGGTTAACTATTTTTATATCAGGATCTGCTTTTTCAGATTCAACAAGGCCACCCCATTCAGGTTTCCGGAATACTCCAATAGCTGTTTCCCTGAAGGGGAGATCGGAAAACTTCACAAAGTTCTCCCTGCTGGTTTTGTCAAGGTAATAAAGATAACGTTTTAAGCTGTTTTTTCCTTCCGCCGAGCCGGGATCAAATAACCTGCTGTAAACAGGTGAAAAGCTATGAGGAGCTGCCCCCAGCACTATCTTTTTTATATTATGGTCTTTATTTTTAAGAACATTAAGAAGCTTACGATAGGTGAAATAGAAGTGTTCTGCTGAGCTTGCAAGGTTGTAGGTATTAACTGTAAAATTGCCCGGGTTAATTCTCTGCATCTGCGAATCGCCCATTATCAGGCACTCGTAAGCAGATATATCCTTAAATTCAGAATTAACCCTTATTCTGCCAAATAAATAGAATACAATACTGATTACAGAAAAAATAATTGCAGGTATAATAAAATGCAGCAGTCTTTTCCCCAGTTGTCTCATAGGCATTATCAGAATTGAAAATATATAAATTCCTGACCCTGTCCGCCGGCCATCAGGATTGCTATAATAATTGCATAGTAGGCAGCAGATCTCAGTGGTCTTTTCCAGTTTAATCCAAAGTCTGCAATGGCATAGGTCTGCTTACGCCCGTTCCATTCCAGGAGCAGGAAAAAGAACACAAAAGTCAATGTGGACCAGGCACCAGGCATTTCATGCAGTCCGGCCGATGAAAAGAGGGATTTAGAAAAAATTCCATCCAGGTAAGAGAAGGCATGACGAATATTTTCGGCCCTGAAAAATATCCAGGCAAGTACTGTAAGTGAAAAGGTGAGCAGCATCTGGGAGCTCTCCCTTAAATCCGGCAGATTACGATTCTGTGCTACTGTATCGAGATGATTGCGGTTATTCTTTGTAAGCATTAAGGGCAGGAAATATAATGCATTAAGTCCGCCCCAGATAATAAAAGTCCAGTTTGCGCCGTGCCAGAATCCGCTAACAATGAAGATAATAAATATATTCCTGAGCTTATTTAAGGTACTTCCCCTGCTCCCCCCGAGAGGTATGTAGAGGTAATCCCTGAACCATGTTGACAAGGAGATATGCCAGCGTCTCCAGAATTCAGCGATATCTCTCGAAAAGTAAGGGAAGGCAAAGTTTCTCATCAGGTCAAAACCGAAGAGCCTTGCAGTACCGATAGCTATATCAGAGTAACCTGAGAAATCGCCATAGATCTGGAAGCTAAAAAACAGTGCACCAAGAACAAGGGTGCTCCCGTTCATTGTATCTGAATTATTGAAGATATGGTTTGCAAACTCTGCGCAGTTGTCGGCGATTACCACTTTCTTGAAGAGGCCCCACAGTATTTGTCTCAGACCATCAGCCGCCCGTGAATAATTGAAAACTCTTTTTTTATAAAACTGCGGCAGGAGATTGCTTGCCCGTTCAATCGGCCCTGCAACCAGCTGGGGAAAAAATGCGACAAAAGCCGAAAAAGCAAAAAAATCTTTGGTCGGTTCAAGCTTTTTCCTGTACACATCGATTGTATAGCTTAAGGTCTGGAAGGTATAAAAGCTTATGCCCACCGGCAAAATAATATTAAGAGAGTTGGCACTGATGTCGCGTCCGAAGAATGAGAAAGCGGAGATAAAATTTTCGAGAAAGAAATTATAATACTTAAAGAAACCAAGGAAGCCCAGGTTAACCACTATGCTTGTCCAGAGCAGCAGCTTCCTGGTGGCAGGATTAACAGTATGCCTGAGTTTCTGACCTACTGTAAAATCCACAAGAGTACTGAAGATTATAAGTGAAAGGAACCTCCAGTCCCACCAGCCATAAAAGAAATAGCTTGCACCAACAACCAGTAAATTCTGGAGCTTTAAATTTTTATTTGCAACAAACCAGTAGAGGATAAAAACTATCGGTAAAAAAATTGCAAAATCCAGAGAGTTAAAAAGCATAATTTCGGGTATGTGCTCTTTTAATATAGTTTATCTATTAGGTTCTAAATATAAATTACTAAACAGAACCTACAGCTTACGGGGTGCAAATATATATTATATTTTGTCAACAGGATATGGGAGTTCAATTTACAGCGGACAAAGCCTGAATCTTTATCAGCAGAAAACCTTTCAGGAAGCTTGATCAGCCAGTGTCAGAGAAAATTTGTATTTTTCGGTTTCACCTAATATTGAAAAGATGGAATCCAGTAAACTCAACCGCCGTAAATTTATAAAGAGAGCTTCAATGGCAACAATAGGAGCAGGTGTAGCTTCCGGAACGACGTTTGCTTCAGAAAGATACCAGGAGATCAACGATCCTCCTGTGATAATGGAATACCGCAGGTTCGGTAAAACCGGGTTTAAAGTTGGCGATTTCAGCAGTGGCAATCCCACCAACGAAGCAGTGCTGAGGGCTCTGCTGAACAGCGGTGTTAACCTGATTGATACAGGCGAAACATATATGAATGGTAACAGCGAGCGAATGATAGGCCGTGTTATAAAGGATTTTGACCGAAGCAAGTTGTTTATTAACAGCAAACTCTATACAGAGAAGGAATTTCCTTCAAAAGAGGAGGTTATTAAACGCACAAACGAAGCACTTGAACGTTTACAGACTGATTATGTTGACTGCATGCAGATTCATTCTGCAGAGAATACCCGGATAATAAAGGATGAAGCTTTTCATGCCGGGATGGAGCAATTGAAGAAGGAAGGCAAGGTGCGGTATGTGGGAGTATCGTGTCATGGTAATAACTGGGCTATTGATACAGAAGAAAGTCTCGATAAAATTCTTCTTGCTGCTGTTGAGGATGGACGTTTCGATGTAATATTGCTGGCATATAACTTTGTTAATGCACCTATTGCCGAAAAGGTACTGGATGCCTGTGAGCAGAGAGATATTGCAACGATAATTATGAAATCGAATCCTGTAAAGCTTTACAGTATATTCGAAGAAAGGATGGCCAGGATAAAGGAAGCAGGAAAGGAAGCTGATAAGTATACACAGGCCTATTATGATAAGTACAGTATAATGAACCAGCAGGCAAAGAACTTTTTTGCCGAATACGGTATAAGCGACGAGAAGGAATTTAAGAATGCCGCATCACGCTTCGTACTGTCCAATCCAAAGGCTCATACTACGGTATGGGATTTCCAGAATTTTGACGAAGTGGATAATATGCTTGGCCTGTCGGGACAAAAGCTTACAGCCAATGATAATAATATACTGGCCGGATATCACAGGCAACTGGGACATACAACCTGCCGTATTGGATGCAACGACTGCGAAGCTGCCTGTCCGCACCATCTTCCCGTGAACAGGATATTGCGCTACAATTATTATTTTACGGTTAAAAAGCAGGAGAAAAGGGCAATGACCAAGTATGCAAATCTAAACTTACCTGGTATCTCCGGTTTATGTCTCGACTGCAAAGGCTACTGTGAGGATGCCTGCAGCTACGGTGTGTGGACCAGGCCTCTTATGGCCATGGCACAGCAGAATATGGAGATAATAGTTTCATGATAAGTATGTTTTTCCGGGCATTGAACATCTCCTTCTGACTGGCGTTATAACATAATCTAACTATATGCAGCAAGCCATGGTCCCCGACAAGGGTTTATGTTGTTTGATAAAAAAAATACTGACATTTATTATTAAAAATATATACAATGAACAATTTTGAATTTTACAACCCGGTACGTATTCTTTTTGGCGATGAGTATCTTTCTAAGCTGGCAACATATATTCCGGCAGATAAGAAGATCTTATTACTTTTCGGCGGCGGAAGCATCAAGAGAAACGGTGTATATGACACTGCTGTAAAGGCCCTTGAAGGAAGATCGCTGATTGAATTTGGCGGAATTGATCCGAACCCATCATATGAACAGTGCATGGAGGTTGTAGCGCTTATAAAGGAAGAAAAGGCAGACTATGTGCTAGCTCTTGGTGGCGGATCGGTAATAGATGCTGCAAAGTTTATTGCAGCTGCAGCTCTGTACGAAGGGAAAGATCCCTGGCATATCCTGTCGAGGGCCGTGCCAGTTAAAAATTCATTGCCTCTTGGCTGTGTGCTTACCCTGCCTGCAACCGGGACCGAGATGAATGGTAATTCGGTTATTAGCAGGCATTCTACGCAGGAAAAATTTGCGTTTTCATCACCTTATTCATTCCCGCAATTCTCGGTATTAATGCCCGGCGCAGCAGGCACCTTACCTCAAAGACAGGTTGCCAACGGTGTTGTAGATGCTTTTGTGCACGTAATTGAGCAATATCTTACCTATCCTGCCGATGCTCCTGTCCAGGACCGCTTTGCAGAATCAATTTTGACTACCCTTATTGAAGAAGGGCCCAAAGTTTTGGAGAAGCCCGGTGACTATACCTTGATGTCGAAGCTTATGTGGTCGGCCACTATGGCTTTAAACGGACTGATCTCCTGTGGTGTGCCTACAGACTGGGCCACTCATACCATAGGCCATGAGCTAACCGCTCTTTATAATATAGATCATGCCAGGACACTGGCTATTGTTCTGCCTGGTATGTGGAGGGTTCTGAAGGATGAGAAGGCAGAAAAACTGCTGCAGTATGCTGAAAGGGTATGGAATATCAGCGAAGGATCACCCGAAAGCAGGATTGATAAGGCAATATCTGATACAGAAGAGTTTTTTAATTCGCTCGGTGTAAAAACCAGGCTGCCTGATTATAAGCTTGGTGATGATGTGCCCGGGCTTATTGCGGATCGTTTTGAAAAGCGTCGATGGAAGGAGATGGGCGACAGGAAACTGGTTACACCGGATATTGTAAAGAAGATACTGAGCGACAGGCTTTAAACCAGCCCCTGCTTATTCAAGGGTCATAGTTACAGAGTCAATATTCCAGGCCGCAAAGTAACCCAGGGCACCATTACTGAAATTTGAAAGGGGGTTGTATGGAACCGGTGGCAGATACCTTCTTTTCCAGAAGAGGATGTCGTCAAGCTGGAAAAAGTAGTTGTATATGGCTTCGTCGATGGAGTAGAGTTTAAGCTCTATTTCGCCTCCTTCATAAAATATACTCTCAGCAAAACGGATGGTGTTATCCAGGCCATATTCCATGGTACCACCATTATTATTCTTTTCGGTAAGCATAAAGAAGCGCCGTTCAATAAGGCTTCCGTCTTCAGTATAGGTGATCATATAGTAATTATCTTCCAGGGGATTGTCGGGGAAGGAACAACTTACGGTAAAGACAGTTTCTCCATCTGGATTTAATATGCTTTGCTGGTTCGATTTTGAGTACCCGGAATTGCTGATATTTGTCTTTTCGGGCATAAATGAACTTGCCCTGTACTCCCGGCCTTCATACCTGATAAGTAACTCGTAGCCTGTATTCTCGATACCTGTAAGAGAGCTGCCTTTGTAGAGGCCATTCCCTGTGTAGGAAAGAATCTCGGTCTGATTACCATCGCTGACACTTACTTCGGCATTATCAATTATTCCGGGTTGAGCTGTTTCAAAATAGGCGGTGGTTGTTGTAAGCCTGGCTATGCATACAGAGTCTCTCGAAATAGAAGCCTCTACAGCAAGTGTGGGAGCTGCGCTTTTAAGCTCTATATCAATTACTTCTTCACATGCTGTGAAAAAGATCAGCAGGGCTGCAAATTTGCTTATTTTTCCTCTTATCCTCATATTATTAAAAACTGAACTTCCAGGTAATTGATGGAACAATGCCAAAGAGGCTTAGTCTTACAGCTTCTGTGTCTCCGGGCTTTGTTTCGCTTTCCCTGAAGGTTATCATATATGCATTTCTCCGGTTATAAAGATTATATACCGAAAAGTCCCAGGCCGATGTAAATCTTTTTCTTTCCTTTCCTGCCAGCCTCAGGTTAATATCCAGCCTGTGATAGGGAGGCATCCTGTATCCATTTCGTTCGGTATACCAGGGGACAGGGTTATTATTTACCAGGTACATGCCGCCGGGGAAAGTAACTGCATTACCGGTAGAGTATATCCAGGTACATGAAAGATCGAGTCTTTTACTCAGACTGAGCAGATTAACAAGCGCCAGGTCATGTGTCCTGTCGTATCGTACGGGGTACCAGTTGTTATTGCTTATTCCTTCGATTTTATTTTCTGTTCTTGACAGGGTATAGCTGATCCAGCCCGTATAGTTCCCTGATTTCTTTTTAAGATATAATTCAAGGCCATATCCTCTTCCCCTTCCGCTTAAAACCTGTGATTCAAGATATTCGTTAAAAACAATATCTGCGCCGTCTTTATAATCGGAAGCATTGGTAATATTCTTGTAGTACAGCTCTACAGAGGTCTCAATATTGTTTTCCGAGAAGTTCATAAAATACCCGGCCGAGAGATGATCTGTTAAAAGGGCAGAGATCTTATTTCCCGAAGGCATCCATACGTCGGTAGGCGAACCGGAAGTAGTATTGGATAAAAGATGGAGGTACTGCGAGATCCTGTTATATGAAAGTTTTAATGAACTGCCTGCGCCGGTTTTTATGGAAAGAGAAAGCCGGGGTTCTATTGCATAGCCGGGATAGGCAAATTCTCCTCTTTCAAAAAATACCGAATCAACAGGCATATCTCCGCCATCATATTCGTAAAACCATCCCGGGCCTGTCTGGGAAAAAGCAGAAAAGCGGATACCATAGTTTGCACTCAGTACAGAGTTTATTTCCTGTTCGTTCTGGATAAAGACCGAAGCTTCCAGGGCCTGTTTTTCTTTCCTGATAAGCTGGTAATTTACAAGATCGTTGCTTGAGATTTCGCCCGGACTGAAGCGGTGATAAGTGATATCGAAACCAAGTTTTATTGTATTTTCGGGGTTGATAAACCAGCTTATCTTTTCTTTCAGGCCAATATCTTCTATTCCCGACCGGAGACGCAGGCTGCTGTTGCCAAAAATAAATCCGTAATCATATTTGCTGTAGATTACAGAAGTGTTGGAAAATATTTTGTCGCTGAAGAGATGATTCCATCGAACAGTACCTGTTATGTTTTCCCAGCCTGTACCAATATTATCGCCAAGCTGGAAAAGGTCTTTACCGAAAAAACCTGAAAAGAATAACCTGTTTCTATTATTTAAAATGAAATTGAACTTGGCGTTAAGGTCGTAGAAATAGAACTTTGTATCCTTGCTGATTATATTATCCGGAAGAACTGTTCTGGCAACAAGATCGGCATAGGTTCTGCGTCCCGAGATAATATAAGATGATTTATTCTTTGCTATCGGACCTTCAACTGAAAGTCTGCTGGCAACAATCCCTATTCCACCTTTTGCCCCGAAACGCCTGTTATTCCCATTATTCATGCTGATATTCATAACCGAAGCAGCCCGGCTGCCAAATTCTGCCGGGATAGCACCTTTGTACATGGTGGCATCGTTTATGGCATCGCTGTTGAAAACCGAAAAGAATCCCAGCAGGTGCGATGAGCTGTAAACCGGTGCTTCGTCGAGCAGTATAAGGTTTTCTCCCGGCGATCCTCCCCTTACAGAATATCCCGTGCTTCCTTCCGAAGCTGAGCTGATTCCAGGCAGAAGCTGCACTGATTTAAGTATATCTTTTTCACCAAAGAATACGGGGATTTTATCGATTACGCCAAGATCTATTTTTTCAACTCCCATCTGTGGAGCTGAGATATTCCTGTCGCTCCGCACAGCTGATATCACTGCTTCATCAATCCGGGTAACAGCAGGACTTAAACCTATAT
>JAZBNV010000043.1:0-25933 GCA_036350795.1 Marinilabiliaceae bacterium
GGAAAACATGTATACGTGCAGAAACCCCTTACGCACACGGTATATGAGTCGAGACTGCTTACAAAACTTGCTGCAAAGAATAGGCTTGCAACCCAGATGGGCAACCAGGGATCATCGGGTGAAGGAGTTAATAAAATTGTTGAGTGGATACAGAACGGTGAAATAGGAGAGGTTACCAGGGTTGAAGCCTTAACTAACAGGCCTATATGGCCCCAGGGTTTAAACCGACCGGAAGAGGAGTCAGTACCCGATACCCTGAACTGGGACCTGTTTATCGGACCTGCAAAAATGAGGCCCTACAATAGCATTTACACACCATGGAATTTCAGGGGATGGTGGGACTTCGGAACAGGCGCACTCGGTGATATGGCTTGCCACATCCTGCATCCTGTTTTTGTAGGACTAAAGCTTACCTACCCGACCAGGGTTCAGGGAAGCTCGACTCTCTTGCTTACAGACAGCGCTCCAACCGCTGAAATGGTTAAACTTGTTTATCCTGCCCGTGAGGCCCGCGATGATTATAAGATTAAGCTTCCTGAAGTAGAGGTTACATGGTACGATGGAGGATTGCAGCCTATGAAGCCCGAAGGGTGGCCTGCAGGGAAACTGATTGGCGATAATGACGGTGGGGTAATTTTTCATGGAACAAAAGATACCCTGATATGCGGATGTTACGGACGCAATCCCTGGCTTATGTCAGGACGGGTACCGGAAGTACCTGAAACACAGCGCAGGGTTGAAGTCAGCCACGAGGCCGATTGGGCCAGGGCCTGTAAGGAAAGTCCTGAGAACAGGGTTGCTACAAAGTCAGATTTTGCAGAAGCAGGGCCTTTTAACGAAATGGTTGTTATGGGTGTTCTTGCAGTTCGCCTGCAGGCTCTTCATAAGGAACTTGAGTGGGATGGTGAGAAAATGCAATTCACAAATATTTCTGATTCTGAACAGATAAAAATTGTTACAGAGGACAGGTTCAGTATTAAGGATGGCCATCCATCATTCCATACTCAATATACCGACCCGATAAATGCCAGGGCATTTGCCAACGAAATGATTAAACATACCTACAGGGATGGCTGGAGATTACCGGATATGCCTGTATAGATTGACCAGGTTAATTATTAATAAATATTTTTAGTGATGAAGATTCTAAGATTATTATCTCTTCTTATTCTTGTTCAGTTTGTTGCTGCATCCTGCGGATCAAATACTGACGGTAAAAAAGAAGATAAAGCAAAGGCTGCCGAAGAAGAGCTTGCTTCGGGAGATGAAGAAGGTTGGACAGTATTGTTTGACGGTAGCTCAACCGAAAATTTCAGGGGATATAATAAGGAGACTTTTCCTGAGCAGGGCTGGGTGATCGAAGACGGTGCTCTCAAGTGCCAGGGATCAGGCCAGGGTGAAGCCGGTGGAAGTGGAGGTGATATTATCACCCTGAATAAATACAAGGATTTTGAGCTTGAGCTTGAGTGGAAAGTATCCGAAGGCGGAAACAGTGGTATTTTCTACCTTGCACAGGAGCTTGAAGGCAAAGCTATTTATATGTCGGCTCCCGAGATGCAGATTCTGGATAATGAAAAACATCCTGATGCTAAACTGGGCAAAGACGGTAACAGGCAGGCAGGTGCTTTATACGACCTTATACCTGCCGTGCCTCAGAACGCAAAACCGGCTGGTGAATGGAACCACGTTAAAATACTCGTTTACCAGGGTACTGTTGTTCACTGGATGAACGGCGAGAATGTGCTCGAGTATCATTTGTGGACCGATGAGTGGAAAGAGATGGTGGCTAATTCTAAATTTAAGGACTGGCCCGAGTTTGTAAATCCTGCCACCGAGGGCTATATCGGACTCCAGGACCATGGAAACGATGTGTGGTTCAGGAATATTAAGATTAAAGAGTTATAAATTCTCTTTTAGAAGAAACAGGAACGTGATGCTTCACGTTCCTGTTTCTTATTTTATCATGCAGGCTCGCCATACAGACCAATATCTTTGGCAACTTCCCTCATACCCATAATGCAGTCTTCAATTAAGTCTGTCACCTCAACACCCAGCATGGCGGCTCCTGTTTCAATTATCGACCGGTCGACACCTGCTGCAAACCTTTTGTCGTTCCATTTTTTCCTGACACTCTTAACATTCATGTCCATAACACTTCTCGAAGGTCTGACCAGTGCACTTGTTGCAACCAGGCCTGTTAATTCATCCATTGCATAAAGTGTTTTTTCAAGCAGGCTCTCAGGCTTAATATCGGTAACGATATTCCAGCCGTGACTGAGTATAGCCCTTATATACTCTTCGGGCCACTTATTCTCTCTCAGTATTTCTTCTGTCTTATGGCAATGTTGTTCGGGAAACATTTCCCAGTCGAGGTCGTGCATAAGACCTATAATGCCCCATTTTTCTTCATCTTCACCATGTTTGCGAGCCATGTAGCGCATCACGCCTTCTACAGAGAGGGCATGTTTCATCAGGCTGTCAGATTTATTATATTTTTTGAAGAGGGCGACAGATTCTTCGCGACCGGGAAGTGCAGGTTTCATGATTTTAAAGTTTCAAAAAGTGTTTGCTATCTTTTTATTAATTTATAGGTATAGTTATTCCCGGCTGTTCTTATTCTTAACCAGTATATTCCGGGCGCAAGGCCTGAACCCGGTATTTCTATTCTTTGCCCTTCCTCTGCAAAGGGCAAATAATATTTCCGGTAGTCGGCCCCGGTGATGCCGCTAAGTGAAATGTATATTTCAGTTACTGCTTTATTCGCAGTAAGAAATGTGAGATCAGAAAAAGGATTAGGACCGATTGTGAAATCACTGCTGTTGATTACAATACCGGGAATACCGGTACTTACCAGGGCAAAACTTGTGGAATCATTATCAGGATAGCCGTCGGGCTCACTCAGGAATACCTCGATAGTATATTCACCCGGCTCCTTCAGATCGGCAGGTTCAAAAAATTCGAGAGTGGCAGTATCTCCCGGAAATACCTCCCTGTAGAAGGTCTCGTTGATTACAAGGTCATAATTAAGCCTGTAAGAAAGTTCTATACTCTGAACAGTATCAGCTCCAAGGTTCACCAGTGATACTCTTACAGCTTCCTGGTCGTAATTCTTACTGGGCTCAAAGGGGTTAAGTATCTTTATTACTTCTATATCATTATCAATAAATGATATTTCCGGGAATTGAATAAAGTCAATCCATGCGCGGTCTTCACCTTCACTCACACTGTAATCTTTTTTATACTGCCAGGTAAGCTTATGCACACCTTTTTCCAGTGGAATAACAGCCTGCTGCCAGGATTTTTCGCCGGAAGCTTCAACCATTACCTGCTCCTCAAGCATAAACCTGAAGAAATCATAGCCGCTTTCTGAAGAAACCCTGTACCAGAACCTGAGTGTATCCTTAAGGGGCATATTCAGGTTTATCTTTAAATCTGATGAAGAATTATTTCCCAGCGATGAATTCGAAGATGCCGAATTGAAATTACTGTATGCATTTCCCTCTTCTATCTGCCATGGATATTCGGCAGCCTCATTCCATGGGAAGGCAGTAAAATCTCCCAGTTCAAAATCCTCGATTGAAGTACCACTTACAAAACCAAGTGTTTTTTCAACTGCGTAGGGATGGCAGTCGAGCCTTACGTTAAAATTTATCTTTTCTGCTTCCGGTGTAGCTTCAGAAAGGCTTGCATCAAATAATAAAAGAAGAGTGTCGCCCGGATTTATTATTCCGGTGGACCTGGTGCCGATCGGAATATCAAGATAAGGAGAAGCCTGGTTTAAAGAAAGGTTGCCCGAACAGGCACTTGATCCGTGATTCGTAATTTTAACCACAATACTGAAGCTTTCACCTGGTTCAGGCTTCATATTAGCATTTCCCAGCTGGCTGTCATCAATATAGCTTGATATTACAGATGGTTCCGGGGCATGCAGGGAGAAGTCAAATAAACGTACAAATGAACTGTTATTATACACTACCTTCAGGCTGCCACCTGCCATTTCCAGATCGGGCAGGCTATCTGCCACGCTAAGCTCGAATAAACCACTTAAGGAAGTTTCACTGAGAGCAGGAATGGTACCAATATCTACTGAGTCGCTGACAATATCCAGGTATTTGCTGTTGCTTTCAAGGATAATATAAACTCCCGTTGCTTCCTGTTCTCCTGCATTCTGAAGATCAATTTTAAAACTTATAGTCTCCGAATACTCAGCCAGACCATTGTTGTTGCCTGCTTCATCTTCAGGATTTACATCCGTAACACCAAGCCAGGCAGTATCGGGCGTATTGAAAAAAAGTGTTTTAAAATAAGGCTTCATGTTCTGACCGCTAATTACCAGCAGGCAGGAGTCTTTCTCTATATCAGGTATATCAAGACTAATTGCTCCTGAAGGAGTTACACTTGCAGCATCCCACAGCGTATCAAAGTCAGAGAGGGCAACATATGAAAAAGGATCGGCAGTGAAGGAGAGTTTTCTGAGAGTTGACGGTATAGAGTCGGGGAGATCAATATTAAATATCCCGGGAGTTCCAATATAGGGAGTGAGTGAGGGATCGCCAAGAAGATGGTAATATTCCCAGTAATATCTCTTAAGCCCCGATGTGCTTGAAAGCACAGAAAGATTCCCGGCATACAGAATCTGTCCCAGGCTTGTAAACCAGTCGGATGGAGGCTCACCGTGAGTATGGAATAACCTGTCGTACATCCCGGGTCCTGATGTCTCGTACTGGGGATTATCATTAATTGCAGACAGTCCTACAGCCCACCAGAAATCTTCGTCCCAGTAAGAGTCGACGGTACAACCGATAAAGGCGAGTGCCCCCTTATCCCTGGCTTTAACAAAGGAGGCTCCAAGATTTCCAGTTGTGTTAAATGCTGCTGTTTCGCAGGCATTACTGATAATTACCGGGTATCTCGAGGTGTTTGTAAGGGCATCAATATCTGTTTTGCTATACAGGGTCTTATCGCCGTTTAACCATTTTGTCGGACTTCCGTGGCCTGTGTAATTAAGAAAGCCAGCACCTGAATGCAATATGGCCTTAAGTGAATCGTAACGAACAGTCCGGATTGAATCGATGCTCTGGCTTGGGAAAAAGTAGGTATTTGTTCCCGGCGAATTTTCGAAGTAGTTCCTGGCGTATAAAAGATGCCCATCCATATCTTCCTGGTGACCGGCATCCCATCCTGCAAGGAGAACAGCTTCATTATAATGTTTTATGGTATCTCCAAATTCAAATCTTTCATATTGTAGTATCTTGCTTACCATCGACTTTATTTCAGTTGTATCCCTTGCAGGCAGTCGGCCGGTAAACATATCAGGCAGGTAATCACCATTGCCATCAAACTCAGAATAATAGAGGTCGGAAAGGCTTCCTGCACCGTCTGAAGAGGGTATTATATTTAGATCGCCCGCAATAATCATATAATCCGGGGCAGGGTTTTCCTGGTCAGAATTATTCCATATATAGTTAAGGGTATCTTTTATTGCAGAGAAGCTTCGTTCCAGTCCGTTTTCACCAACATAGAGCTCTGTTACCCTGAAGCCTTTAATTCTTTTCCATTTCACCAGGGGCCGGAGGTGCTCTCTCAGCGTGGTGTCGGATAGGATTATAAGGTGCGAAGGACTTAATGAAAAGGATGGTGTTACATCTTTCTCATCATAGTTTAAGAGACCCTTTGAGATTAAACCTTTTGAACTGAAAACTGTCTGGCTTATATCTTTCCCTTCATTAATATCCCTGGTCTCTATTTCTATTGTCATGCTGATTATCCTGTCGAAATAATTGGGCGAGGGGTAATATATAATGGGCGATATATTTAGTAGTGCAAGTTTTCTTCCCCTTATATATCCCAGGTTTTCAACACTTACTGTATCAGTGATATGTGCCTTGGTGCTCCGGTAAATTTCCCTGTCGATTCTGAAGGGCCTGTCCTGTGGGTTCTGGTTTTTTGTCAGGCCTTCCTGCCGCGGGTATAATTTTCCCCTGTATCCGAGCTCGGCGGGGTATACTCTTTCTGTTTTAACATTTTTTAAAGTGATATTTACAAGCTCTTTGCCTGTAAGATCAATCAGGCCTGATTTTACAGGAATTCTTGGCTTACCTACCTGGTTGCTGTATTGCAGACCGGGTATCTCCATTGTAAAGAAATTCTCACCGGCAACTGCAGTGTTTCTTAAAACCGCTTTCTCTGAAACAAATGAAAAGCCTATCCTGTCAGCACCCGGGCCATGGTAAATAAGACCCGTCCTGAGAGTGTTTGTGCCTGCTTCCTGTCCGGCGCAATAAAGAGAGCCTGTATAAAAAAGCGACACTAAAATAAAATATTTTAATGTATACGATCTCAATTCTATGCCTTGAATAACCTAAATTTACCTTAATCTGAAGCACAAGATAATAATTTAGTTTTATTTTCTAACAGGGGCCAATTATGATAATCTTAAAGGATTTGTATCTTTATAATTCAGAATGGTTATAAAATGGTACGAAATTCTATATCAAGGCTGCTTCTTAGCCTCATAATATTATGGGCGGGAATGCAAACAAGTGCCCAGGTAAATGAAAAGGGTTTACCGGTAATTACAGGCTATGATTATTCTCTTACAGGCGGAGGACAGTGGAATTATAAGATTATAAAGGACGACCGGGGAATTTTATACTTTGGTAACGACAGAAACATACTGGAGTTTGATGGTGTAAAGTGGAATGTTATACCTGTGCCAGGCGATCCTACTATTTTCTCTCTTGAGAAAGACCCTGAAGGCATTATTTACGCCGGGGCATCATATCAGTTTGGCTATCTCGATCCCGATCCCTCAGGGCAGCTAAAATATGTTTCCCTGAGCAGCAGGCTCGATTCTTCAATAATAAACAGGCTGGGTGATATCTGGAATATCAAGTATTTCGACGGCAGGGTTTATTTTGTTACCAAGGCTACCGTGTTTACCTATGATATAGCGCTTGATCGCCTTGATTCCCTGAAAGCCCCGGATATGTTTTACACCTTCCAGGAGATTTATTCGCTTAATAACAGGCTCTATATAAGCGACAACAGGCTTGGTCTCACCAGGGTGGAAGGTGATACACTGCTTCTTTTACCTGGAGCCGATAATTTCGGAATGGATTACTGCATGTCGGTGCTGCCCTACGACAGCCTTAACCTGCTTGTGGGTGGGTATTTTCGGGGAATACAGCTCTACAACCCTGAAACCGGATATGTAAGTGCATTTACTTCTGAGGAAAATAACGATTTGTTAAAATCGCACAATATCTATTGCAGCATTATTCTTCCCGACGGAAAGATTGCATACGGAACAACTTCAGGGGGCATATTTATCTTCAACATAAAGGGTGAACTTGAAAAAATAATCAATAACAATACTGCACCCTTAAATGATGACCAGGTTTACGACCTGTATATAAACACGGTAAATAATGACCCGCTGGTATGGTTCTCAACTGTTGGCAGTATAAATAAACTTGCATACAATCTTCCATTTACAAGCTTCGGACGTTCAAATAATATTATGTCCATTACCAGGGATCTGCGCAGGTTTAACAATAGCCTGTATTTAGGTGGTGATAAAGGAGTTCTTAAGAAAAAGATTGTTGACGGAAATGTATTATTTGAAGAAGTTCCCGGAACGGTAGACCAGGTTCACTCTCTTGTGGTTTTTAAGAGCGGTACTGAGGAATATTTGTTGTCGGCAGGACTTGAAGGCATAAGAATAATCGATAAGAATGATAAGGTATCAAATCTCTGGGAAGTAATTGTTAAAGGTGATAAGGGATATAACCCGGATTATACAAGGAAAATTGAAAGATCACCGTTTAATAAGGATATTATATATGCGGGACTGGAACGTAAGATCCGGGTAATAAGATATGAAGACGGCAAATGGTATCACCTTGGCGACTTAAGAGGAGATATACAGGGAAAAGTTCATGCTATTGTTGAAGCCTCACCCGGTAAATTGTGGGTGTCTACATTTGACCAGGATAAGCTTTATATTGTAGATATCACCAGCACTGATACATTAGTATCTGAATATTCAGGGAAGGAACTTGAAAATGTAGTTGTTAATAATGTAAGGCATATTGCAGGGGAGGTTTTTATAACAAGCGACAGGGGAATCTTTAAGTTTAACAGTGAAGATTCTTTGTTTGTAAAGCAGAACTGGCTGATGTTTGAAGACAAAGACGGGATAATTTATCGCGATATTTTACCTGCTGGTGAATATGGTTACCTGGTGGTAGCCACTGATTACCAGGATTTTGATTACCTTGTTGCAAATGATGGCAGCAGGATAATGGAGCCCTTTTTGCTTATGCCAAAAAGTTATACCTCGGGGATTCTTTACGATAACAATGAGATCTGGCTGCCAAAAGGCCAGCAGCTTTTCGTGGTGGATATGGAAAGGATCGCTGGTTTTAAAACCTCGAACGAAGTACTGGTAAGGACGGTAAAAATAGGCAGTGATTCCTTAATTTTTGGAGGAGCTTTCTATAATGTGGATGAGAATGGAAAGAAAGAGATAGTTAAACACCAGCCCGAATGGATGATACCGGGTATTAACCATTCTTATAATGATATTACCTTTACCTGGGGTTCAAGCAATATGATCCAGGAAGACAGCACCCTTTACAGTTTTATGATTGAGAATTTTGATGAAGACTGGTCGAAATGGGATAAGGTATACTATAAAGACTATACAAACCTGCCTCACGGGAAGTACAGATTTAAGATCAGGGCCCGTGATGTTAGTCGAAATATAAGCGAAACAACTGTTTACGAGTTTGAGATTCTTAGGGCCTGGTACCAGAGCCTGGTGGCCCTTTTTATATACGCAGTTCTGATAGTGCTTTTTATTATTCTTATTATTAAGGTTTATACCAGGCGATTGATAAAGGAAAACCTCAGGCTCGAGGGAATTGTGGCTGAAAGGACAAGGGAAGTAGTAAAACAAAAAGATGAACTGGAAGCCAGTATTCACTATGCGAGCAGGATACAGCGGGCAATACTTCCCAGCGAAAGGTCACTGAAGGGAAAGGTCGATGACTATTTTATTTTATTCAGGCCAAGAGATATTGTAAGTGGTGATTTTTACTGGGTTTCTGAAAAGGGTCAGAAGTTGTTTATTGTTGCATCCGATTGTACCGGGCACGGAGTTCCGGGAGCCTTTATGAGTATCCTGGGCATTTCGTTCCTTGATGAGATTATAAATAAGACCGGTAACACCAATACAGATGAGATACTCAACCAGCTCAGAACTCATGTAACAGAATCACTTAAGCAGCTTGAGGGTGGGGATGAGGAGACCAAGGATGGAATGGACATGGGGATACTGGTTATTAATTACAGTAATGAGCAGATAGAATTCTCCGGAGCATACAATCCCTGCTGGGTTGTGAGGGAACTTACAAAGGAAGAGAAACAAAGGTATACAAAAGGTACACTGGAACTGGACAGGGGCAGCCTTTGCAACGGACAGCATGTACTTGATACAATAGATGCAGACAGGATGCCGATAGGTGTTTCTTCACAAATGGCTAATTCCTTTACCATGCACAGGAAGAAACTTGAAAAGGGAGAGACCTACTACCTTCTTACAGATGGCTACAGCGATCAGTTTGGAGGAGAAAGAGGAAGAAAGTTCCTCAAGAAGAATCTTAAGAAGCTTATCCTGGAGATACAGGGTGTTCCGATGAAACAACAGAAGGAACTTCTTGAAAAGAGCCTGGTTGACTGGATGGGCACTAACGACCAGGTGGATGATATACTGATTATGGGAATTAAGGTAATTTAAGATTCTTTATTCCTGGCTAATTCCAGGTTGGTCATTTTATCAGTTAAGCTGTAGTCGTAGTCGGGATAAATATAAAGAGGAGAAATAGATTCTGTTTCGCCTATTGAATAGCCCCATACATCTTTGTACTCTTCAGGTTCTTCTCCCAGGGCCTCCATTTGTTCCAGGTATTTTTGTATAGGTTTTGACTCAATAATACTGACCCTGCCAATTTCATTTATTATCGGGCTGTGAGTCCTGTTGCGGTCGTGATCAAATTCAAGAATGCGTCTTCCTCTCCTGGTAATACCTACAGTCCTGAATGTCAGGCTCTTGCCTACACCAGGAAGATTCATTACATTTCGGTCGGTTCCCAGGAAGGGGATTTTATTTCTCTTCCTGATTGCATCAATCTGCTCTCTTGTGTTTTCAGCATCCAGGGGGATGGAGTGGATTGCCTCTGCTTCGTGCTTTGGAACAAGACCAAGTACCTTTTCTTCGACCTGCTCCTGGATTGCACGTTCGTTTGTTGCAAAATTATTGTAATTCTCCATATAGCCTTTCACCGAAAAGGTGTAGTATGCCATTACTCCGCAATTGTTCAGGACTTTTCTGAGTTTATTCGCATATCCTCTCCTTGATGCTGCGGCAGTAAATACCATCTGGTTTACAACAATCCAGCCTGCTGAATTAAGTTTCCTGATTGCTTCGCACACTACCGGTGTAACTTCCATGGGCGAAACAAAATGAGTCTGAATCACGAACTGCCTGATACCTATTTCTAAAGCTTTCTCCCTGAATTCGACCAGAATACCAATTAATGAATCAGTGATCCTTTGAGGAATATAAACAGGTAAACGCGTTCCAAGCCTGACACGTAACATCTCAGCATATTTCTGTCCTTCAGGCCTTTGCTTGTTGTTTTCAATTTTTTTAAGAGACATTTCATATACTGCATCCAGGATTTTCTTTAATGATTTATCAGAACTCATCAATGCATCACCGCCTGTTATTAATATATCCCTGAGCTGACTGTCTGTTTCAAAGTATTTCATCAGCCAGTGCAGTTTATCATCCCAGCTTTCATGGGGCTCCAGCTTTTCGAGGTTGAAATTAAGTCTGCCTTTCTGGAAATCATACATCCTCTGGCATGAAACACAAAGCCCTCCACATGCCCTTCCTACAGTATCGGGGATAAGAATGGCCACCTCAGGGTATCTGCGGTGTATATTATTGTCGTTTGGCAGCAGCCACCCGGCAGCATTTGGTTTGCCGGTTTCTACCCTGTCTTCTTTTTCCCATGCCACTATGCTTCCAAATTCCTTAATAAGTTCCTTACTGTATATAAGGTAATCCCTGATAGCAAGATCTGAACTCCAGTATTTAACCGGCGCATTTACATTGAGAAGCGAGAGGTAATATGGATTTATAAAGAATGGAATACCCGCTTCCCTGGCTTCATTAAGCAGGCTCATTGTATCGGGGTCGAGAGAGTAATCAAGCATTTCATTAAGCAACTCAGGGGTCCTGATTGCAAACTTCAGGTGAAACCTGTAATCATTCCACCATTCCCTTGCAGTTTCGAGTTTGGCAGTATCGCTTAAGCCTTCACTGAATGAAAATGTGCCCGATTTAAAATGGCCTTCATCTATATATTTAATTATAATTTTCAGTATCCTGTCCTTGTTTTCCTCCCTTATGGAAATAATCTCAGGTTCCATTCCGCCAGGATGCCTTTCCATCCACTCCAGTACCGTCTTCTTTGATGGTTTAATCCTTTTTTCCGTACCGGTAAATTGTCGCATCAGGTGGATCATATCAAGGAAGAATTCGGGTTTGGCTCCTCCTTTACCCTTGTGGCAGGCCATCCAGATAAGGTGAATCGGGTCTGATATGCTTTGCTTTATCTTTTTATTAAGGTTCTCGAAAACCCTGCCGGCGTTGCTTATATAATCCAGTATTCTTATTGCTCCAACTTCCTGCCAGCTTAAATCTTTATATGCCTTTCTCCCTCTCTTTCTGTACCTGAAGTAATCCCAAGCATTATCGTGACCCTCTTTCATCCATTCGGA
Source organism: Marinilabiliaceae bacterium (assembly GCA_036350795.1). Lineage (GTDB taxonomy): Bacteria > Bacteroidota > Bacteroidia > Bacteroidales > VadinHA17 > JAUVKT01. Next base: position 11,854 of record JAZBNV010000043.1, read on the forward strand.
CACCCATTTGTAAACTGCTTTATTTGCTTCGGCAGGATCTTTTGCTTCTTTAATTAATTTTTCAAAATAGGGATTCTCTTCGAAGAGCTGTAATAATAGCTTCTCCGATCTGGGAGTTATTGTGATTTTATCTATAATATCGAGTAAGTACATAAATACAGTACATTTTCAAAAGTCTATAGTTTTGGATATGAGGCGATTGACTTTATTTGTCGCCGGATCGTAAAATTACAAAAAATCGTGGCGAAAAGCAAATATATTAATGGCTTATGTTAGCCTGATGGAGGGAAGTAGAAGCAGGATTCCTCGCTTATTTCATAGTTCAGTATGCCAAGGGAAATCATTCGGGCGAGAATCCACTCGCATTTTTGCTTGCTGAAACCTGAAAGTTTTCTGAATGCTGAGAGTGTAATGTGATTATTTTTTTTAAGATAGCCGGTAAGTTTTGATTCTGCTTCCGAGAATTCTATCAGCTGGTCGGTGTTTTCCTGTTCTATTTTCCACAGCTTAAGCAAGACCGTGTTGGCAAGCAGGTTCTGATCATCTTTTCTTACATAGGCAAGCCATCTACCATCTTCGGCAGAGGCGAGGTAGGGTTTTGTCTTTCCTTCGGGTATTGTCACCTCCAGAACAGTTTTTGATTCTTTCCTGTGCAGCCGGGTACTGTATTCTGCTTCCGGTTTGCAGTAAATATTTATTGCAGAGTCGACCATATAATACTCTTCTTCGTCCGATATTCCCGCTATGGAACCATTATCCCTGACTCCTATCAGCAGCGTGCCTCCACTGGTATTGGCAAAGGCAGAAATTGACCTTGCTATTTTCCTGGCGTCGGAGATGCAGTATTTGAAGTCGAGTGTCTTGTGCTCACCTTCCGATATTAACCTGTACAGATAGTCATTCATAAGCGCCTGAAAATAATCCTTTGCTTTGATACCATGTTTGTAAACACAATAAAAAAGTGTAATCTTAAAAAAATATTGTATATTTTTCTGCAAAACAATATTAAATAAAATGCTTAAAAAAATTTTAATTCCTGTAATAATTATGATAGCCACAGGGGGACATATTTTTGCCCAGCCGGAATTTGAAATTGATACCTTCAGTACCCCGGGCGGGAAGCTGGAAATATGGTGTATAGGGCACGGTACACTGATGTTTAAGCTTAATAACTTTGTTCTTCATGTTGACCCGGTAAGCAGGGAAGCAGACTATGATCTTCTACCTGATGCTGATGTAATACTGGTAACTCACTCTCATGGCGATCACCTCGATCCCGGAGCAATAAGTAAAATAATGACTCCATCAACAAGTGTCTTCTGTAACGAGTCATCAGCAAAAGACCTGGATGGTGCTATTATCCTCAGGAATGGGGATAAGTACGATTTTGCAGGGTCAAAAGACATTAAGATGCTAATTGAAGCTGTGCCTGCCTACAATATCAAACATGAGCGTTCACCGGGTTTTCCTTTTCACCCTAAAGGCGATGGCAATGGTTATATAATTAATTTTGCGGGCAAGCGCATCTATATTGCTGGTGACACTGAGAATATTCCCGAGATGGAAGATATTAAGGCTATTGATATAGCCTTTATCCCGATGAACCTTCCATATACGATGAGCGTGGATATGGCTGTAGATGCCGGACTTAAGATTAAGCCTGCTTACCTCTATCCCTATCATTTTGGTACAAGCAACACTGCTGAACTGGCAGAAAGATTAAAAAACACTGATATCGAGGTAAGAATAAGAAAATTCTGATATAAGATATGCTGAAAAACAGATTACACCTGCTTATCCTGCTAATCGCTTTAGCAGCTTCTGAGCTTTGCTATACCCAGGATATAACTTATCCGGATATAAGGGGTTTTAAAAAGGAAATGAATTATCCTGTTTATACTCCCGACAATCTCTGGGATTATATAAACGGAGGTGCTGAAGCCTACAATGCACTGGGATTTGAGAAGCTAATAGTGGTCGAATACACCAGGGGGAAGAAAACTTCTGTTAAGCTGGAAATATATACTCACCGTAACCCGGACCTGGCTTTCGGGATTTATGCTCTCGAGCGTTCACCATCGTATAACTTTGCTAAAACAGGGGTCCAGGGCTACAGCGACCAGGATTTTTTCAACTTTCTTAAAGGCAGGTACTACGTCAAAATATATACACACTCGAAGTCAGCAAAAGCCATCGAAGCTGTACAGACCCTGGCTGCCAGGATTGAAGCTCTGCTTGAAGGAACGACAGAATTCCCGGAAACACTGCAACTGTTCCCGGAAGGTGGTAAAAAGCCAAATCAGGAGATGTTTATTTCTGAAAATGTCCTGGGACACGAGTTTCTTGCCAATGCTTACAGATCTTCGTACGGTGTTGATGAATCAGATTTTGATATTTACCTTTTTAAGGCTGATGAGCCAGACCAGGTAAGCCGGATGCTAAGCAGCTACCTGAAAAGGCACGACCTCGACACTGGGGGAGAAGCTTCCGGTAAAGTTACATTCAGGGATGGTTATAACGGGACGATATTCCTGGCCTGGAAGAATAATCTTATGGTACTTCTGTCAGGACTGGGTGAAGAAGAGACAGACCTTGCAAACAGCTATATTGACATGATTTTGAACCAGTAGACTTAATAATATATCAGGCTGGCAAATCACTCAGCGGAATAACTTAAGCCTTTCCGCAATCTGTTATCCTGAAACATGATTCTTAACTTTCAAATTTAAACTCTAAACTTTTATGTCACGTACTCCGGATAAATCAACAGGCCAGAGATTTTCAAGCAGGTGGGGACTTATAGTAAGTGCTCTTGGTGTAGCTGTGGGAACAGGTAATATATGGCGTTTCCCTCGTATAGCAGCTCAGAGCGGTGGTGAAAACGGGGCAGGTGCCTTCCTGATAGCCTGGGTCTGCTTTCTGTTTTTGTGGAGTATTCCGCTTATAATCTCTGAATATGCTTCCGGCAGGAAGTACAGGATGGGTGTTGTAGGCGTTTTTTCAAGGGGCATGGGTAAAAAATTTACCTGGCTGGGCACCTTTGTGGCGTTTGTACCACTTGCAATTACTTTTTTCTATACAGTTGTTGTAGGCTGGTGTATATATTATTTTGTATATGTCACTTTCAATCCCCTGCCACAGAACTTTGATTCAGCAATGCTGATATGGACATCGTACCAGCAAAGCATCTGGCCGGTTCTGACACACGCAATTGCTGCAATCCTGGGGGCCCTGGCAATATGGAAGGGGATCAGGTCGATTGAGAAAGTGAATAAGATACTTATACCTTCATTATTAATTATAGTAGTTATCAGCCTTGTAAGGGCTGTTACCCTGCCCGGAGCAGGCGAGGGGCTTGCTTACCTTTTCAGACCAGAGTGGAGCCAGCTTGGTGATCCCAGGATATGGCTTAATGCCTTAACCCAGAATGCCTGGGATACAGGTGCAGGCTGGGGACTTTTCCTTACATATGCTGCCTATATGAAAAAGGAACACGGGGCAGTTGGAAATGCATTTCTTACCGGCATAGGTAATAATACAGTGTCGATAGTGGCCGGGATGATGATATTCGGAACTGTATTTGCAGTACTTAAAACAGAGATGGGCATGACCGACCCGCAGGTTCTTGAGATAATGAAAACCAGTGGCCCGGCTTCAACAGGGCTCACGTTTATATGGATGCCACAGCTCTTTCAGAAAATGTTTGGTGGCTCTGTCCTGTCCATTCTCTTTTTTCTTGGTCTTACCTTTGCAGGGTTTTCATCGCTTATTGCACAGCTTGAACTTCCCACCAGGGTACTGGTTGATGCCGGTGTAAAAAGAAACAGGGCCATTGTGATCATCGTAATTCTTATTTTTATTTTTGGTATTCCTTCTGCAAGAAATCTGGGATTTTTAAGTAACCAGGATTTTGTATGGGGCGTTGCACTGATGATCTCTGGTGCATTGATAGCCTCTCTTATTATAAAACAGGGCCCGATGAAAGTAAGAGCTGAATTAAATGAGACTGGGAATGATATAAAAGTAGGGAAATGGTGGGTTTATACTATTTCTGTTTTTATTCCGCTTGCAGCAATTGTATTGCTTGTATGGTGGCTGGTTCAGTCTTTTGTGCCGGGTGAGTGGTATAATCCTTTCAGTGAATTCTCATTTATGTCGTGTATTTTCCAGTGGAGTATTGTTTTTATTATACTTCTTATACTTAATAAGCGTATTTCAAGATATTTCTAAGACACTGTAATTAAGCCTTTTGTAAATAATTGTTATTGCATTAACATTAATCTTTTACATTAATGCAGCAGCGCTGACTGTCTTACGTCTTTCTTATGAGAGCTAAGATTTATGTTCATGTCAGGTTCTGGTGTTATCATGAACAGTGGTGTATCCTCCGGTTCGCCGGAGGTTACACCCTTTAACATGAACATTCCCTTTAAGGGTTTGAAGGTGACCTGTACGGCAGGTCACCTTTTTTATTGAATAGATTTTTAAGTAATCTATACCCTCTGCGCTTATCTTATACTGTTTTCATTATTGGCCAGGTCTGCGAGTGATAATAGCAACAAGCGGGCCATGTCCTCCATTATCTCCGGCTTTATAATATCAAGGTTGTCCAGTGGAACATGGTAGTAACTCTGTGTTCCAAAGGTATAAAAGCTCAGACTGGGAACTCCGGCTGTAAGAAACCTCGCAGCATCAAGGCGGGGTCTGCCCAGGTTAGGAAAGTTGTTCGGCGAAAGATTCCTGTGTACAAATTTATTGTTTGCTGTTTCAAAGGGCTTATAGAGAAGCGGAAAATCCTTACCTGCAGTAATTCCTATACTGTGCCCGGTGCCAACTCCATCCATATTGAGCAATACTGTTTTTTCGAGGTCGAAAAGAGGATCTTCAATATAGGTTTTGGCTCCTATTATTCCCTGTTCCTCTGATCCGAAGGCCAGGAACATTACTGAGCGCTTAAGATCTATATCATACTCTTTCAGAGCCTTTGCAACCCCCATCATAACTGCAACTGCAGAAGCGTTGTCATTTGCACCGGGGATTATATCGTAACACCTGCCCATATGATCAAGGTGTGCGCCAACAATAATAAGCTCTTTCTTTAAAACAGGATCGGATCCTTCAATCATACCTATAATATTCATTCCCTTACCATCGGGGAAATGCTCGCTTGCCATTTTTATTGTCACAGTTTTACCTGTATTGAATGAAGCCGGTTTAAGATCTTTCTGAATTTTATTTACAGTCTCACCATGTTTCTTTCCGCTGCCGGCAAAGATGTCTTTTACAACTGAGTCTCCCACGTGCACATAGATGAAATTACTGTCGTAGGCATTGTTTGGATTGGCTATCGGGCCATAATTATAAAGCATCCCGGCTGCACCATGCTTAAGTGCATTTTTTAACTTGTACTGGTGAAATGAATATTCGAACCATGGATTGAAGATCTCCGCACCAGCTGAAGGCGAAACCGGGACTTCTCTTTCAATCAGGATTATTTTTCCTTCGGCCTTAATATTCTTATAATCATCATAGCCCAGCTCAGGTGCAGTGATACCATATCCTGCATATACTACTTCGGCAGTTATTTCACCATTGCCCGATGTTGATCCGGGCATATATTCGCTTATATAGTTATAATGTTTAAGCACTGATTCTTTTTTCCCGGAAGGGATATGCAGTGCAACACCGCAATCAGGGTAAATAAGAGTATATGGGATGTCGAACCACTGGTACCATGATCCGTTGTCGCCTGCCGGCTTCAATCCGATTTCATCGAAAAAGGAAGCCAGCCATTTAGCACATTCCTTAAATTCCTCGGTTCCGGTCAGTCTGCCTGCAAACCTGTCGTCACATTGAATCTTTACATATTCAAGTAAATCATGACTCGAAATAGAGTGCATGGCCATAAGGAGCTTATTATCGCTCTCCTTTTCCTGGCCTGATAATAACAGTGGTATTGATATTAATAAAAGAAGCAGTAATTTTTTCATAGCAGATCAATTTTTCTAAATATACAAAAAAATGCTGTCTTAAAAGTATAATATTCTTGTCATCCCGAGCGAATGCGAGGGATCTAAATGTTTGATAATCAAGACCTGGATTCCTCGCATTCGCTCGGAATGACAAAGATTGCGCCCTTTTGATACACCCCTGATTCTAAACCGCTAATTAAGTTATTTTAACAGGCCGGCAACATGTTCCTCAATACCGGCAAATTCTTCCTCTGTATATCCAATCGATTGCAAAGATATATTACCTTTCTTATCGATTATCACGTTTCTGGGAATAGATTGTTTTGCGTATTGTGAGAATATTTTCCTTTCAATATCAGGAGCGAAGGGAAGATCATATTCCCATTTTGCTGCAAATTCTTTCAATTCCTCAGCATTATGTTCGCGGCCAAGCACCACCAGCACGAAGTCCTTGTTATCCTTATATCTCTTATAAACGTTCTCCTGCAAAACCGGAAGTTCCTTTTTGCATGGAGGGCACCAGGTGGCGAAGAAATTAACCCATATTACCTTGCCTTTAAGATCTTTGGTATCAATTACCTGCCCGTCAATAGTCGTTGCTCTGAAATCGGGTGCTTTGTCCCCGGTTTTATTTAATGTACCGTCATCTTCCTGTGCCATAAGACTCGCAGTTAGAGTGAAAAATAATAGTAGTGTAAGTGTTCTTTTTATCATGATTCCTTGTTATTAATTAAACAGACAATATTACTTATAATTGCATTAATATGCTTTATAATTCCAATGTTCTAAAATGTTTGATAATAGCATATATATCATATTCCTGCTATCCGATTGCTTCTTTCAATTGAGACTGTAACTTTATTAGCAAACCAAAAACCGGGCAAAATGAAAAAGACTGCCCCTTTTGAGGCAGCCTCTTTTTATATTCGCGCAATTCGTTCCTGATTCGCGAATTTCGCATTAATCTCCTTTTTTAGTCACTGGACTTGCTTACCCTCTCAAGGAACTTGAGTATCGAGAAGATAAATGCAGCCGCAAGTAAACTACATACTATAAATATCAACCATAATTGCCAGAGGTCGAGCTTACCCCAGAATGTTGAACCGACAAAGAGTAATTTGTTTCCCGTGGCAGTAGCAAGCAGCCATCCTCCCTGCATAACACCCTGGAACCTGCCGGGAGCAACCTTCGAAACGAATGATAATCCCATCGGACTGAGGAAAAGTTCGGCAATTGTAAGTACCAGGTATGACGACATCAGCCAGTAGGGCATAACCCTTGATGAATCTGGTACCGGATTAAACTTAATGGCACCCGTTACCGGATCAACAATCTTTAACTCGTGGGGTGAAACCAGGTTCAATGAGCCTATAAGTATTACCAGGAATCCGACAGCTGCAATTATCATACCTATACCGATCTTCTTGGGGGTTGACGGTTCCTTTCCGCGCTTATTAAGCCATGAGAAGAAACCCATAACCACGAAGGTAAGAGCAACAATAAACAGGGGGTTGAATGACTGGAACACCTCAGGTGCAATTGGGTTCTGTGCATCGGCACCACGGAAAAGGAAGGTGGCTGAAGTACCGCCTGCAACAAGAAGTGCGGCACCCATAAGCCTTACATTTATTGTTCGCTTGCGCCCGATAACAATAAAGAAGCCGGCAAGAAGTGCCAGAACAGAAAGTATATTCTTAAGGTCGAAGAACATAAAGGTGAAGGGGTCGACAGTCTTAACCGTATAGTCTCTTGCAAAGAAGGTAAGAGTAAGACCGTTCTGATGGAAGGCCATCCAGAAGAAAATTACCACAAAGAATACAAGAAGTAAGGCTATGACACGCGACTTTTCGTCTTTCTTGGATATCAGAATCATCCATGTAACAAAGGCTGTAAACAGTCCAAATGCTGCTCCGGTGATCACATCTTTCAGGAAACTTACACCAAAGGTTACCGCTATACCTACAAGAATAGCTATAGGTATTGCAAGAGGGCTCTCTGTAAGTGTAATAGTTTTTTCCCCAACAACTTTTTCCTTATTGGGAAGATGGCGGTTAAAAATCAGGTATGCCAGCAGTGAAACAATCATTGCAACAGCAGCAACACCAAAGGCGTAGTTATAACCAACGGCGAAGGTGTTAAGATAATCACCTGCAAAAGCAGAAAGATCTGTTACCGGACCGCCAAGACTTACATTATCGGCCAGTGTCTGTAATTGTTGAGGATCCTGTAAAGTCCCATCCTGGAATTGGTGGCAAATTGCAGGGAGACTTCCATCGTGGAGGTAGCCATTGGTTTTCAGCCACCAGTTTCTTACGCCATTTGCTGCAAACGGAGCAAAGAAGGCACCAATGTTTATCCCCATATAGAATATCATATAGGCCTTGTCTCTTACAGCATCATATTTGGGGTTATCATACATTTGTCCGACAACAGCCTGGAGATTTCCTTTAAATAAGCCATTTCCGAATGCGATAGTTGCCAGTCCTACAATGGTTATGGGAAGAGATAAGCCTGGTACAGCCATTATAGCGTAACCGCCAAACATAACAATCTGACCGAGCATTATTACCGTCTTGTACTTTTTTGTTGCATCAGCCAGTATACCGCCAAGCAGCGCCAGTGCATAAATAGCATAATAAAACCAGCTGTAGATGTCGCCGGCAGTATCCTCGGCCAGGCCATACTTAGCCTGCAGGAAGAGTACCAGTATAGCCATCATTGTGTAAAACCCGAAGCGTTCTCCCATATTGGTAAAGAACGCTACCAGTAGTCCTTTTGGGTGATCTTTTAACATAATCTATTATTTATGAGTGTTTCAGTTTTCATTGCCAACAAATATATAAATCTTTTTTAATTGCCGGGAGGAAGAAATATCATTTAAGAATGTTATAAAAATTTCGCCTCCCTTGGTTTTTAAGTTAAATTTGTAGTAAAAGCGGTTCAATTCGTTCCCGGATTTTTAATTAACTTATTGTTAGCTCTTACAAAATTTTATACGCGTGAAACTATTTACTACAGAACAGATCAGGGAGATTGATCTTTATACAATTGAAAATGAGCCTATTAAGTCTGTAGATCTGATGGAGAGAGCAGCAGGAGCATTATTTAAATGGTTCCAGGCTAATATAAACAGGTCGTCGAATATTTTCATTTTTACCGGGCCCGGTAATAATGGGGGCGACGGACTTGCCCTGGCAAGAATGCTGAGTCAGGAAGAGTACAGGGTGGAGGTTTTTAATATCAGGCTTGGTTCAAAATACTCTGATGACTGGAAGATAAACCGGGAAAGACTAAAGGCTGCAGACCTGAGGTTTACGGAGGTTCAGCTTATTGAAGAAATGCCGCTTATCGACTGTGATTGTGTTATTGTTGATGCTATATTCGGTAGTGGACTTACCCGCGGTCTTAGTGGTTTTGCAGCTGAAGTGCTTAATTATCTCAATAGCTCCGTAGCAAGGAAAATAGCAATTGATATGCCATCCGGCCTGGCCGGAGAAGATAATTCCGGACATAAGCCTGAATCAATATTTAAAGCCGATATTACCCTTAGCCTCCAGTTTCCAAAACTGTCTTTTATGTTTGCAGAAAATTCAGTTTATGTAGGAGATGTCAGGATTATCCCAATAGGTTTACATCCCCGGATAATAAGGGAAAAGGAGACCAGTTATGGTATTACAGACCGTAACTTTGCTGCGGGTATAATAAAATTGCCGGGAACCTTTGATCATAAAGGAGTAAATGGCCACGGTTTGCTGGCAAGCGGTTCGTGTGGCAAGGCCGGGGCTTCAGTGTTGGCAGCGAGGGCGGCCATGAGAACCGGTATAGGTTTACTTACAGTACATACGCCAAAACCCATGGCAGATATATTACATCTGTCTGTTCCGGAGGCTATGGTGCAGTGCGACCAGTCGGATGTACTTATCTCTGATATTGCTGATCCCGGTCGATTTGACGCTGTGGGAATTGGACCAGGCATAGGAACAAAGCCCAATACGGTAAAAGCAATGGAGAAACTGCTTGATGAGTACAAAGGTCCGATAGTGATCGATGCTGACGCACTGAATATCCTGGGTGCAAACAGGAAACTTCTCGGTATGCTGCCCGAGTCTGTAGTACTGACTCCTCACCCGGGTGAGTTCAGCAGGCTTGCAGGTGCTTGTAAATCGGGTTTTGAGATGCTTAAGAGGCAGTCGCTCTTATCCTCAGAAACAGGTGCTGTTATCCTTCTCAAGGGAGCAAGGACTTCTGTTTCATTGCCCGATGGCCGGATATGGTTTAACAGCACCGGAAACCCCGGGATGGCAACTGCAGGCAGCGGAGATGTGCTTACAGGGATGATCCTTGCCCTTCTTGCGAAGGGTTACAGTGCAGCTGATGCTGCTATACTCGGAGCTTACCTGCACGGTCTGTCAGGTGATATTGCTATTGAAAACTCGGCTCCCGAATCTTTGATAGCTTCAGATATTATTGATAATATTGGACAATCATATTTAAGAACACGAAAGGAATAAGAATGAAAAAGTTATTTTATACTATAGCAGTGGTAATACTGCTGGGCTCATGTACAACAGTAAAAGAAGTGCCGGTAAAGGTGAATACCCAGATATTACCGCTGGGCGACACTGTTAAGCTCTATAAGGGAAGTATTGTATATTCGCTTCCGCTTACCGGCTTTGAATTCACTGTTGTTGCACAACGAACGGTACAAACAGCAGGGCCTTACCACGATTATGCCGATCAGTTTCTTGGCTTAAAAGATGTTATCAGGTCAAACAATACTGTCTGGACCCTCAGGGAAGTTAAGATTGAGCCCTTCAATGAGCTGGATCCCGAACAGTACTATGTTATAGAATCAGATGGTTTGATCGAAACAAATGCTCTGGCTCTTAAAGCGGCTGGTCTTATACTTGATATTAATAAGGAAATGTATACCCGCAGATCTTACTACAGCAAAAACCTTGAAAATAATGAGCAGGTAAAAACAGCTATCAGGGACATGGGATCGGACGAGTATTATAATATCGAACAGGACACAACATACAAGATTGTTGAACTTGACACTGCCTTTGTAAGAATTCCCTACGTGCTTGAACGAAGAAGGCAGCTTTCGCTTGAAGAACAGGCAGAAAGCACGGCAAGGATTTTACTGGAACTAAGGGAAGGAAGACACCTGATACTTACAGGCGAAGCGAATGTATTTCCACAGGATAAGGCAGCGATAGATGAAATTAACAGGCTTGAAAATGAATATATCTCCCTGTTTACAGGTAAAGCGACTTCTGAAATAAGAACATTCAAGTTCTTCTTTATTCCTGAGAAAGGAATGGAGAGCAGGCCTGTAATTCTTTTCAGGTTTTCTCCTGAAGATGGAGTACTTGATCCGACAGACCTAAGCGGAAGGCCTGTTGCTGTTGAATTATTCAGCACCGGGAAAGTGGATAGAATTAATCTGCTTGAGGATAATGACTCCCAGTCTGAAAGATATGACAGACTCTATTACCGCATTCCTGAAGTAGTTGATATAAAAGTAACTGATGGCAGGTCAACTCTGGGAAGCAGCAGGCAGCTTATATACCAGTTTGGAAAAGTGGTAACATTACCCGCCAACTATATAATAAGGTAAAATAACCCACAGGGTATTGGCGTAGCATGCTACGCCTCCTAAAAGCTTCCCTTGAAGTTTTTGGAGAAATCATCCCACTTCTCGGTCATATACTTTTCCTCACCGAAGAAAACAAGCAATGGCTCAAACTCCTTCGGTCCGCGGTATCCGGGTACTGGAGAAAGCAGCTCTCCTTTATTGTTAAGAAAGACCACTGTGGGATACGACATCTGTCCCTGCATAAGAGCTACTGCAAGCTGATGTGCCCTTCCTGCTTTGCCGTCGTTGACAAACTCTTTTCCCATAAAAGTGATTGGTGCCTTACTTTCGGCATTGAATTTAACAGGTATGAACTTTTCGTTCAGGTAGGCAGCAATAACCGGGTTCGAGAAAGTATCGGCATCGAGTCTTTTACACCAGCTGCACCAGTCGGTATAGGCATCTATAAATACCGGTTTTGTATTGTTCTTTAATACCTCATCCAGGTTTTCAATCTTAATCCAGTTTACTTTCTCCTGCGAAAAGGAGATATAAGATATAAGTATAATGGCAGATGCCAGCAATATTAGTCTTTTCATTCTCTTGTTATTAATTTTTGCGCAAATATAAAAATATAACAGCCCTGATATAATAATTGTTGCATATTGCAGCATGATATGTTTAATATTCTGTTGTCTCTTTTCTTTTTTTCTTACATTTACCCGCATTAGAAAAAATACTAATCAAGAAATACAAGATGGAAAACATTCAAAAGACAATGCGAGATTCAGCAGCACTAAGATGGCTGATGCTTATTCTGTTAAGTGCATTAATTTTCGGCACCTACTGGTTCCAGGATTTCTATGGAGGATTAAAGGGTCTTATGGAGAGTGAGCTTGGCTTCTCAAGCGAACAATTCGGAAGGGTTATCGGACTCACAACCATTGCCAATATGTTTGGTATGATAATAGTTGGAGGAATGGTTCTCGATAAATGGGGTATAAGAGTTGCCGGACTTGCCTTTGGAGGTTTGGCTGTTCTTGGCGGATTAATTTCTGCTGCTGCCACCGCCGGATTTTTTGGTAACGAACCAAAAACTATTATGACCTGGATGATAGTAGGAAGAATACTTTTTGGATCAGGTCTTGAAGTTACCTGTGTTGTTGCAACCAGGACTATAGTAAAATGGTTTAAGGGCTATGAGATGGCACTGGCGATGGCTATCAATGTGGGGTTTGGAAGACTGGGATCTGCCCTTGGTATTGCTATTTCGCCTGATATCGCAAACGGACATGTGGCCACAGCTGTAACCTTTGCAGCTACCTTAATGGGTATAGCACTTATTTTATTGATTATTTATACCTTCTTTGATATAAGACTTGACAGACAGAATAAAGAAGAGGCCGGAGCATCGGCTGATGAGGAATTTAAATTTAATGACCTTGTTAAACTTGCCACCAATCCCTCCTTTATATATATAGCACTGCTTTGCGTGGCTTTCTATGCAGCTGTATTCCCCTTTATCCAGTATGCACCTGATATGCTGGTAAATAAATTCGGTTTTGCCTACGCCCTGCCTTCCGACGGCTCTGGTGATATTGTTCTTTTTGGAAGCAAGGCTCTTGGCAATGCAAGTATTTATGTTGCCTTCTTCCTCTTTGGTATCGGATTCTCTGCAGTGCCTGCTAATCTTAAAACCAAAACGCAGAAATATACTACGATGCTTGTAGTGTTCATAGCCTTTGTACTGTTTATTTACAGCCTTGGTGATGTATTGAAACTGTGGCTGACAAACGGACCGAAAACAGCATCACTTATCCCGCTGGGTACAATTCTATTTACACCAATTTTTGGTAGTTATGTAGATGCGAAGGGTAAGGGCGCATCTCTGATGATACTCGGATCTTTACTTCTGATCTTTGCCCACCTGTCTCTTTCATTAACAAACGCCCCGATATTTGCATACGCAGGTCTGCTCAGTCTTGGAATAGCATTCTCGCTGGTTCCGGCTGCAATGTGGCCATCAGTAGCCAAAATTGTACCGGAGAAGAGACTAGGAACAGCATATGCATCCATGTTTACAGTTCAGAACTGGGGCCTTGGTCTTTTCTTCTGGGGCATTGGCGCCGTTCTTGATCTTGTAAATAAGGCAGATCTTGAAGCCATACGCGCGGGAGAAGAAGTATATGACTATACTATCCCGATTTTAATTCTGGTTTTATGCGGGGTAATATCAATATTTCTTGCATATAAGCTAAAAGCTGCTGATAAGAAACAGGGTTACGGACTGGAACTGCCATCAGGAGTGGCATAGAAGGATTTGCTGTTATAATGAATAACAGAGTATGGAAATGAGGCTGTCTCAAAAGGACGCAATATTTGTCATTCCGAGCGAATGCGAGGAATCAGGGTTTTGATTATCAATCATTTAGATCCCTCGCATTCGCTCGGGATGACAAGAGTATTACGTGGGATGACAAGAGTATTACGTGGGATGACAAGAGTATTACGTGGGATGACAAGAGTA
>JAZBNV010000044.1:0-9034 GCA_036350795.1 Marinilabiliaceae bacterium
GGCTTTTCGAAGGGTGGTGCCAGCTGGAATTGAACCAGCGACACCAGGATTTTCAGTCCTGTGCTCTACCAACTGAGCTATGGCACCCTCTGTTCGGACTGCAAATATAAGTGGCAATTTCTTACCGGCAAAGATTTAAATTAAAAAAAATTAAAAATTTACCCTGTTCTGCTTATATTAAAACTACAGGTCTTACAAAACCAGTAAGTTATGCTATTTTTGCATCCTGATATAATGAATATGGAATATACCGAACACAGGCTTGAAAACGGGATACGGCTTATACATATGTGGGTACCCAATATTGTTGCCCACTGCGGACTGATGATTAATGCCGGGTCGCGTGATGAGGAAGATGAACAACATGGCATGGCTCACTTTATTGAGCATATGTTTTTTAAGGGAACAACAAAAAGAAAAGCTTACCATATATTGAGCAGGCTCGAGGACCGCGGAGGAGAACTTAACGCCTATACCACGAAGGAAGAAACAGTTATACATGCATCCTTCCTGAAAGAGGATTACTCTATCTCGCTCGAAGTAATAAGCGACATCGCGTTTAACTCAATCTTCCCGGAAAAAGAAATTAAGAAGGAAAAAGAAGTAATACTCGAGGAAATCAACTCCTATAAAGACACTCCTTCAGAACTTATATTTGACGATTTCGAGGAACTTGTTTTCGAAGGAGATGCCCTGGGAAGAAATATACTGGGATCGCAGGTCTCACTGAAAGCTTTCAGCAAAGAATCAATACAGGATTTTATCAGGGCTAATTACTACACCGACCAGATGGTAGTGTGTTCGGTAGGGAATATATCTGAAAAGAGGATAATATACCTCTTTGAGAAATATTTTTCACATATAGAATCCAATACAGGAACAAGAAAAAGACTCAATAAAAATGGATATAAACCCCGCTCCCGGAGCATCGATAAAGGAACATGGCAAAACCACTGCATTATAGGCAATATAGCTTATAATATACAGGATAACAGGAGAATAGGGATGTATCTCCTGAATAATGTCCTTGGCGGACAGGGCCTGAACTCAAGGCTTAACCTCTCGCTGAGGGAAAAGAACGGTTTTGCATATAACGTGGAATCATCATACCACCCCTATAACGATACAGGTATATTCCTGATCTATTTTGGTACCGAAGGCTATAACCTCGAAAGAAGCACAACAATAGCCCTTAAGGAGCTAAAACAACTTCGCGAAAAAGCTCTTGGCACAATACAGCTAAGCAAGGCAAAGCAGCAGATAAAAGGTAACCTGGCCAGGGCCTACGAAAACCATGAGAGCTATATGCTGAGCATGGCTAAAAGCCTGCTTGTGTATGAAAAAATTGATCCCCCCGAAGAGATCTACCGGAAAATTGATATGATTAGTTCAGGCGAACTCCTGGAGATAGCCGGAGATGTTTTTGACGAAAATAAGTTATCCAGGCTAATCTACAGGTAGTGGAAGAAAGAATCAGTAAATATATCGAAGAGCACTCTTCTCCTGAAAGTGAGGTATTACATGAACTCTACAGGAAAACTTACACTTCGGCAGTAAACCCGAATATGATATCAGGTAATATCCAGGGACAGGTGCTTGGAATGCTGGTTTCAATGTCAGCACCTTCGAAGATACTTGAAATTGGCACATATACCGGCTATTCAGCAATTTCAATGGCACTGGAGATGAAACAGGGCTCAGTTCTTCACACCATTGAAAAAAATGATGAGCTTTACGAGCTTTCATGCAGCTTTTTTAAAAAAGCAGGTGTAAGCGACAAAATTATTATGCATACCGGCGATGCCAGGGATATAATTCCCACACTTGACAAGGACTTCGACATGATATTTATAGATGGCGATAAAAGAGAATACCCCGAATACCTGGATCTTGTGCTGCCACATATTAAGAAAGGGGGATTTATAATTGCAGATAATGTTCTCTGGGATGGTAAGGTATGCGATCTGAATACAAATGATCCGATGACACTGGGAATTCAGAAATTCAACAAGCTTGTAAAAGAAAATTCTTCGCTGCGCCAGGTTATACTTCCCTTAAGAGACGGCCTGATGCTTATCAGGAAATGTTGAGAATGGGTTGAGAATGGGTTGAGAATGGGTTGAGAATGGGTTGAGATTGGGTTGAGATTGGATCTAAACTCAGAATAAAACCAGAATTATCTCAGACTAAACCAGCTATACAAATATATGCCTGCCTACTTCTTATTGCGGTAAATACAGTTTTTCGAGTCGCATCTGCTGCACGAATAAGGCCTGTAGCGTGCTTCCCTGCCAAGGCCGATAAGGCCGCTTACAGATTTTACCGGGTTCATTAGCGCCGATTCTGTAAGTTTTATTCCACAGTAATTATCAGGGATAAGACTAAAGAGCTTATGCTGCTCTGCCACGTCCCATCCACAATACCCGGGGCTAAATCTGTTGGTAATATTTAAGCCTTCAGCCCCGGCTTCACGAGCCAGGGTCTCCTGCATCAGATCAACAGCAGCCTCCACAATTTCTGACCCTACTACATCAGTTATATAACCTTCGAGGAGGTCTCCCGAGGCCATCTGTTTTTTACTGCTAATCCCTATCTCAGGTCCTGCAGTGGCAAGAAAAAGGACCGCTCCACTGGCTCCCTTAAGCTGCGAGAGGATAATTTTCCTGGTATTGAAAATTATATTGCCAATTGCTACCGAAGCAGATTCAGTGTCAATAGTAAAATGCCTGTAAATATGGTATTCAGCTTTAACCGAGGCGAGAGACAGAGACTCCTTCAATGTACTTTCGATAATATCAATAACACTGGCCGGTACATCTTCCGGTGTATATCCTATTGTCTTTACTATCTTAGCCGTGGTGAGTCCGAGCTCTTTTACATCATATTTAAAGGTCCTGCTTTCCATGTTTAAGGCCGGGAAAGAAGTCTCAGGTAAGCCGGCTAAGGTAGTTTACTGCTCCCTGGGGGTCGGGTGAATAAAAATCGGCTCCTATTTTATTGCAGAAATCTTCTGTTACCGGAGCTCCCCCGATAAGAATCTTAGTATCCGGGTATTTTTCTTTAATTGCTCTCACTGTATCTTCCATCTGGGTCATGGTGGTGGTAAGCAAGGCCGAAAGACCCACCAGGCAACCCGGGTTTTGATCAAGGGTTTCAATAAACTTCTCCTTCTTAACGTCAACCCCCAGGTCTATCACTTCCCAGCCGCCTCCTTCAATCATCATCGAAACCAGGTTCTTGCCAATATCATGCAGATCGCCTGAAACCGTACCTATACATAATGTCCCCTTACGCTTTGTTTCGCCCGACAGAAAATAGGGTTTAAGGTGTTTCATGGCAGCACTCATGGCCTTGGCCGACATAAGCATCTGCGGGACAAAAATTTCATTCCTGCTGAACCTGTTACCAACAATCGACATAGCCGGAATAAGTGCTTTCTCAAGAATATCACCAGGGCTGCTTCCTTCATCAAGCAGAAGCCCTGCAATTTCGTCTGCACCATCAGCATCCTTCATGGCAGGAGGATATGGTGAATTCCTGTCAATTTTACCCAGCTCAACACACTTTGCCAGTTCCTGTAATTTAGCACTCATTCTATTATTTTTAAAAAGTATAATCTGGCAATAAAAATAATATTTTTTCGGGAGGCTCCCTTCACTTTTCTGAGGGAGCCGGATTATTCAGGTTTAAATAATCTGTATTTAACAGGGTCAGGCCTTCTCCAGCGATACATTTACAGCAGATAAGCCACGCTGACCTTTTTCAGTCTCGAAGGTAACCCTGTCGCCTTCTTTTATCTTATCATTCAGCTCATTAATATGAACAAATATCCTGTCGCCGGTATCAGAATCAATTATAAAACCAAAACCTTTTGAACTGTTAAAATAACTAACCGAACCTGTTTTTACCTTATCCTTGCTTTTTCCCTCCGACCTTGGTACTCCTATTTCAACATTTTCGAGCTTAACACCCGAATCACCAATCTTTTTTTCCGGCGGCTCTGAAGTGATATTGCCAAATTCATCAACATAGGCAATCATATCATCAAACCCGGCTTTGGATGAGTTATCCTTCTTTGCCTGTCTCTTCTTTTCTTTCTCTTTACGTTTCTTGTCTTTCTTGTTTCTTACTTCCTTTTTGTTAAAAGATTCCTGAGATCCTCCCATATACTATAATTATTATTTAATATTTATTTTACAAGAGCTGATTTCCGGTACTCCTCGATCAACTCTGAAAAAAGATTTTTAACAGTTGTTATTTTATTTATTCTCCCGGCATTTGAACCTGTAAATACAAATCCGTCTTTTAACTTTCCCTTATAAGCTGCCAGCAAAGCATTCGCGATACAATAAAGTGTAGTTTTGGGATTACACGACCTGATGCAATTATAATCGCATGACTTAGGTCTTCTCTTCCCCTCAGCTGCTTCTTTAAGAAAAGCATTGTGTATAGCACGGCCCGGCATACCAACCGGACTTTTTATTATCTCTATATCATCCTCACTTGCTGCAATAAAGGCATTCTTAAATTCATCTGATGCATCGCATTCTTCTGTTGCAACAAACCGGGTTCCAAGCTGCACTGCAGTGGCTCCATGGTTCATTATTTTGTAAATATCGTCACCTGTATATAATCCGCCTGCCGCAATAACGGGTACATCCCTGTTATGTTCAATTTTAATCTGCCTCGTAACTTCCGATACTTCCTCGACAAGATGCTCAAGGGATTTTCCCTCATCATTGATATCCTCAGAACGAAAGCCAAGATGTCCTCCGGCTTTTGGCCCTTCAACAACAAAAGCATCAGGCAGGTAGTTATAATTCTGAATCCATTTTTTCCAGATTATTGTTGCTGCACGTGCAGACGAAACAATTGGAACCAGCCTTGTCTTAATTCCTTCACCAAGATATTTGGGTAAATCGAGAGGCAGACCTGCACCTGAAAAAATTATATCTATTCCTTCCTCAATTGATGTCTTAACCATTTCAGAAAAATCGGTTAACACCGACATTATATTAACACCCAGAACACCTTTCGACATTTCACGTGCCCTGCGTATCTCGTAGCGAATTGCTTCAATATTACCCATCCTGTAGTTCAGGTTCCTTTTTTCACCTGTAAGCCCGACAGCCACAGTTGAAATAACTCCTACCCCACCCATATTAGCCACTGCAGAAGCGAGCCTGGACAATGATATCCCAACTCCCATTCCTCCCTGTATTATCGGCACCTTAATATTAAGGTCGCCTATCTGTATCGATTTCATGCAAAATATATCAAACTACCGTATTATATAAAACGGCAGGGATTAATAATAGCTAATAATATATGAGTTAAGTAGTGCCCCCGGACTTACCAGATATTACTCGCGAAATTCATCGCAAAAGTAGACATAATATTTTGAAAATGAGCAGATTTTACTATTTAATAGCTTTGAGTGGTAAATAATGCTATTTCTCGGTCTTTGATTCTTCAATCTCGCCTGTTATTTCCTTAATCCTTATTGCGTTAAGTTCTCTTGAGACGGTTGTCAGATTCATCATTATAGTTTTATACTCAGGATAATTACTGTATTGATCCCTCATAGTATACATTATATTCAGAACCATTTTCTGAAGGTTTTCGCTTGTCTCAAATTGTTTCAGGTTTTCTGTTGTCATCTTATAACTTGTTTATTAATAGCTTTTTACGAAAAAGTGATGTTCCTCACCGGAAGAAAGTTTAATCGAATCTTCAAAACCCACTTTACCTATACCGTTAAGTATAAATTTACTAATAAAAATAGTGCCTTCCAGAACATTGAGTTTTATATCATAACCACCCGATTCAGTATCCTCAATAACTACAGTACCCCAGGCGTAGCCATTCGACCAGAACCAGGTACCTTCTATTGGATTAATTGCAAAACTACCGTAGACACCTGAGTAGTTAAAGCCTGTTATTGCCAGCACCCCCGACCATGCTGCCATTGCCCTCGCATAGTGATGCCCGCATTCCGCCTCATCAAAGGGGTTTCGCTTGTAACCGTCGTACCTGTCCCTTATAGCCTCAATTACCTTAAGTCCCTCCTGCTCCATGCCTTCATAAATCATGCCTGTGGCTGCGGTATATTCAAAACCGGTCATGGTTTCCGCAAAGTATGGGAAAGGTACCTTTAGCCTTCCTTTTGGCCAGCTTGCCATTAGCAGACCCGACTCATCACCAAGCACATAAGACCTCATAGGGTTGAAATGATCATAGAAATCTTCCTTGAAGTTATATTTCATAATACTCTCCAGTGTGCTTCTGATATTATCATTATCAGCCAGGTAGCCCAGGCCTGTTATATGCGCCATATATTGCCCGGCGAGCTGGTCAACAAGGCATCCCGGGCCAAGCTGGAATTCGAGCTCATCAGCTGTCTTTCCTTCAGGGGGCAGAATCAGCTGTTCATAATACTCGCCGTTAAACAGTTTTTCATCGGTAAAAATTCGTCCCTTCTTATATAACTTATTGCATACAACTGAAAATTCGCTGTCGCCAACATAGGCTGCCATCTCAGAGGCCGCCCTTAGCGCACCCAGGTACCAGAACTGCATCTGGGGGTTTGGACCATAATACTCAACATCCATGGTATTATGCTGTTTGCCTTCCATAACACCATCCATATCAGCATCCCAGCCTCCATCCTCCCAGGCAAACTGCATAGCTGATTTCACTGAAGACCAGTATTTCTCCAGGAAGTCATCATCACCTGATAGTTGCCACTCGCGATAAAACTTCATTATTGTTCCCATCTGTCCGTCAGCGGCAATACCCTGGGTTGAACTGGCAATCCTAAGAGGCAAAGCAGCCCTGAAACTCATCCTTCCGTTATCGGCAAGAGCATATTTAAACTCCACATCCCTCATAGTTTTGGCCAGTTCTCCAAAAAGGAAGGGAGTTGTTTGCTCGTAATTCCAAACATGAGTGCACGAACCAAAGCAACTGCCTTCAGTGTCCATGCAGCCTTCCCATCCCATCATATGCCCGCTGGCAATTCTGAAAACTGTCTGGGATCTAAGTGTACTCAGGTTAAAGAGGGCTGCTTCCTTTACAACATCAGGCAGATCGCTGCTAATAAAACTGTTTACAAAAGAACAGGTCCTGTCGAACAAAGATTCCAGTTCAGGCTCAGTTTTCTGAATTACATCCCAGGCATCTTTATACCTTGTTGCATAGTAGTTACCTACCGTCTCCTTCGACCATGCCTTCCTGTTTGGGAAATGCCAGGTAAGATAAAAATGAAATTCTTCAGTTGCTCCCGGTTCAATAAGCTTGCTAACTGCCAGGCTGGCCATTGGATCATCTTCGCGTGGTTTTTCTTTAAGCTCGCTAAGCCGCCCATCATCAGAAAAATCGTCCCAGAAATTAAGTATTGCATTCGACCAGTAGTTTGCTTTGGATGCAGTACGGTAAGACACATCCTTGTCGCATGTCGAAATAGCAAATGTACCCCAGGCAGGAGAAGTTGAAGGTACATCCATTGAATACATATAGATTCCCGAAAGGATTGAGTCCTTTATAAAAGCATTTTTGTTATTATCAGCACCCAGGGGATGCTTTTCTCCTTTCCATGATATGTAGTTTGCCGAACCATCCCGGCCGATAAAATTTCTTAAAGACCCGCAAACAGAAACATCAATGCTTTCCTCAGAGGTGTTGGTAATTTCGTAAGTAAGCACTGCTATTGGTATTCCACTATATTCAGCATCACCGGGAATAAGGGGATTAAAGGTCTTAAGAGTTACATTTAGCGGAACATTCTTATCTGACAGGTGTACCCTTGCAAAGGGATAAGCAGCATCAAAGGAGGATTCATGAAAACGTGGCAAACCATGATGATTGACACTCCTTCCCTCCATATGTTCATAGTCGGCAGGATCAATAGGTCCCATAAGCGCCCTGGTTCCTGTTTCACCTGATTCCGCCCTGTAATAGATAGCGAAAAAAGGAGCATCGTTACCATCCAGTACCGTACTATAACCTTTTGCAGGACGGTTCATAATCTCCCAGTCTGCCAGCTCACCCCTGCCCGTCAGCGATACTGTGCCGGTCCCAATTCCGCCAATTGGTATTTTTATCCTGGAAAGGTGATCACTGTCATACACCCTCAACACAGGCCAGTCATCATTACAGGCCTCCCCGGGTAATGGTTCCTCCTCAACGCACGAAGACAGGACGAGCAGTACAATAATTAATATTGATCTAAAACACCTGACCATAGTTCACCTTTTTCGCAATATAGCAATTTGATCTGTTAAATACCACAAAGTGCACGTCTACGGTAAGTTAAACTTTATTAACAAAGCCTTGCGAGCGGCTTGGAAGTGACCCGTAAAGCATGGAAGAGAGTGAATATTGCATTGATTTTATGGGATATGCAACCCCAATGTATGAAAGTGGTATAATTTTTGAATTCTTATTACACAGCATAATCAATATTAAATATTATGATAAAAAATATATATAAAACATGGCTTACCGTGATTACAGTCGTGTTATTCAGCAGTTTAACAGGTGTTGCACAAACTCAAACAGTTAAGACCATATCGGCATGCAGGCTGTTTGCTGACATAGAAAATACAAGTGCAGTACTTGGATATATCCCTGCAGGCAAAGAAGTTGAAGTGATTGAAATACTGGATGATTATCTGCTTGTTAAGTATGAAGATATGGAAGGACTTATTCTTAAGGATAAGACTGATAATGGGGCAGAAATGCTTTCGCCGGCACAACAGAACCAGGTGCAGCAGAAGCAGGTAGTTAATCCTGGCTTTATTGAAGACAGGTTAATGCTTCTGAGTGAAAAATACGGTACAAAGAGTGGAAAGGCCATCTACGAACATAAAATATGGAAGGGGATGGATCATAATATGATCAGGGACAGCTGGGGCAAACCCCTCAGGGTTTCGCGCGAAGTAAAAACCTCAGGTACTGTTGAAATATGGACTTACAGAAAATCATGGTTGCTTTTAAGAAATGGTATTCTATCTGAATGGGGCCCCAACAGGTA
>JAZBNV010000045.1:0-30686 GCA_036350795.1 Marinilabiliaceae bacterium
GTATAACAGGGCCGACCCGCTCAGAAGCAGCTGGCAGCTGCTAAATTCTCTTGTACCCTACATCCTTCTGTGGTACCTGATGTACCTCTCGCTCGATATCTCATATTTTATTACGCTGGGCCTGTCGGTTCTTGCTGCAGGCTTCCTTGTAAGAATATTTATAATATTTCACGATTGCGGGCATGGCTCATTCTTTAAGTCGCGCAGGGCAAACAGGATAATCGGAACAATACTGGGCAGCCTCGTATTTACCCCCTACGACAGGTGGCACCAGACTCATGCCATACACCATGCTACGGTTGGCAATCTCGACAGCCGCGGTGACGGGGATGTATGGACATTAACGGTAGACGAGTATAAGCAATTACCAAAATCGAAGAAACTGGTATACAGGATATACCGCAATCCTTTTGTTCTTTTTGGAATAGGGCCTGTTTTGCTGTTTACTGTGGCATTCAGGTTTACCAGGAAGAAAATGAATAAAAAAGAAAGAAGAAGCATTTATATTGCCAATATTATGATGTTGATATATGTTTGGGGACTGATATTATTACTGGGATGGAAAGCCTTCCTTATGATACAGCTGCCGGTAATTTACCTGGCAACAACAGGCGGAGTATGGTTATTTTATGTTCAGCACCAGTACGAGGGAGTAATATGGGCACGAAAGGATGAATGGGATTACAGGAAAATGGCTCTTGAAGGCAGCTCCTATCTTAAGTTCCCAAAAATACTGCAATGGTTCTCGGGCAATATAGGTTTTCACCATATTCATCATTTAAGCCCCATGATACCAAACTACAACCTGGAGAGGTGTCACAGGGAGAACGCAATGTTCAACTCCATTAAACCGGTAACATTTATTCCCAGTATTAAAACCTTAAAGCTGCGGCTATGGGACGAAAAGAGAAGACAGCTGATCAGTTTTAAGAAGCTCAGATCTTATACTGCCGCCCAGGCATAAGTGCATACTTCAGTACATCCCGTCAATAAGGTTAAGCACGAAGTCCCTCGCCCTGCTGCGGTTTTCCAGCTGTGCGTTTATACCGTACAGAGCAGCCTGCCTGCTGCCACCGCTCCGGGCTGTCATCTTACCTATCCAGCTGGCAATAGTATTTACAAACTCCACAGGTAAAAGGCTGCTTATTCTTTTAACTGCTGATACAGTCCTGTTCATATCCTTAAAATCTCTATCAAGTGACTGCTGTTCACCGATAATACAGGCAAGGTCATCCAGAAAGGCATATTCCATACCTGAATTCATATGTGTTATGGTAAGATGCAGGGCATCAGGGAATTGCAAACGATCCAGGTGCCAACCCTTTTCGGCAAGGGCGTCTCCAATATTAAATGTATCCCCTTTCAGCGACCTGAAAGCCAGTACTGACATATCCGGGTTGGATATTATCTCCAGCGATTTATGCCTGCTGATGCCATCTCTTATATTTATTGTTGTTTTCATTACCCTGTCTGCCAGCTCTATATAGCCTTCCCTTCCGAGGTGTTTCATGAGGGCCCAGCATCCTGCAAGGGGCCCACCGCTTTTTGTTCCCATAAATGTGGTTGATGCAAAGATACCTCCCGGCCAGTCGGTATATACAAAAAACTGTTTCTTCCTGAATATCCTGCTCCTGTAGAGTATAATGGACAGGCCCTTTGGAGCATAGCCATATTTATGCGCATCGAGCGAAATTGATGTCACGCCGGGTACCCGGAAATCAAATCGCGGCACATCATAAGCAAGTTCCTCCATAAAAGGCAGCATAAAACCTCCCATACAGGCATCTACATGAAATAGTAGTTTATGGTCTGTCGCAATTCTCCCCAGTTCAGGAATTGGATCTACCACACCATAGGGATAGCAGGGTGCTGAAGCACATAGCATTATGGTATTGGC
Organism: Marinilabiliaceae bacterium; assembly: GCA_036350795.1. Lineage (GTDB taxonomy): Bacteria > Bacteroidota > Bacteroidia > Bacteroidales > VadinHA17 > JAUVKT01. The sequence goes on from JAZBNV010000045.1 coordinate 1,898, forward strand.
AGTAATCCGCTTTTCAATTGACACAGGATCGGCCCTCTTATCCTCTCCAACAGGAACAATAACAGGCATAAGCCCCAGTATAGATGAAGCTTTAAGAAAAGCAGGGTGGATTGTTTCAGGTACAATTATTTCGGGAGTTCTGATATGAGGCGTTTTTTCAAAAGCCATATCCCGGGCAACTTTCAGTGAAAGAAAGATGCTTTCGGTACCACCTGTTGTGACGCTTCCTGCCATCTTCCTGTTGCCATGCATCAGTTCCAATGCCATATTCACAATGTCTTTCTCAAACTCTCTCAGTGAAGGAAAAGCAGTTGGATTAAGGGTACTCTGGTACATAAACTCCTTAAAATAATCTTCTGCTATAAGTGCACGATTATTACCGGGATGGTAAACAAAGCCAAATACCTTACCGGCATCCCACTTTGCATCTCTTTGTTTCAGGCCAGGTAGCAGGTCCAATAAATTATCTGCTGGTGTTCCTTCAGCGGGTAAACCTGTTGAATTTTTCATTCGCTTAAAATTTTATAATTACCTTACAATAAATCAATTAAAAATCTGAGCAGGTTTAGCAAGAACCTTGTATCAAAATTAAGCTCCCGGGCTATGGTTATGAAATTGACTTTTAGTATCCTGTTGGGAGGAATATGAAATAATGCAAAAAATACCTTTCCGGCTCTCTGTTGCGGGCCCTCTTTGCAAAAATTACAAGGTGAAAGATTATTTCAGGCATTATATATAAAAAAGAGAGCCTTATAAAGCTGCAGATATGCAAAAATCGAGAATATTCAGCTGAGTTTTTCCTCCACCCGGTCTACCTGGTGGTGAAGGTTCCTGAAAAACCTGTTTCGCTCTCTTTCTGCTGTACCACTTATTAAAACGGACCTGGTACGAAGATTTTGTCCCCAGCGGTAATTATATTTAAAGAAATCGGCATTCTGCGACTGCATCAGGTTAATGGCATTGCTGGTAATAAATGAAGTCCCGGTATCCCCTGTTCTGATAAGTACAGTGTTATCGGCAAGGATAATATCATTATGGTAGAGATCGAAATTACCTGCCTGACCTGCTTCATTTCCTCCGTAAATATATTTATACCCAAGTTCGGCCTGCTTGCAAAAATGATCAACCAGCTGGTGCAATCTATGGCACAGGCCCCTGGCATCGCCGGGCGATTCAAAGTAACCGGCCTCATTGTAAAAGAGAATCTGTTTAAGGAAACTGTTCAGGCATTCTGCTGTGGTAAACTCGCTCGTTTTAATCTTCACATATCTCATTGCTATCTCCTTGCACAGATTACTGTTGGCCTCATCACAATACCCAAGTGAGAATTTTGATTCCCTGAGTTCCTCAAAACCCAGGTTTGATTTCTGCCAGAAAAATAATTTAAAGGCACAGAGTTCCGGAAACTGAATTAACTGGAAGATACTCAGCTCGTTCAGGATGAAGATTACTTCTGTTTCAGGATTAGCCCCGGCTCCCTCGGTAAATTCAAGCAACTGCTTAAGCCACTGGCTGAAGGGATATTCTTTCGTGTCGAGGAAAGATGCCCTGAAAGTAACGGTTCCGTTATCACTGCCTGCAAAATCATCAAGGGAAATACTGTATTTGTCCATCAGGGCAACTGCTTCCTGTAAAGAAAGGGCCTTATCGCCCCTGATTCGCCTGTAGGCGCTGTCGTTACTTATCCCAAGCAAAAGGGCAACATCATCAACCATAGAAACATGAGCCGGCAGGCTGTCTCTTATCCTGCTGAACAAACCCGATTGTATATCTGTGCTTTTATCCATTTTTAAGAATTAATATATTCTTTATCGTAGGGCAGGATTATGGCCTGTTATAATCAATTAACTGATTACCAGCTTCTTCTTTAAAGGCAAATTTATGATATTAATCAATATCAGTCAAGCCTCAGCGAGGCAGGCAGGATCCAGGCCTTCCAGACCTCTGAATTATCAGCATATTGGAATAAAAGGATATGACTTTCAAAACAAGTAATCATTATTATTGTTAGGTTTGTAATTGACTTCTTAAGCATATTCCCTTTTGCGACTATTATATCTTTAACTTATGAAAAGCATAATATATTTTAATATAGCCCTGCTGTTATTTCTTACATCTGCTGCACACGGTCAGGAAAACCTCTTAACTATCAGCGAAGCAGTGGGATCGGCATTTGACCGTAATACCGAACTGCAACAGATGAGAGCGGTATTAAGGCAGAAACAGGAAAGCTGGAGAACAGAGACCGGTATCGGGGCACCTGAAATTAGTTATTTCAGGGAAGGCATTCAGACCGGGCCGGAAGATCTTTTTGATGAACAAAGAATAGCCATTTCCCAGGAATTGGATTTTCCGCTTACTACCTTTTACAGGCTCAAGGCAGCAAAGCAGTCAGTAATTTCGATGGAATACCAGATAAAAGCACTTGAAAGGGAAGTAAAGGCCGCTGTAAAAAGCAGTTATATTGAGGTGGTTTATGCACTGCACCTGCAGAAGTCGAGGGCCGAACAGCTCGAAATATCAACCGATCTCTACAACGCCGTATATACAAGGTTTGAGACAGGTATGGCCACAGGCGTCGACCTGGCAAATGCTGAGTTACAGCTGCAGAAGGCCAGGAACGATCTTGATAACGCAGAGTGGATTTTACATAAGGCAAGGTATGGCCTGTTCCAGGTAATGGGCCTGCCGGTGGCCGATCAGAAATATACCATTGAATTCAGCGACACCCTCAGGGCTGAAGACATAGAGATTAGCCAGATACAGTCGCTCGGGTTACAGGGTGAGCAGCCGGAATATCGTGCCATTGAACACGAACTGAATTCATCCCTTTATGATCTCAGGGAAGCAAGGAGTAATATTTTACCCGATATCAGGCTTTCAATGTATAAGCAGGACTTTGGCGAAGGCTATAATTACAGTGGCTTTGAGGTAGGACTGAGCATCCCTATCTGGTATCCGCTTGAACAGAAAGGAAATATAAACAAGGCTATTGCCCGCAAGGATGAACTGGGATGGAAGCAAACAGAGGTAGAGTTGAATATGAAGAAACAGATAGAGTATGCCTGGCATAACTACTCGGTAAGCAGGAAAATAGTAGAGCGCTATAACAGTACCATGAAGGAAAAAGCTGCAAAGCTGAGGTCGATGGCATTGCGTGCCTACCAGCTGGGAGAGATTGATCTGCTTAACCTCTTAAATGCACAGAAAACCTATATAGACAGTGAGCAACAGTACCTGGAGGCGCTTCGTGATTACTTCCTGCAACTTGTTGCGCTTGAAAAATATTTTGCCAGTGACCTGGTATACTAGATACCTTATATAAGAGATACAATATGAAAGACATAGTAATTTTAATTATCGCCATAGCAATTACGCTGCTAATGACTTCATGCGGTGGTGCAGGCGACGGTGCTGAGAAACAGTCAACAATCGAGGTGGAAATCCCACCTTCGATCCGCCAGGATGCAGACAGCCTCTTTATTGTAAAACTATCGGAGAAGGAAAGAGATGAACTTAAAATAAAGACTGTTATTATTGAGAGCAAGCGTTCTCCCTATCCTGTTACAGTGCCGGGCGTGGTATTTAACGATCCTGAGCATACAAGTGTTATTAGTGCACCGATAAACGGGCAGGTAAGCAGGATATCGAAACGAGAGGGTGAACGGGTAAGGACAGGAGAGGAACTGTTCAGGATACAGAGCCTTGAGTTCGGGTCGCTTGTATCGGACTATCTTATTGCATTTGCCGAAGAAAAGTACCAGACCAACAGGCTTGACAGGATACGACAGCTGGTGGCAGAAACGATCAGTTCTGAGAGTGACCTTGAGCAGGCAATGGCTGATTATAACAGGGCCGCCGTAAATTCCAGGGCAGCATATTCGAGGCTCAGGACAGTGGGCGTAAGTGATGCTGAGATTGAAGCATTCACACAATCTGATAAAATCAACCCGGTGCTTAAAATATATTCGCCCATCAGCGGGGTTATTGAGAAGAATTTTATTGAAACAGGACAGTCAGTAAATGCTCTTGAGAATCTATCAAGGATACTCGATAACAGGGTTGTCCTGATACGCGGATACCTGAACCCGGATGATGCCAGGATGGTAAAGCCGGGAGATAAGGTTACAATAAGCAGAAGACAGGCAGACAGTTTTATAATGGAGAATACCATAGCTTCTGTTAACCCGGGGATGGACGAGAACAGTATGTCGGTGGTAGCGAATATTTATGCAGAAACAAATGAGGGATGGCCACGACCCGGTGAGAATGTCAGGATCACTGTTATGCTGTCTTCAGAAAAAGATATAATAATGATACCTTTTGAGGCGCTCACATATGACGGGAATGATGCTATAGTATTTGTAAAGAAAGGAGATGGCGTATACGAAAAGCGTGTTATAAATGTAGCTGACATAGGTGAGGGAAGTGTGCTGGTGAGGGGAGGCCTGTCTACCGGGGAAGAGCTGGCTGTATCGCAGGTATTCAGCCTGAAAGCCATTTCGCGCTTCGACATTATATCAGAAGAATAAGCAATCAAAAACTAAACAGCGGCAAATGCTTACACAAGTAATAAATTTCAGTGTCAGACAAAAATATGTTGCACTCTCCCTGGTTATACTGATGGCTGTGGGTGGATATTTTTCTCTTACCCAACTTCCTATTAATTCTCTTCCGGATGTAACCCCTGTGCAGGTTCTTGTTATAACAAAGGCAGGAAGATATTCTCCATTCGATGTGGAGCGCCTGGTTAGTTATCCGATTGAAACAGCGATGAACGGACTGCCCGATGTGGCAGAGGTAAGGTCGGTATCCCAGTTTGGCCTGTCGGCAGTAACTGTTGAATTTGATGAGGGAACAGATATATATTTCGCCAGGTCGATGGTAAGTCAGCGACTGCAGTCACTGTCGGGAGAGATGCCTCCGGGCGTATCCAGTCCCGAACTGGGCCCGATCACAACAGCACTGGGCGAGATATACCAGTATGTTGTTACGGGTGAAAACCGTTCGCTCACTGAATTAAGAGAGATTCAGGACTGGCTGATTGCTCCCCAGCTTAAGGTTGTGAGAGGAGTTACAGAAATAAACTCTTTCGGAGGTTTTGTAAAGCAATATGATGTTATTGTGCAGCCGGGCAGGCTGAGAATGTTCGGGGTTGGCGTATCTGAGGTTATAAGCGCAATTGAAGAGAATAACAGTGTGTCGGGAGGAAACTACCTGGAACACAACAAGGAACAGTATATAATCAGGGGCTTTGGACAGATAAATAAGCTGGAAGATATTGAGAATATAATAGTTACTAACCGCGACAATAAGCCGGTTTTTATCAGGGACCTGGCAGAGGTAAGAGGCGGAACCCAGATACGACAGGGGGCAGTAACCCGAAACGGAGAAGGTGAAGTGGTTACAGGCATTATTATGATGCTGAGGGGAGGTAATGGAAGAAAAGTGATAGCCTCGGTGGAGGAGAAAATTGATGAGATTAATGCCGGGCTGCCCGAAGGCGTTAAGATTGAGAAATTCTATGACCAGTCGGAGCTGATACAGAGAACAACAGAAACAATATCAGTTAACCTGATTGAAGGGGGCTTCCTGGTTATTGCTGTATTGCTTCTTATGCTGGGAGAGATATCAGGAGCAATAATTGTGGCACTTGTAATACCTCTTTCAATGTTATTTGCATTTATCGGAATGAGGGAATTCGGACTTGCTGCCAACCTGATGAGCCTGGGTGCCATCGACTTTGGAATGGTTGTGGACGGGTCGGTTGTAATGGTAGAGAACATAGTCCAGAAACTACGTACTGAAAAGGGTAGCGACAAAGATGAAATAATCAGGCTGGCTGCTCAGCAGGTAGTGAGACCTATTTTTTTCGGGGTTCTGATAATACTTATGGTTTATGTGCCGATTATGACATTCAGCGGCATGGAGGGCATACTGTTCAGGCCAATGGCCATTACAGTGGCTGCTGCTGTATTCGGATCGCTTCTGCTGGCCTTACTTTTTGTACCCGCTATATCATCCATTGTTTTCAGGAAAGGAGTAAGGGTCAGGAAGAACAGGCTTATCAACTGGCTAAAACCGGTTTATATGCGGAACCTGGAGAAATACCTCGAAAGAAGATGGCTTGTTATTTCTACAGCGGCCGCCCTCTTCGTTGTTTCGCTCTTTGTGATGATGAGAATGGGAACAGAGTTCCTGCCTGAGCTGGACGAGGGTTCAATCCTGGTTGAACAGGTAAGAATGCCCTCAGTTACACTTGAGCAGTCGGTTGAGAATGCTGACTGGCTGGCTGGAAAACTAATGGAAAATATTCCCGAGATTGAAACCGTAGTGCCCAAAACAGGCAGATCTGATCTTGCCAACGACTGGATGGGAGTACACCAGACCGACGTATGGATAGTACTTAAACCCGACAGGGAATGGAGAAAGAATATAACGAAAGAAGATATTATAAAACAGATCGAACCCTTCCTTACTACCGAACCGGGACTGGCATATAATTTTACCCAGCCCATTGCAATGCGTGTGGATGAACTTACCAGCGGGGTAAAGTCGGACCTGGCTGTTAAGATTTACGGTGAAGACCTGGATATGTTAAATAAGATAGGCGAAAATATCTCAATGCTGCTGCCCCGACTGAAGGGCACTGATAATTACTATGTTGAGCAATCAGCAGGCCAGCCCTATATTACCGTGCAGATTAACCGGGAGGCAGTTGCTTCGTTCGGACTTAACGTGGACGATGTGCAGAATATTATTGAAGCAGGCATAGGCGGACAAACGGCAGGTTTGCTGTACGAAGGACAGCGGAGCTTCGACATAATGGTGAGGTACCCTGAGGATGTAAGGGACGAACTGTCTAAAATACAGAATATCCCGGTAGACCTTCCGAATGGCGCATTTGTACCACTTCAGAGGCTTGCCGAAATAGTACTGCAGGAAGGTCCGCGGGAGATACAGCGCGAAAACGGCTGGCGCAGACTTATCGTGGGAATTAATATTGAAGATATTGACCTGGGTACCTATGTAAGTACACTACAGGAAAAAATAGAGGAGAATGCTGCTATTCCTCCAGGTTATTTTATTGATTATGGAGGTAGTTTCGAGAATCAGCGACGCGCCATGAACCACCTCCTGATAGTTGTTCCGCTTTCAATATTCATAATTATAGGCCTTCTCTACCTGAATTTCGGGAAAATGAAATATGCCATACTTATCCTTCTTAACCTGCCTTTTGCATTATCGGGAGGTGTTTTTCTCCTGTGGATAAGGGGCATGTATCTTTCTGTTTCGGCAAGTATAGGATTTATTGCCCTCTTTGGTGTGGCTGTGCTAAATGGAATAGTGCTGATTGACCACCTGAACGAACTCAGAAAGAGGGGAACTGAGAATCTGAAGAAAACAGTACTGGAAGGCTCTACCGACAGGCTGAGACCGGTACTTATGACAGCCCTTGTTGCCAGTCTTGGATTTATTCCAATGGCTTTCAATACCGGACCGGGCTCAGAGGTACAGCGGCCACTTGCAACGGTGGTAATCGGGGGACTGATTACCTCAACCTTCCTTACTCTTATGGTGCTGCCAAATATATATTACTGGATGGAAAACAGGAAAAAGAAGAACCTGGCAGAAGGCAGTAAAGATACTGCGATCTCTTAAAAGCTCTCTACCAGGCCGATAAAGAAACTATACTAAAAAAACCGCTTCGCGGTGCAACAGTTTCTGCATAATTTTCGTTAGAAATATTGCTGAGCCTGGTCTGCCAGAAGTATATCTTATTAATGCTTAACCCTGAACAGGGGAAGGGTAATTCTGGCAGACTCTTTTTATCACATCGTATAATGTAACTTGGGGAAGTTACCCGGGCAATATGCACTTGGGAAATATGAAAAGATATGTTCATACAATAATACTATTATTGCTGTCGCTTAGTGGATTCAGTCAGAACTGCTCTATACTGTCGAAAGCAAATAACATCAGGCCCGATAAGTTATGCTCGCCTGTTACAGCTACCTGGCATGTAAGCTATACCGGGGTAAATGATGCAGGCACAGCTGTTGAAATACGCTACGACTGGGATAACGGGACAATTGAAACAATTCCCGCTACCGAAGTGGCACCGGGTGTTTTTGAAGCCACTTCAGCCATTAGCTATACTTCGCAGGGAGATGTCTGCAATTACCATCCCAGGGCAACCCTAATTGTAAACGGAGTTTTGTGTACCTCATCATCGCAGGAACAGATTGTAACCGTATGGGATAATGACGACAGTAATGGAGGTGAAATGCATATTTACCCTGAGGTTTACCCTATCTGCCTGGGCAGCAGTGCCAATGTACGCTTCACCGATATAACCCAGTTTAATTGCGTACCGCCCCAGGAACAGGATAATCCCAATACTGCAACACGCTGGATCCAGTGGATCTATGGCACCGACAATACCATGACGGGTATCCCCGTAACTATTGAGGGCAACTCGTATACCTTTCCCTATACCGATAATGTGATAACACTACCAGGTCCTGTAAACGGTTCGGGCATCCTCTCCGATGTTATAAATATTGCTTCTGATAAGTTACTGGGTCAGTATTTTGAGGTAACACTCCGCAACTGGAACTACTGCAATCCCTATGACGACCCCAATATACCCGGTCCGCCGGCCGATCCTGTTAATGGCGATAATGCACCGGTGGAAACCACTGCCATAATACTTATTGTGCCCTACCCCGACGCTACAATAGACCCGGTTGACACACTATGCTCGAATGAAGACCCGCTTAGCTTAAGTGCCATTGATGCAGGCGGGGCATGGACGGGAGCAGGTGTGTCGGGAAATACTTTTGATCCCAGGATTGCAGGCCCCGGTGATCATATAATAAGTTACCTGATAACTAATCCGGATGGATGTACTGACTACGATGAAACCATTATTACTGTTGTCGCGGTACCTGATGCCACTATTCTTTCAGGTGGTATAGTATGCTCGTCAGATGCTCCCTTTGTTCTTGAATCAGCAAGCCCGGGAGGCATATGGTCGGGACCCGGGGTAAGCGCTGATATTTTCGATCCTTCTGTGCCGGGAGCAGGTAACCATACTGTTACTTATACCATTACCGACGGGAATGGATGTACAGATTCTGATGCTACGATAATAACTGTTGCTACCCCCGACGCTTCAATAACACCTGTTGATACCCTCTGCAATGATAGCCCGGCAGTAAGGCTTGAAGCAGTTGACCTGGGCGGAATATGGTCGGGACCCGGAGTTGTTGGTAATACCTTCAATCCGCTTATTGCAGGCACCGGAGACCACCAGGTAACTTACAGCATAACAAATGCCGATTGCAGCGATTCTGATACCATTATAATTACGGTAATGCCTGTACCAACTATAATAATAGAACATCCGGGCACGCGGTATATCAATACACCACCGGTAAGCCTTTATGCCCTGCCTGAAGGCGGAATCTGGACAGGCCCCGGGGTAAGCGGAAACTTATTCGACCCGGATATGGCCGGTACGGGTACCCATATTATATATTATGAAACCATTCCCGACAGGTGGGGATGTATGGCTGTGGACACAATACATATAAGAGTGCTCAATCCCCCCGATCCTGTGGCCGCCTTTGAATCTGACTCAACAGGTTGCACCCCACTGTCGGTTAAGTTTAAAAATACCAGCCAGCATGCCACTGCCTATACCTGGGATTTCGGCGACGGCGTCTATTCTGCTGAAAAAGAACCCGAACACACCTATTATGTACCGGGCAATTACGTTGTAAAACTTACTGTTAACAATATCAGTGGCCAGTCGGTTTTCTACAGGGAAATAAGGGTGTACCAGAATCCTACGGCCATCTTCAGCGCCTACCCTACAAATGTGGTTAATAATAAGCAGGTAGTTCGCTTTGCAAACAGTTCCTATTATGATTCGCTGCTGTTATGGAGCTTTGGTGACGGCAATACATCGGGCGATGAGAATCCGCTTCACCAGTATATGGAGCCCGGCGAATACCAGGTATCGCTTACAGTTACCTCGGCCAATGGCTGTATTGACTCGGCCTTTCTCGGCACCCCGGTAATAGTAGACTGGAAAGAAGGAACAATTAATTTTGCCAATGTGTTCAGGTGGAATGGCAGCGGACCTACCGGAGGTGAATGGAAGGATGGTGTTTATAACGAAATGGATAATGTTTTCAGACCATTTTTTGAGAATATAGATCATTACGAGCTGTATATATTTAACCGCTGGGGTGTTCTTATATACGAAAGCAGGAATCTTAATATTGGCTGGGACGGTTATACGCGCGACGGGAGACTGGCACCCCAGGGTGTTTATGTGTGGAAGGTTATTGGCCAGTATGCCGATGGTTCATATTTCGAGAAAGTGGGCGATGTTACTTTTATGCACTGAGCAAGGCCCGATCCTGTTACCGGATCATAATGTTTCAGGGCCTGTTGCGCATTACATTAGGGATAGCTGCAGTGCTGTAATTAAGATCCTTATTAACAAATCTTATATCTTCGATTGTATACAGAGCTTTGGGATTATACCGGGCTATAAGGTTTATAATATCCTTGATTTTCTTTCTGCTGACAATAATATATATAATAGCTACCTCGCCCAGGTTACCCACGGCACTAACAGATGTTGTTCCGTAACCACCTTCTCTAAGCTGGCTTATTAGTTCATCGGCCTCCAGCCTGGTTATTACCCTCACCATTTCGTAACCCAGGGCTATCTTTTCTTCAATTATCATTCCTATATAATTGCCTGCAGCAAATCCGCCAGCGTAGGCAATGTAGCATAACCAGTTATCCAGGTTCTGCATAATCCGTGTAATTACTATAATCCATACCAGCACCTGGAAAAAACCAACCAGTGGTACGGTTCGTTTATAGCCCTTCGCAACCAGTATAATCCGAATTGTATCGAGTGATACATCTATTATTCTTGAAAGGAATATAAGCAGGGGCAGAATTACAAAATCAAATATCTCGGGAGAAAAAAGCTCTTTCATTTTATGCTGGTTTTTTTTGCAAAGAAAATATAAATATTCTGGTTTTTGCTACCTGGATTACATTAGATTTAAAAAGTATACTGAGCAGGGTAAAATATGATTATTATATACAGCTTACTACCCTGAATGAAGACCCGTGATACAGTTCTTTCACATCAGCTTCAAGGCCTGCCTGCTCCAGGAAATATGTCAGGCCGCCAAGCCTGTTATAGTTCCTGAAGTTACGGTAATGATCTCCCCCTGCAATCCACTCAATAAGCCATATTACTGTTCTCCATAAAGCATTGGAGAGAGGCTGGTTATAATCCATAATAACTACCCTTTCCGAGATTCTTTTCATCTCCTTTAATATGCTGATTGCCAGGTCGTGATCGAACTGGTGAACAGCCATTGAGCTAACTGCCTTATCAAAACTTTTGTCCTTTATATGAGAAAGGTGACTTGCATCCCTGAGTTCAAAAGCAACATTGGCAACCTTTTTCCTGGCTGCTGTGTCGGTGGCCAGCTCTATCATCTCGTCAGAGAGGTCAATGCCAAGGACAGAGGTGCAGATTCCAGACATGGCCATAGAAAGTGATCCTGTTCCGCAGGCAATATCAATTACCCTGTCTCCGGGCTCCAGCGAATTCACTATCCTGCGCTGGCCGCCTGCAAGAATGGGATCGATGACTTTCGTGTAGAAAAAAGAAGAAAAATTAAATCTCATAAAAAGTGCTTATCCTGCCCTTCAAAAAATGCTTGTTACAGGTATTGCAATATACATACTACGAGCTAATTTTTTTTATCCCGTGCGTTATTATTATCCCGGAGATCAAGAATTGACCCGGTTATTGCATCAACAATAAATTTACGGTACTTACCCACAGGGCATCCCAGGGATATTGCCTTTGTTTTACCGGAGCTAAAGGTTCTTACAAGCGGTTTATCCCAGTCGGGGTAGGGCACTGGCCTGTTAACATCAAAATCAGGAAAAACAGTAAATTTCTTTAAGGCGTGGTAAATCATTTTATCGGTATTTTCGGCAATAAACTCGGTAGATATTTCAAGGGCATAGTCGTAGCCTTTATCTATTGCAATCCTGAAGGCTTCAAGGGTGCTCAGCCTGGTATTCTTAGGATCCCAGTAAGGATCGGCATATTCGTCATCGCTCCAGATAAGGTCCCAGCTGCCCTTCCGGTTATCAAAGAGACTTCTCATCTTTTGCTCCAGTGGCTTCCTGTAAAGATGGCCCCTGGTATTGCAGGTATCATTCTTAAATGGAATTCCATGTTTTGAAAGGACCAGCAGAATACTGCTGGACGGATTAATATCCTTTAAGCAATCTGCTACCAACTCCACGAAGGCCTGCTGGTATGAATCCTGTACCCCGGGTTGCTCGGCAAATACCATGCGTGCCCGTCCGGCTACCATATCATGCAGCAGGGGCATAACACTGGCATATTCTTCGAAATCGCTGTATACGGGATTGCAGAAACTCTGGTAGATGATGGTATCGCAATCATTTTCAAGGCAGGTATTAACAGCCTGCCTTAAAGAAGTCCGATCTGAATATGAGGCATGCACGATTGTTGCAGCAGGAAACTCTTTCTGAAGTTTTTCCTTAACTTCATTGAAAACCAGGCCGCACTGGTACTCCCATGCAATCTTTTTTTCGGGTAAAAGCATACCGTAATACCAGCCGGCAACCTTGGCCGCCACTTTCTGGCATATATTGGGAGCCCCTCCCGGACCATCACCTCTGTAGAGGAAGTAACCAAAGTCCCAGGGGTTCTTTTTCATCCCCGGTGGCTGCCACTTAAACCCGCAATCAATATAGGCCCTGCCCTCCCTGTTTTGATCAGAACCATACATATCTACAAGTCGTGTTGGTGTAAACTCTTCGCGGGCCATGGGATTGGAGGGATCTATCAGTGAGAGTCCTCTGTCGGTAAGAATAAAGCGGTGGAGGAAGGATGGAATCGAATAGTGGAAAACATGGTCCATGTAGCTGTTATAAAAGCCAGGTTTACAGTCCTCCGGCATTCCTACATCGGCCAGTATTATTCCAGGTTTTGAACCAGTATCCCTTGCAGACCTGCTAAACAGCACCCTGTAGCCATAATGCCTGCCATAATAGAGCTTATTTAAGATTTTGAGCAAAAGCTGAGTCTCTTATTTCAAATAATCACTATATTACCATTCATGAAATATATTAAATATAGTGAAAATTAACTTTAAATAATTAATTAAACTTAAGGATTTAATAGATTATAAATATAAAATGCAGGAGCTAAGTGAAATATTTATCAGGTATAAATAAGAATCTTGACAATGAATCAGCCGGTAATAAAGCACTGTCGCTGCTTTTCCTGAAGCAAAACAGGTACAGGGTACCGCAAACAAGTATTGTTCTTACAAAGGCCTTTGAAGAATACAGGCTTAATGGCAAGGCTGTATTAGCGGATCTTGAAGATGAATTAAAATCACTTCCTGCAGGCATATATATTGTACGCTCGTCTACCAACCTTGAAGATTCTGATAATTACACCCATGCAGGCCAGTTCCTGTCCATACCAGGGGTAAGCGGAACAGGTGCTTTACTTTCAGCAGTTAAGTCGATCTGGGATTCTGCCCTTGGCCAATCAGACAGCGAGTACCTGAAAACCTTTGCTATTGATAACAGCAGGCTTAAATGCGCTGTTATTATCCAGAAGATGATCTCTCCCGTTTTAACAGGTGTAAGCTTTAGCAAGAACCCTATTACTGGAGTTGAAGACGTGGTTATAGAGGCAGTTGAGGGTTCGGGCGAAGACCTTATGCAAAATGGCTTAACCCCGATGAGGTGGATTGTAAGAGATGATAAGCTTACAGGAAATAAGGAAAAGAGTGAGTATGACCGTATAATAAAGAAGGTTGCCAGGACCACACGTAACATATACCGCAGGCATAACTACCATATTGATATTGAGTGGGTATTTGACGGGCGTAAAATATACTATGTACAGCTGCGTAAGATTACCGGTAAAAAGCAGGTAAACATCTATTCCAACAAGATGGCCCAGGAAATGCTGCCGGGGATGGTAAAACCCCTTGTTTGGTCGGTTAATATAAACATGGTAAACTCCACCTGGATCGACCTGCTTGCAAAAATTACCGGTCCGCTCGATATAAAGCCCGATGACCTGGCGCACTCTTTCTACTTCAGAACTTATTTCAATATACATGAGCTCGGTAAAATACTTTCTAAGTTCGGTGTATCATACGAGAGTCTTGAAAGCACGCATACAAGTGAAAACAAGGCCAAACACTCATTTAAGCCCGGGCCCAGGGCAATAAGGCATACAGGGAGAATAATAAAATTTATACTGGCAATACTAAGCTTTGAAAACTTTTACAAAAAGGAATATGCCAGCCTACAGGAAGAATACGGAAAAATAAACATAAGGCTTGACAAAGGCACAGAGCCGGCAGGCTTTACTGAGCTGTATGCAGATATGGTGATACTGGGTAAAAGGCTTACCTATCTCAATATTATTATGCCCCTGCTGATGAGGGTTTACAATAAACGCCTTACGAAAAAGCTTAACAGGGCAGGGATCAATTATGAGTTAATAGATTTCAACCACGATTTTCCTGAACTGCTGGACTATACACCCTACCCTGCTATTGAGCAAATTAAAACAATGCTGGATAAGCTTCCCGAAGAAATAAGAAAGGACCTGAAGTCATATGCAGAGCTTACTAAAATTAAAGAAGCAGGCGAGATAGTTCGGCTCGTGGAAGAACTAATAAGTGTATTCGGTCACTTAAGCGAAAGTGGCAACGATCTCTCCTACCCTAAATGGGAAGAGGATCCGGAGCATGTTTTCAGGATGGTGCTGGATTATTCCGATCCAAAAAAATCGAGGACAACATATCCCTTCTCTGAATTTAAATATTCGGGATTAAGGCACCTGAAACTCAGGAAAGCATATATTAAAGCAGGCAGGTTCAAGGTATACAGGGAACAGATAAGCTCATTTTATATATATGGCTACGGACTTTTCAGGAGATTATTCCTGCAGCTGGCCGATATATTTATCAGCGATGGAATAATTAAAGCACGGGATGATATCTTCTATTTAAGCTATAGTGATATAGAAAGGATAATCGAGGGCAGGGATAGCGAATTTATTGCCGGGGTACAGGAACAAGTGTTAAAAACACGGAAAGAAATGGACGACTGTGCCGATATTATTCTGCCCACGGTGATATACGGAGAAGAAGCACCAATACTTGATTACAAGGACCTTAGCAATTTTAAGGGAGTGAGTGCCTCCACGGGAAAATACAGCGGCACAGCCAGGGTTATCAGGCAGACAAAAGATTTCGATAAGGTAAAAAGGGGTGATATTATAATAATTCCCTTTTCAGATGTAAGCTGGACACCTATACTCTGCAAGGCAGGAGCAATAGTATCAGAATCGGGCGGTATTCTTTCACACTGTTCAATTATTGCCAGGGAGATGGGTATACCTGCTATTGTTTCTGTTGACAATGCCTGTGCTGTAAAAGATAATTCAAAGGTAACTGTCGACGGGTCGAATGGGATATTAACGATACATAATGATAAATAAAGACTATATGGACTTTTTATCTGATCCGATATTTATTGCTGTAGCTGTATCCCTTGCAGCTTACCTTACAGGTTCAATCTCAACAGCCAGGCTGGTTTATTTCCTGTCGACAGGATCGCGCGAGTATACTCCTTTTGCAGAGCCAGTACCACACTCAGATATAACTTTTGAGTCGGACCTGATAAGTGCTACCTGGGTAACTAAAAAACTGGGAAAGAAGCATGGGTGTATAACCTCTGTACTCGATATGATAAAAGTAGGGGTACCGACACTGCTGGTAAAATTGTTTATAGGCACTCAGCCTTATTTTCTGCTTGTAGCGGTTTTCGGCATTGCCGGTCATAATTACCCGGTATATTACAAATTCCAGGGAGGGAGGGGTGAATCGCCGATAATAGGAGCCCTGCTTGCAATAAACTGGTTTGGTCTTATTATTGCAAACGGTGCAGCAAGTATACTGGGGTATATTACCGGCAGTATCCTTGTTTTAAGGTGGGGTGCCTATGTTCTGCTTATACCATGGTTCTGGATCTGGTTTAAAGATCCTTACTATGTAATATTTATGGTAGTAGCGAATTTTTTCTTCT
This sequence comes from Marinilabiliaceae bacterium, assembly GCA_036350795.1. Taxonomy (GTDB): domain Bacteria; phylum Bacteroidota; class Bacteroidia; order Bacteroidales; family VadinHA17; genus JAUVKT01. The sequence continues at coordinate 18,107 of JAZBNV010000045.1, forward strand.
GGTTCTCTATGCGTAATGATCTGAAAACATTCAGTGAGCTTAAGAAAAGCCAGGGACTTGAATTCAGTGAAGAAGATGTATCCGAATTTATTCTTATGGGTAAGAGCCCGGGGCGTTTTCTCGACAACTACGGCCTGTACTTTGTTATTAAAAGAATGTTCCGGAAAAAATAAAAAGGTATATCATTTATGCACAGATCATTTTACATCCTTTTAATATTTCTTGTTACAAACCTGTCGGCTTACGCCCAGAATGAGTTCTTCAGAATTAAAAATCTTATCAGCAGCTATTCTTCGCTCAGCTTTAATGATCCTGCAGAATATTATTTAGGTGGACGCTATATCCCAACCCTTAATCTAAGTGCCAATCTTAAAAAAGGGCGTTCCATTGATGCCGAGATATCGGTAAATGCATCTCTTGATTATTATTTTATGAAAGGTGAAGTGCCTTCTGTAGAGAAAGATATTGAGCCCTATCGCGGATGGATCAGGTACTCGTCGCCCAGGTTTGAACTCAGGGCCGGTTTGCAGAAAATAAGTTTTGGATCGGCTTCGATACTCAGACCCCTGATGTGGTTTGATAAGATGGATTACAGGGATCCCCTTCAGCTTACCCCGGGTGTTTACAGCCTGCTTGGCAAATACTATTTCCAGAGCAATATAAATATCTGGTTCTGGGCCTTATACGGGAATAATGATACAAAAGGATGGGAAGTTGTGCCAACACAGGAGGAAAAAGTGGAGTACGGGGGCAGGTTTCAGGTCCCCCTTCCCTCGGGTGAAATTGCTTTGAGCTACCATTACAGGTCAGGCGATTACAGCCTCCTTTATATCATGAATCCGCAGATTACAGAACCCTTCTACGACGACAGGCTGATTGGTGTGGACGGGAAATGGGATATCGGGCCGGGTATCTCCTTCGAATATGTTTATAAGCTGAATGATCCCGATAACTACCTTATGGAGAAGGAAGAGCACTACCTTAACCTGGGGATGGATTATACCTTTAACCTCGGCAGCGGGCTGAACGTGGTAGGTGAATACTTCAGGTACAAGGGAGCAGACACAGATAATTATGCTGCACTGGCTCTTTCCTATCCTTTCGGGCTAATGAACAGTGTAATGCTGGCCATCTACTATAATACTGATAAGGAAGATGTTTACAGCCTTATTACACTAAAAAGAGATTATAATTATTTAAGTTTGAACCTTCTTGCGTACTGGAATCCTGCAGAGGCGGGTCTTTATACCAGGCCTGGTGATAAGAATATGCTTGCAGGGAAGGGCATACAGGTGATGGCAGTTCTTAACTTCTAGAAGCAGGGTATAATATTAATTTTTAAACCGGAGAAAATGGTTCTGTTCAGACTGGCATTAAGAAATATACTGGGAGCAGGCCTGCGAACATGGCTAAGCGTGTTTATATTGTCCATATCCTATGTTATTATTATATGGCATAAGGGGCTTCTTGATGGCTGGGACAGGCAGGCACTTAATGATATGATTAAGTGGGAGATTGCAGGGGGGCAGTTCTGGAACAGTAATTACGATCCATACGATCCGCTCAGTCTCGAAAATGCTTATGACCCTGTACCGGAACAAATCAGCAGTATTGTTGACCGTGGACTTGCTACTCCCCTTCTTTTTGTACAGGGCACAATATATCCGAAAGGAAGGCTAAAAAGTATAATTATAAAGGGCATCGATCCCGAACAGGAAATTGTTGCCATCCCCTCCGGGATGCTTAAAGCAAATGCAGGTATAACGCCGGCAATTATAGGCCGGAATATGGCTGCCGGCAGCGATCTGAAGGAAGGAGACCTTGTTTTTATCAGGTGGAGAAACAGCAATGGAGCCTTTGATGCCAGCCAGGTGCAGATTGTGGGGATATTTAATACCAATGTACCAACAGTTGATGGCAGCCAGATATGGATTCCGCTGGAAGAACTCCGGAAGATGCTGCTTGCCGAAGGAGAAGCAACCATGGTGGTATGCAGTGAGACCGGGTCGGTATATGAAGGTATTGAAAACTGGAACTTTAAAAGCAGCGACGACCTGCTGTCTGACCTGCATAAGATTATTAAGTCGAAAACCATGGCAGGCATGGTGATCTGGGTTATACTTCTTATGGTTGCCATGCTGGCAATATTTGATACACAGGTACTGTCAATATTCAGGAGGCAGCAGGAGATAGGGACATATATTGCTATGGGTATGACAAGAGGAGAGGTTGTAGGCCTGTTTACTCTTGAAGGCGCCATGCATGCCATACTGGCCACCTTTGTGGGAGCTCTTTACGGCATTCCCATACTCTATATGCAGGCTACCAGGGGTATAACATTGCCTGTGAGCAGCAGCGATTACGGGCTTACAATGGCAGAAAAGCTTTTCCCGGTATACAGCCTGGGACTTGTTAGCGGAACTATTATTGTTGTACTGCTGGTTACTACAGCAGTTAGTTACTGGCCATCACGACGAATAGCTAAAATGAAACCTACCGACGCACTAAAAGGAAGAGCACAATGATAAGATTTATCTTAAAAGGAATACTCAGAGACAGGCACAGAAGTGTTCTTCCAATTATTGTTACAGCAACAGGAGTAATGCTGACGGTTGTTTTTCACAGCTGGCTGACAGGAGTTCTTGACGACAGTATTGAGTATAATGCAAGGTTTTCGTCGGGACATGTAAAAATTCTTACACCCGCCTATTTCAATAATATCGACCAGATGCCAAACGATTTTGCCGTAATTGGCACCGATAAGCTTCTTGGTGAGCTGAATGAGCGCTACAGCAATATGGATTGGGTTGAAAGAATCCATTTCGCCGGCCTGGTAGATATACCCGATAAGAACGGGGAAACCGTAGCACAGGGACCCGCCCTGGGTTTTGGAATAGATATGCTTTCGGGTCAGACTGAAGAAACGGCCAGGATGAATATTCCCGGTGCCCTTAAAGAAGGCAGCCTGCCATCCAAGGCAGGGGAAGTATTACTAAGCGAATCCTTTGCCAGGAAGCTCGGAGTTAGTCCCGGCGATCCGCTTACACTAATCGGCAGTACTATGTACAGGGAGCTGGCAATTTATAATTTTGTACTGAGCGGCACGGTTGAGTTTGGAACAAAAGCACTCGACAGGGGAACTATTATTGCCGATATCAGTGATGTACGCCTTGCGCTAAATATGGAAGATGCAGCCGGGGAAATTCTCGGTTTTGTGAGGAATGAATATTTCGACGAGGAAATTACAGGCCAGGTTATAGCAGATTTCAACAGGGATTACTACGATGAAGAGGACAGGTTTTCGAGCCTGATGATCAGCCTTAAAGATCAGAATAATATGGGAGTCTTTGTTGATTATTCGAATAAGCTGCTGGGTTTGCTGCTGCTTATTTTTGTACTGGCGATGTCGGTAATACTCTGGAATACAGGACTACTGGGAGGCCTCCGAAGATACGGGGAGTTTGGTATGAGACTTGCAATAGGTGAGGATAAGAACCATGTTTACAGGACTATGATTTACGAGTCGATTATGATAAGTATTATCGGGTCGCTTGCCGGGGTATCGCTTGGCTTGCTTATTTCATCCTACCTGCAGAATCATGGTATTGATCTTGGCATAATGATGGAAAACGCCACTATAATGATACCAAGTGTTTTCAGGGCAAGAATAACGACCCAGACTATCTATATAGGATTTATTCCAGGAGTGCTTTCAACAATTATCGGTGCTATGCTGGCAGGAATCGGTATCTACAGACGCCAGACGGCAAAACTTATTAAAGAACTACAAACATGAAAAAATTACTATTCTTACTATTTATCAGCCAGGCTTTTACCCTCGCATCACAGGTGCCTGACGGAGAAGAAATAATGAAAAGGATAGATCAGAATATGTCGTCCGAGAACAGGGTCTTCGAATCTAAAATGATTATTCACGGACCGCGGAATTCGCGCGAGGTAAGATCAAAAACCTGGACACAGGGTGAGCAGAGATCTTTTACCGAGTATCTTTTTCCTGTAAGGGAGGAAGGGACAAAAATGCTTAAACTGCAAGACCAGCTCTGGATATATTCGCCCACTACCGATCGCACAATACAGATAATCGGACATATGCTCAGGCAAGCGGTAATGGGCTCTGATATGTCGTACGAAGACCTTATGGAGGACAACAGTCTTCTGAAGCATTACTCTGCTGAAGTAACAGGATCAGAGTTAGTTGGAGACAATGATTGCTGGGTGCTTGAACTTACTGCCATCGACCCGGAGATGACCTACCAGGGCAAAAAGCTATGGGTCGATAAAAAGAGATTTATTCCGTTGAAGGAGGAATTGTTTGCAAAAAGCGGGGTACTGCTAAAAAGGACTGAGCTCAGTAATATAGAAAATATTGACGGCAGATGGTATCCGAAAAAGATCGTATTTAAAGATATGCTCCAGGAAGGAGGAGGAACAGAGTTTATAATTGAATCGATTGATTTTAACGTGGATATACCTGAGTATATCTTCTCAAAGTCAAGTCTGAAACGATAAAGCCAGGCTGCTTTATTTTACAGGTGTAACTGATCCCAGGGGAAGCGATCTTTTAAAATTTACAGCCTTATCAGACTCAAGCAGGCGGTCAAATTCAGAAGATGCCATCTCCTCTCCCTTCAGCATGTAGTTGAGCCATGGAAGTATAAATCTCTTAAGTATCCTGTGCTGTTCCTCGCGCGGGATAAGGTTCTCCGGTTTGGTTCTTTCAGCCAGGCTGCAGAGCTTGTTCTTAATTGCCATATTACAATGCGTACCTCCAATTATTTCCACGTAAGTGCGGCAGTTGCTCCTGAATGATTCATAAATAGGGAAAGCATGCTTTCGCGGAGATGTGACACAATCATTGCTGCCGGCCAACACAAGAACGGGGATCGTCAGATTGCCTGCAGCTTCAATGGATGATGGTTTTGTATTATAGGGGGCAAGCAGAACCATTGCATCAACAATATCGCTTTCAGATGCTCCCAGGATAGCTGAGCCTCCACCCATACTGTGACCCATTAAGCAGGTGCCGGCACCGATTCTGCGATAGAACAGCGAAGCAGGATCATTATTCTTTGCCTGCATAAAAGAGGCAGCCTTTAAAAGATCGATCCCAAAATCCATATGCGAAGGAAACATCTCGAGGCCGCTTGCAGGGAGAATCATAATATAACCTTCAGGCACCAGGGCAGACCACAGGTTTTCATAGTACTTTACCGGCATCCTGTAACCATGGCCAAAAACCAGTACAGGGAATAATTCTTCACCAGGCGCCAGGGGTACATCATATCCTTCATCACTGGAAGGATAATATATATGTAACTCAAGCATCCCCGTTTTTTTTGACTCGTCAGGAACATCAATCACAGTACGTCCCACGTGGTATCCCTGGGCAAAACAGGATGCTGCTGCTGTAAACAGGAATAAAATAAACAGTAACCTGGATTTTAACATTTCGCTTCTTATTCTGATGTTTGAAATTAATAAATTATCTTAAGCTGTTAGCTATTCACCTTATTGTTTATAGTATTTCTTATAAAAATTCACCATCATTGTAAGAACGAAGACCAATATCTTATGTTGAGAATTAAAAGCTGTGTCCCTGTAAGTTACCAATACCCTGCAATTATGAAGAATATTACGGCTGGCCCAATACTAACAATTCTTATAATACTTCTTGCTTCGCCACTTTCTGCACAGACTGCTTTATACCAGGCCAACAAAAAGCTGTTTATCGGCTTCGGTATAGGATCCACATACCAGGTATCCGATATAAAAAACTCCTCAGGAGCCGGGTTTAATATCTGGCTCGGAAGCCAGCTTACAAATAAAGAAAACGCGGTTTTATCTGCCGACTGGAAGTTCAGGTTTATGGCTGGAGATAACCAGGCCTACGACCACAGGATAAACCCGGATAATAGCTATAGCAATATAAGGCTAATACATTATAACTATGATCTTGAGCTTGGATTTACTCTAAACAGGCTGATGGAAAACACCGGAATAATTACCACAGTTTTCCTGGGGGCAGGTATTACTCATGGAATAAATTCAAGCAACCTCCTTGATGCAGCTAATAATCCTTATGACTTTTCAGGAATAGATCAATATGCAGATAAGGCGGATATTATTGCTGATCTTCGCGATCTTACCGACAATAGCTTTGAGACCTCCCTCTACAACAGGGCAGCCCTCTTCCCTACAGCAGGAATCTTTATAGGGTACCGGTTTTCTCCTCGTTTTTCGATGGGGCTCGAATACAAGATTAACTTCTCGCCCACCGAAGAAAACGGAGCCTTCGGCATTAATATTGATAATAATATAGTTAATGGCTCAGGTACAGACATGATTCATTTCACCAGCCTTGGTTTTAAATGGAATTTCCGCGGAAAGAGTGCTGGTAAATCAACGGCTTTTGCTCAAAATACTCCTTCCCCGATTCGGCTTGCTGAAAGAAACCGTCCTGAGCAGATTAAACCCGGGCTCCCCGAAGTGGATATTACTATTCCCTATAATGATCCCCACATCTCAGGGGATAGGCTTGTCGACATTACAGCGAGAACACTCAGAATAAACAGCAGGGAGGATATTACAGTAAAACTTGACGGCAGGGATATTGATTTTGACTTTTCTCCTGCAAGCGGTAAGATTCAGCTCAGGGTAACTCTGCAGGCCGATACCTGCTACCTGGATGTTCTCTGCAGGAATACCCTTGGTACATCTTCAGACAACATTACACTTATTTATAAGGAAAGAGCCATAAGTAATCTGCCGCTTCAGCGCGATCTCGCTGTTCCTCGTACTGATCCCGTAAGAGTGACTGAAACAGCCAGGATAAATGAAGTATCAGTTAATGAAAACACAGGGATACAGGAAAACATCGTTGTTGGTAACCCTGTAAGGACTCAAAAGCAGCTTGAGATTACTGATCCCCTCCTTATTAATCCACCCCTGATCAGCTTTATAAACCCGCCTGCCCCGGCAAGCGTAAATAAGAATGTTTTTAATGTCAGGGCCAGGGCTGAAAATGTGAGTGACTGGCAGGATGTTGAAGTAATGGTAAACGGGGCAAGAACAAGCAATTTTAACTTTACCCGGGATGGGATTGTAAGCCTGAATATAGGACTTAAAGAAGGTATTAACCGGGTTGAGATAAAAGCCAAAAACAAAGCAGGTGCCATAGCCGGCAATACCACGATAACTTATAAAAAGATAGTCTCTTCTCCCGTAACTGAAGTTACAGAACAGGAAGAAGAAGTAACTGTTGTGGAAGAAGAAGTTAATGTTGTGGAAGAAGAAGTAACTGTTGTGGAAGAAGAGGTTACTGTTGTGGAAGAAGAGGTAACTGTTGCGGAAGAAGAGGTAACTGTTGTGGAAGAAGAGGTAACTGTTGTGGAAGAAGAAGTTACTGAGGAGCTTGAGCTGATCGGCGAAGATAACAGTATTCAGGCCACGGAAAGTATCAGGATAAACCCGGGAAATTCGGACTGGCAGTTCTGTCTTATAACACCATCAGGGACTTTTAACAGAGATCATCTGAAAGATCCTTCTTTCAGTTATTCGGGCACTGCTACAAGCATTTATATAATGCCAACTGGCGGAGGCGGCCTTGCTACGGTAAATGGCAAAGCATATAAAGTAAATCCCGGCCAGTATTACCTGTTTGCAGGCACCCTTACTGTTACAGTCAGTAATAAAAGGCCAGGTGCAATGGGACAGTGGTCGGTAACAATTATCAGCTCCACGGCACCTCTTACCGGAAAAGGCAATAAGAGACCAAAGAGTCCATGCGAAAAATAACAGAAGCCGGCGCTGCAAAACCAGGGCAGATTATGAAGCTTATTATGCCGGCCGATGAAAACCGCTGGCAGATTTTAGCCCGATATTGCTTATAAATTCATATTTTTGAAGAAATGGAATGCGGGACGGGATGCAGAGATTTATTAATAAAACATATCCTTTTGACTTCGAGCCCAGGAAAAGGCTTATAATATCTTCATGGTCGGGCCTGGGAATATTCCTTTTTATTCTTTTCTTCCAGCCATTCAATATTGAGGTTCAGGACATTAATAATTACCTGCTCCTGATAGCCGGCTTTACCGGGATATCCATATTATTCCAGCTGCTGGTACATCTCAGTATACCCATAGGCAAGCTGTCGGTAAGGCCCGGCAGGTACAACTTTAATATATTGTTCCTGTTCGAGTTGCTTATCTGGATAATATCTTCTGTTGCATTCAGCTTTTACCTTCACTACGTTGGCAATGTGCCTCTGTCAATCTTCCTTGTATTCCGCATCGTCCTGGTATGCCTGATTCCCCTTGTATCAAATATGCTGATCTACGAGATCCACGACCTGAAGCTAAAAATTGAAGAGGCAGCCATGAAGGAAAGCGATAAGGCTGTAGCGGAGCCTGACAGGGTTAAAGAACATTTTATTGAACTGCTTTCGGGCAACAGATCAGAAAGGCTGAAAATCCCGCTGGATACGCTGCTTTTTGTACGCTCTGCAGAAAACTATGTCGAAGTACACCACCTTCACAAGGGCCAGGCAAAAATGAAACTCCTGCGCACAACGCTTAAAAGCATTGAAAACCAGCTGGAAGCCTATCCGCTGATAATAAGATGTCACAGGAAATGCCTTGTAAACATTGATAAGATTGAGAAGCTGAAGCGTGTGCCGGGTGGCCATGCAATTATAATATCAGGCTTTGATGATGATATATCAGTATCGCGGCAATACCTCCTCCATGTTAAGGATGCCATCGACAGCAGGTTGTGACGAACAGCATTCATCACAGGCAAAACCCACTCATCACAAATTAATCCCGGATAAACTCAAAATAATGGCGCCTGTCCCTTAAATTTTGGGACTTTCGACCCGATCTCTATTTTAGCCTAAAATATAATAAAGACTAAAATGAGAATATTACTTATCAACCCACAGATACCGGAGAAATTCTGGAGTTTTAAATATGCAGTAGAATTTATATCAAGGTCAAAGAAGGCCGAAAACCCTCCCCTGGGACTGCTTACAATTGCAGCACTGCTCCCTGAAAGCTGGGAAGTAAAGCTGCTGGATATGAATGTTGAGAAAGTTCGCGACAGGGATATAAGATGGTCTGATTATGTATTAATAAGTGCAGTGGCATCGCAGGCTGAATCGGCCGATCAGCTTATTGACAGGGTGCAGGCACAGGGTCGCCGGGTAATAGCTTGTGGCCCCTATTTTACCGACAATTTCCAAAGGTATAACCATGTGGATCATCTTGTCCTGAATGAGGCTGAGCTTACCCTTCCTGAATTTATTGCTGGTTACGATGCAAACTGGCCATGGAGAGTATATCGATCTGACGAGTATTTTGATATGACTGCTTCCCCCATACCTGATTATAGCTTAATTAATATAAAGCACTACTCGCAATTATCCATTGAGTATTCGAGGGGATGTCCGAATAACTGCGAACACTGCGGCAATTCACATCTTTACGGGGGCGAGGTAAGAACAAAGAATGCTGTACAGGTATTGCTTGAACTGGATAATATTTACGACAGGGGTTACAGGGGAAGTATTTTCCTGCTTGATGATAATTTTGTATGCAATACCACGAAGCTTAAAAAGGAGCTCCTTCCGGCCATAATAAAATGGAACAGTATCCACAGGAGGCCTTTCACCTTTACTACAGAGGCATCAACAGACCTGTCGGACGATAAGGAACTGATGAACCTGATGGCAGAAGCCGGATTCGTAAAGGTATTTGTAGGTATGGAAAGCACGGACGATGAGCTGCTTTATGATTGTGATAAGCGTTTTATAATAAACAGGAACCTGGTCCTGAGCATCTCTAATATAAGGAAGCACGGACTGGAAGTATTCGCCGGATAAGATGTTGAACGAGTAAGTTATCAGGAGGCCTGTTACTTATAAAAGGTCAATCTCATTAATGCCTACAGACTGCCTAATCCTGGCCGGGGAGGGATAATTGGTAATAATTCCAAAAAGGCCTACCAGGGCAAAGAGCAAAACCAGCAGATTTCCATTAATTATAAAAACAACTATGGCAAAAATCTCTGCGCTTTCGTAAGTTGCCAGTCGTATCAGCAGTCCGGCCTGGAATTTTGAAAGACGCATTCTTATATCAGATTCAGGTGTAATCTTTTTGTATATATTACGACTAATAAAAGCTCCTGTGTAAACTGTAGCCAGGGTAAATATTACAAGGGCCATATTAAGAGGATCTGCAAAATCCAGTTTTTCACTTGTGGTTGCATCCGTAATATAAAATGCAAGCAGCAATAATACCAGAGGTGCTGCAAGAATAGCATAATATTTAAGCTTGATTTCCCTGTAAACAGCTTTGGGATCGTAATTATTATCTTTCATAAGTAAGTTATTTTTATACAATCAAAGATAATAAAAGAAGTTATCAGTCGGAACTGAAGAACTTTGCCCCGGGCTCTACTTAAGGGAAGGCAGTATATACTCCTCGAGCAGGTTTACATGACTGATACTGCCATAAGAAAAATAGTTGCCGCCATTAAATACCACTATCATATCACTTGCAGGAAAAACAAACATATACTGGTCGCCCCAGCCTGCAGCAAAATAGCAGGGAAAAGTTTTACCTCCTGATCTGAAGTCTTTTATCCACCACTGAAAACCGTAGTGGGTTGCCCAGCTTATGGTTCGGCCCCCGGTAGCAATATGCCTGCTAACAGATTGCTCAATCCAGTCTTCAGTTACAAGCTGGCTATCTCCCCAGTACCCCTTATTCAGGAAAACATGGCCAATCCTGGCCAGCTCTCTGGGTCTGAGGTACACGCCTCCGGATGCAAAATACAAACCTCCCCCCATTTTTTCCCAGAGCCCGCCCTGTACTCCGAGCGGGTCAAAAAGGTACTGGTTTCCAAAACTGAGCAGGCTCATAGCTGTTTTGTTTTCAATAATTGCTCCCAGGATATTTGTTGCACCGCTGTTATAAAGGAATTCAGTTCCAGGTGATGCAAGGAAAGTATTGTCGAGGATGGCTCTTAGCGGATCGTCAGTATTAAAAAGAGCTGCTACGTCATTCCTTGGATCAGTATAGGAGTAGGATGACTCATCCCAGGAAAGACCCGCAGACATTGTAAGCAGATGCCTGATGCTTATATTTGCCTTTTCACCAATTAATACATCAGAATATTCGGGAAAAATATCAATAATCTTTTCATCCAGGTCGGTAATATAGCCCTCTTTTACAGCCGCCCCGAAAATTGCAGAAGTAACTGTTTTGCTTACAGATGCCAGGAAGTGATCAATACTGTAATCATATGTTATATAAGCACCATTTGACCCCGGGGGGTTATTAGAATACAGGTAACCTTCGAAATATTCTTCAAGTACCAGTTTCCCGTTTTTAAAAATCAGAATATTATGGATATTATCGCCACGAGTACCATCTATCATAAGCATCATCGACTCCAGCAGGTCTGTCCTCAGTCCCTCATCTGCTGCCGAAGCCACTGCCCATCCATCATCCCTTTGAAGAGGTACCCTGTAAGTATAAGAACCCGGCCCGTCCTTGCCGCAGGCAACAAAAAACACGACAAGGACGAACAAACAAATACTATTTACCATTCTTTTCATGACTGCCGGGTCTTTATATTCTGACCCTTATCCTTTACCCTTACCCTATTGTAAGAAAACTGCTCAGCCTTCTATCAAATATTTTAATTAACTTTAAGCTAAAACCGTTTAAATTATACCACCTGTCAATATGCGTATTTCAATACTTACAGAAAACAGTCCGGGGACCTATACACAGGCTGAACATGGCTTATCCTACCTGGTTGAGTACGACTCAAAAAAAATACTTTTTGATACCGGTCAGTCTGAGCTCTACCTGCAGAATGCACAGATAATGAATATCGACCTGGGTGATATTGACCTTATAGTGTTAAGTCATGGTCACTATGACCACGGTAATGGCTTAAGATTCCTTGAGCGGGGAATACTGCTCTGCCATCCCGAATGCTTTCAAAAAAGATACGGGAATAAAGGTGAAAAGTATATAGGCCTTGGAGAAACAAAGAAAGATTTGCTTGAGAGATTTGAACTATTGTGCAGCGAAGATGCTTACAGGATAAGTGAAAAAATATATTTCCTCGGAGCAATCCCAAGGATATCAGAGTTTGAATCACACAGCACCTCTTTTACCTTTGAAGATGGCAGTCCTGACTATGTAAGGGACGACAGTGCCCTGGCCCTGGTTATGGATAAAGGACTTTTTGTAATAAGCGGTTGCGGCCATTCGGGTATAATAAACACCTTCGAAAGAGCGAAAGAAGTTACCGGTGTTGACAGCTTATTTGGAATTATCGGCGGTTTTCACCTGAAAAAGAATAACACCCAGGCAAAAGAGACCATCAAATACCTGAAAGAAAATAAAGTGAAGCACGTTTACCCCTCCCATTGCACTGCCATGCCTGCCCTATGTGCCTTTTACCGTGAATTTGGCAAAATGCCTCCCAAAACAGGAGATATAATGGAGTTTTAATAAGCTCCATGCTCCATGCTTTCAAATGA
>JAZBNV010000046.1:0-69686 GCA_036350795.1 Marinilabiliaceae bacterium
AGCCAGGATGGTGTAGGGCTGGAGCCCTACGCCATCATATTGGTTGGAGCCCTACGCCATCGGCAATGCTTGTGTAGGGCTGGAGCCCTGCGCCACCAGAGCTATCCTCCTGCAAAAGGAGGGAGCAAGGCAAGCTCATCTCCGTCAGACAGTTTAATGTTACCGCATACCAGCTCCTGGTTTACAGAAACCCGGAACGACAGTTCTTTGAACTCAGGATACTTAACGTTAAAATAATCTTTCAGGGATTCCAGGTCCTCTATATTTTCAAGTTCCAGTCTTTGCGCGCCGGCCTTTTCAGCCAGCACTCCGAACAACAAAACTATTATCTTCATACCTTTTACTTCTTAATTCTTCAATCTAATGCGCTTCAAGCCAGTTATAGCCTTTCCCGTGGTCGACAAGCAGCGGGATTTTCAGACTGGCAGCCTTTTCCATTTCTCTAATTACAATTTCCCTGAGTGGCTCAAGGTCTTTCCCGGCCACTTCGAAAATAAGTTCATCATGTACCTGCAGTATCATTTTTGCATCAAGACCTGAGGGTTTAAGCTCTTTCTGAATATTAACCATCGCTATCTTGATAATATCTGCAGCTGTCCCCTGTATTGGTGCATTTATTGCATTTCTCTCCGCATTACTTCTTAGTAATGAATTCCTGGAATTAATATCCCTGAGGTATCTTCTCCTTCCAAACATTGTTGTAACGTAACCATTCTCCCTCCCCTTTTCAATGCTCTGGTCCATATATACCTTAACCCCGGGATAGGATGCAAAATAACCATCAATTAATTCCTTTGCCTCCGTCCTGCTTATATTCAGTCGCTGAGATAAGCCAAAGGCCGAGATTCCGTAAATAATTCCAAAGTTTGCTGTTTTTGCCCTGGCCCTCATCTCCCGTGTTACCTCAGATGCTTCAACATTAAAAATCTTGGCCGCAGTGGCAGCATGAATATCCTGGCCGCTGATAAAATCGGAAATCATACCTTCATCATTGCTGAGGTGCGCCATCAGCCTGAGTTCAATCTGTGAATAGTCGGCAGAAAAATAAATCTTCCCTTCTTCCGGTATAAAAGCCTTCCTGATCTCTCTTCCGCTCTCATCCCTCACAGGGATGTTCTGCAGGTTCGGGTTATTCGAACTAAGCCGGCCGGTAGCAGCCACTGCCTGGTTGTAGGAAGTATGTATCCGTCCTGTTTTTGGACTTATAAGCTCAGGCAGTGCGTCTACGTAGGTAGTTAAAAGCTTCTTATAGCCCCTGTATTCAAGTACCTTGTTTATTATCGGATGCTTATTTGCCAGTCTTACAAGAGTTTCTTCGTTTGTGCTGAATTGACTGGTTTTGGTCTTTTTGGCCTTATCGTCAAGTTTAAGCCGCAGGAATAATATATCTCCAAGCTGCTTTGGTGAAGAAATATTAAATTCAAATCCTGCCAGTGAGTAAATCTCTTTCTCAAGCTTAAGTATATCTTCCCGCAGCTTAAAGGAATAAGTTTTCAGGCTCTCCTTATCAATTGCAACTCCATAGCGTTCCATCTCACTCAACACACTTATCAGCGGCATTTCAAGGTTCAGGGCAAGGTCAAGAAGATTTTGTTCCTTTAGTTTTTCTAAAAGTACTTTTTTCAGGCGATAGGTAATATCAGCATCCTCAACAGCGTATTCTTTAAGTTTATCCAGCGGAACGCTTCTCATTGTTTTCTGAGCCTTCCCCCTGTCGCCTATAAGGTTTTCAATTGGTTCCGGTTTATATCCCAGGTATATTTCCGAGAGGTAATCCATCTTATGCCTCATATCCGGCTCAAGAAGATAATGGGCTATCATGGTATCGAACAAGGCCCCCTCAACCTTAAGCCCGTAAACACCCAGGACCTGGATATCAAATTTAAGGTTGTGGCCTGTCTTTGCTATTTTTTCATCTTCAAAAACAGGTCTGAAGTGCTCCAGCAAGTCCTGTGTTCTGCCAGAATCATCAGGAAAATAAACCATATAGCCCTTTGCCTCCTCCCATGAAAAAGCAAGAGCTACCAGCTCGGTATCAAGCGAGTTAAGAGAAGTGGTTTCTGTATCAAAACAAAACTCATCAAGACTGCCAAGCTTCCCTGCCAGGCTCTTAATGTCCTCTTCAGTTTCAACAAGAATATAATCATGGTCAGAACTGGCCAGGTTGCTGAAACTCTCGCTTACAATCTCAGGGCTTTCTCCAAAAAGGGAGCCCTGGGTAAAATCACCTCCCGGCGCCGCTGTGCTGATCATTTTTCCACCTTCTCCGCCTGCTTCTTTTCCGGTACCGGCTGACCCAAGCCTTGCCGCCATGGTTCTGAATTCAAGTTCCTCAAAAAGTGCCCTGAGTTTATCGTTGTCAGGATTCTTTCTGACCAGCTCTTCCTCCCTGAATTCAAGTGGAACTTCTGTTTCGATGGTAACCAGTTTTTTCGAAAACAATATCTGTTCGGCATTATTCTCGATATTTTCTTTCTGCTTTCCCTTTAAGGTATTTGTTGCTTCGAGCAGTTTTTCAACGCTCCCATGCTCGGCAATCAGTTTTTTTGCTGTCTTAGGGCCTATCCCCGGGGCTCCCGGAATATTGTCGGCAGAATCTCCCATAAGTGCCAGTACATCAATTACCTGAAGAGGCTCATTAACCAGGAACTCTTCCCTTACCTCATCAGGCCCCCAGATAACTGGCTCGGAGCCTCCCTTTGCAGGTTTATACATCCTTACATTCTCCCTGACAAGCTGTGCAAAATCCTTATCGGGAGTCATCATAAATGTCTCAAATCCACGATCCGCTGCCCTGCACGAAAGAGTTCCGATAACATCATCAGCTTCATAGCCGGGCACTTCATATATTTTGATGTTATATGCTTCAATTAAGGACTTAATATAGGGAACTGACATTTTTATATCTTCGGGTGTGGCATCACGATTAGCCTTGTATTCCTTATACATCTCGTGCCTGAATGTGGGGGTGGGAGGATCAAAAACCACGGCTATATGTCCGGGGTCCTGCTTCTGAAGCAGCTCGTCAAGAGTAAGCATAAATCCGAAAATTGCGGATGTATTAAAGCCTTTTGAGTTAATCCTCGGATTCCGGATAAACGCATAGTATGACCTGAAAATCAATGCATAGGCATCCAGGAGGAAGAGTTTGTTATTTGACATATAGATAGTTGTTTAAAGTTGTTCAAAAGCAATATTTTAAGCACTTCCTGTTTAAACCAAGAAGATCATGCAAAACCATAAAGCTATTATATTAATTATCTGATGCAAACCATTCTGCATATGAAGTAGCTGTTTCAAACAGCTTCAGGTTGTGGAGGCTCACCCCGGCAGGAAGATGCGGCATAATTATCCTGGCAATATCGTCAACCAGGTTTTCGCATGTTGGCTGGTAGTCTACCGTAATAATATTACCGAACATTTTATCAAGTGCCTCTATTCTTTCTCTGTCGCCCGATTTTTCGACCACAACACTATGGTCAAATCGTTTCACAACTTCACGGTTTACTATTTTTTTTAAATCACCAAAGTCAATAACCATTCCATACTTCGGATTTTTCCTGTCGGTAAGTGGTTCTCCTATCAGTGTAACAAATAACCTGTACGAATGCCCGTGTACGTTCTTGCATGGTCCGTCATAATTCCATAATGCATGTGCCATTTCAAAAGAAAATTCTTTTGTTACTCTTATCCTGCTCATCTTTTCGCTAATTGATTGTTATACAAAAATAACCAATAATGAACAGTATTGTTAAGTATATACAGGCATTAATTTTCCAATGCTGATGTTTTGCTACAGTATTTACCTATTTTTACGCCCTCATAAAATTAATTAATGAAATTCACCGAGTTTAAAATACATGAAGATCTGCTGAATTCAATCTCCTATATGGGTTTTGAAGAGGCCACCCCGGTTCAGATAAAGGCAATCCCTGTAATCCTTGAAGGAAAGGATCTTATTGCCTGTGCACAGACAGGTACAGGAAAAACCGCAGCATTTGTTCTTCCCATCCTCGATCGCATTGCCCGGGAGCGATATAGCGGAACCAGTACACTGATTATAGTACCCACAAGAGAGCTGGCCATTCAGATCGACCAGCAGATTCAGGGAATAGGATATGTGCTGGGCCTTAATTCAATAGCAGTATATGGCGGAGGTGACGGGGAAGACTGGGGCCTTGAAAAAAAGGCACTTAGCTCTGGTGCAGATATAATAGTTGCTACTCCGGGTAAATTGATCTCGCACCTTAATATGGGATATGTTAAGTTCGATAAAATAAAACACCTGGTTCTTGACGAGGCAGACAGAATGCTCGATATAGGATTCTTTGAAGACATCATAAAGATAATTTCCTTCCTGCCAAAACAGAGACAAACCCTTATGTTCAGTGCCACAATGGCCCCTAAAATAAAAAAACTTGCAGCACAAATTCTTGTCGACCCCTTCGAAGTAAGTATTGCCGTATCCAAACCGGCCGAGGGGGTATTACAGGCAGCTTATCTTGTATTCGACAACCAGAAGCCCGGCCTGATAGATTATCTTATCTCAGACAGACCTGATTATGAAAGTATCCTGATTTTCTGTTCAACAAAGAAAAAAGTGGCCGAAATAGCAAGACTGATTAAAAAAACTGAAAAAGAAACTGAGTCTATTTCATCGGATCTTGAGCAGTCGGAGAGAGAAAGGGTAATGTTACGATTCAAGGCCAGGAAGACCAGGATACTGGTTGCTACAGATGTATTAAGCAGGGGTATTGATATAAAAGACATTAACCTGATAATTAATTATGATGTGCCGGGTGATGCAGAAGATTATGTACATCGTATTGGTCGTACGGCAAGAGCCGACGCTACCGGTGTAGCACTTACTTTCATTAATCCCGACGACATGTATGCTTTTTCGAAAATAGAAAAGCTAATTGAGAAGGAAGTCTATAAAATCCCCTTACCCCCGGAGCTGGGAGAGGGACCTGAATGGAAAGTAAGCACGAGCCCCGGAAGAAATTACAGGAAAAAACAAGGAAGACCTAAAGGTAAGCAACACGGATATAAAGCAGGAAAATGAATAGAGTCAGAACACTTATTATTTCTTTTATTTTTATAGCCTTTCTGAACCCTTTTGCCAGGTCGCAGGCCTATGTATCTGTTAGCGACCTTTGTTACCAGGCTTATACAAAAGGCAAGGTTGAATTGTGGGAGCAGGCCTTATCTTCTGCAGTGGAGATGCACCAGGGCACAGACTCCGATAGTAGCCTGCATCAGTTAATTCTGGTTCAGTATGGTTTTACGGCTTATTGTATTTCGGAGAAACAAAAAGAAAGGGCAGAAGAAATACTGGCAGCAGCATATGGTAATCTGGATTACCTTATGGCTAAAGATGCTGAAAACGCAGAATATATAGCCCTGAAAGCTGCTTTTCTGGCTTTTGAGCTGAACATACACCCACTTAAAATGACAAAACTGGCGCCGGCATCAATTGAACTGACAGACCTGGCCTTTAAAAAGGACTCCAGCCTGCTTATGTCGCTCTCATGCAAGGCCAATATGCTGAATTTTACACCCAGAATTTTTGGAGGTAATCCCGACAGGGCCATACCTTTCTATTATCGTATAATTGAACTATTTGAAAATGAGGATGTTTATACTAAAAACGACTGGAGGTATATTAATACGCTGGTGATACTTGCAGATACCTATAATAAAAAGAAAATGTATAATGAGGCCTGTGGTGTATATGAGAGAATAATTAAACACGACAGTACAATAAACTGGGTAAATAATAAATTATACCCTGAATGCAGGGCAAAGCTTGAAAATGAGTAATATAAGTTATCGCCCTTTACTCTAAAAAACCGGATATCAAAAATAATGGCTAGCTTTGCAGGGCCATACATGTATCACAATAACGATGAAAGCAATGGAAAATAAAATATTAACAATTAAGGATATACTTGAGCATTCCGTAAATAAATTCGGAGAAAGAAATGCTTTTTCTTTTATTGACGAGGAAGCCATCACTTACGAAAAAACAGGTAACACTGTAAAGTCTTTGCAGCTCTTACTCGAAAAACTGGATATCAGCAAGGGAGACAGGGTAGCAATATACGCCCAGAATATGCCAAACTGGTCGATAAGCTATTTTGCCATTGCTGCCATGGGAGCAGTAGTGGTACCAATACTCCCCGACTTCTCGGTTGAAGAAGTCGGTAATATACTGAATCATTCAGAAGCCTCGGCAATATTTGTTTCGGAAAACCTTGCCTCAAAGACGGCAGAAATAAATCTAAAAATTCCTGTTATAGGAATTGAAGATTTTAATCTTATTTCAGGTGCCGGGACGAATATTGAATATAATGAAAAGGAATTTTCTTCATTAACATATAAGGTCGATCCCGAGGATCTTGCGGCTATCATCTACACCTCGGGCACAACAGGCAAGTCAAAAGGAGTAATGCTTTTAAACAGGAATATTGCTTCCAATGTGCATCAATCAAAAGGGATGCAGGACATCAATGAATACGACAGGTTTATTTCTCTCCTGCCCCTGTCGCATACCTTCGAAAATACTGTTGGCATGCTGGTTCCCTTTATGAGCGGTGCAAGTATTACCTATCTTAAAAAGCCACCCACTGCCCCTGTTCTGCTTCCTGCTCTTGAAAAAATCAAGCCAACAGTACTGGTATCAGTGCCCCTGATTATTGAAAAGGTCTATTTCAGCAAAATCAAGCCCACATTAACTGCCAATAAATTAATGAGCACCCTGTATGCCTTTCCCCCGGTGCGAAAAGTACTGCACAGCCTAGCAGGCAAAAAGCTCTATAATACCTTTGGCGGACAGCTTAAATTTTTTGGTATTGGAGGAGCCAAGCTTAACAGGAAGGTTGAGCTATTTCTGAAAGAAGGAGGCTTTCCCTACGCAATAGGATACGGTCTTACCGAAACTTCACCTGTGCTTGCCGGTATGGTTCCGCGGAATAAATACAAGCTTCAGTCAACCGGTACAGCTGTTGAAGACGTGCAGCTAAAAATAAATAATCCCGACCCAAAAACAGGTGAAGGAGAAGTATGGGCAAAGGGTCCGAATATTATGAAGGGTTATTATAAGGAACCGGGCTTAACATCAGAAGTTCTGACTGAGGATGGCTGGTTCAGAACAGGTGATCTTGGAGTATTTGACAGGAACAATTACCTTTCAATTAAAGGAAGACTTAAGAATGTAATTATTGGTGCTAGTGGTGAAAATATTTACCCCGAAGAAATAGAATCAGTAATAAATAATTTTAAACATGTTATTGAATCGCTTGTAATCCACCATAAGGGTAAACTCGTAGCTCTGGTCCATATTAACAGGGAAGAACTTGAGGAAAAATACAGGGACTTCAAGGAAGAAATGACGAAAAAAGTTGAGGAGAGTATAGAAGAAATACTTGCAGAACTTCATCACCAGGTAAATACAAGAATAAGTAAGTTTTCAAGACTTCATAAAGTTGTATTACAGCCTGTTCCGTTCCAGAAAACAGCTACAATGAAAATTAAGCGCTATTTATATCACCAGGTAGAGATTTAAATTAAATCGTATTTAATTCCCGCCTTTGTTTCGAGCTCAAATTCCCTGTCGCGGTATTTCAGGGTCAGGGTTCCTCCTGCTGCAGATCCGACTTTCAGATCTGTAATTTCTCCTTCTTTCCACTCTATATCCACAACAAAGCCACCCCTTGCACAAAGACCCTTTACCGAACCGTTTTCCCATCCGGGCGGAAGAGCGGGTAAAACCCTTATATAAGCTTCGTGCGATTGCATCAGCATCTCTGCAATGCCTGCAGTAGCTCCGAAATTGCCATCAATCTGGAACGGAGGGTGCTGATCAAAAAGATTTGGATTGGTGCTTTTTGAATATAGACTTTGCAGATGAGCTGCTGCAGCTTCACCATCCAGTAAACGGGCTGCAAAATTAACCATCCAGGCCCGCGACCAGCCTGTATGACCACCCCCATGCTCAAGTCTCTTCTTTATAGTAGCTGCAGAAGCAGCAAAAAGCTCCTTATCGTCAGGGCTAATCTGTGCAAAAGGATGCAAAGCAATTAAATGAGACATGTGTCTGTGACCTGGTTCTGCCTCCTCATACTCTTCAATCCATTCCATTATTGTACCATCGGCCCCTATCCTTATCGGAGGGATCAATGGCAGGGCTGCTTCTATTTCTGCTCTTAAAGAATCAATATTACCCCCGATATCCATAGCTTTTAAAGTGCTGCCAAGAACTTCTCTTACTATACTTGAATGATAAGTTGATCCCTTTGTTATTCTGAGTATTTCTCCTGTACCAGGATCAATAAAGCTATTTTCAGGTGAGGTAGACGGCACTATCACCAGCTTACCACTTTCGTCCTCAAGCATATAATCAAGCAGAAATCTCGAGGCCCCTTTCAGTAGTGGTAGTGCGTAATCTTCAAGATAATCCTCGTCAAGGCTATACTCATAGTGCCTCCATGTAGTTAATGACATCCAGGCACCGGGCAGTGGATCGAGCGAGCCATTCATAAATTGTGATTGTATCGTAGAGGCTGATGGTGTGGAACGACCAAAAGGATTTGTTGCCGTATACAGCATCCAGCCATCAGAATTGTATAATTTGCCGGCACTTATCCTCCCTTTTTCAGCGGCTTTGCTCAGCCACCTTGTAAGCGGCATAACAGTCTCCGGCAGGTTACATACATCGGCAGGCCAGTAATTCATCTGCAGGTTTATATTAAGGTGGTAGTCGGCCTCCCAGGGAGCCCACATCCTGTCGTTCCAGATGCCCTGCAGGTTTAAGGGCAGGGTTCCCGGGCTTCTCGACCCCGACATAAGCAAATACCTGCCATAATTAAAATAAAGAGCATTAAACTGCGGGTCTGCCTTACCCTGGGCAACAGCCATAAGCCTTTTATCTGTCGGCATTCTGCTTATTTCAGTTGTGTCGAGTGATAATTCCACACGATTAAACAGGCGCGAGTGTTCTTTTTCATGGTACATCCTGATTGCCTGGTAGCTTTTTGCTTTTATCCGGCGCAAAATATCTTCAATCTCTTCCAGGGGTTTGAGCGACCTGTCAAAATTCATTTCTTCCAGCTTGTAGTCAGTAGCAGCCGTAAAAAATAATACCAGCCTGTTGCAGCCTGAAAACAAGAGACTGTCTCCTTTGCTTTCTGTTTTCCCACCACTGGCTCTTGCAATCAGTTTGCCTGCAAACTTCATATGTTCTCCCCCCGGCCCTGAACCTCCGGGGTTATCATCATAAGCTTCGGGTGCTTCAATATCTATTATCTGGCCACTCATTACCAGGGTATCCTTAAGCGACCTGAAAACAGCATCCTTTTCTCTTTTAATTCTAACAGAGCCACTAACAGAGTTTTGTGTGTCGGAACTGATTCTCACCACCAGCACATTATCAGGAGCAGAAATAAAATATTCTTTCAGGTATTTTATACCTCCCGTTTTATAGGTCACTTTTACAACTCCGCTAACAAGATCCAGTTCCCTGTAATAATCTGTATAATTCTCATTATGCAACATATCAATTTCGATATTGCACAGGGGCTGGTATGATCTGAAAGAAGTTGGTTTAGCGGTGAGTTTTTCGAGACCTGTTTTTTTTGCTTCAGAAATTTTACCCTCCAGCACAAGTTTCTGAACCTCCTTTATTCCTTCCGCGAATTGATCAGGATAGGCTTCAAAGGGCTCCCCGGCCCAGAGGCTCTCTTCGTTAAGCTGCAAAATATCTTTATCAACACCACCATAAACCATCGCACCCAGCCTTCCATTACCAAGGGGCAGTGCCTCCAGCCACTCTCTGGCAGGCTGCTCATACCACAGGGTGGTTGAGCTGGATTCATCATTCCTGATATCGGCGACACAGGACTGAAAAAACAGAAGTATCAGGGAAAAATAATGTAAGTACTTCATTGAATTATACATTAAGTCAATTTATGAATCAGCTCAGACTCTTTATCCATTACTTTTGCTGCTTCTTGTCAGGAATAAACGACATAGCCCTTTCTGATATAGCCACTATGCTAAGGGCCGGATTTACTCCGGGGTTTGCAGATATCACTGATCCGTCACAGATCAGCATGTTTTTGTATCCAAACACCCTGTTACGGCTGTCAATAACTCCTTCTGTGGCATCTTTACCCATTACGGCACCTCCAAGTATATGTGCAGTAGAAGGTATGCCTAATAGAGGCTCCTGTGCCATTACATGAGGTCGCCCGTTTGCAAGGCGTCCGAACCTTTTAGCCAGGTCTTCAGCTTCAGGCATAAATGGAGTGGGACTATCTCCTGCCTGGACCGACGATTTAAGTCCAAACCTGCCTTTTCTAAGTCTTAATGTACTGTCAAGGTGCTGCATAAATAAGAGTATCTGTGTTCTGGCAGCAAAATTTCTTATAAACAATAATTTTATTGAACGAAGAGGGCTGCCAAACCACAGCAGCATCATTTTAAAAATCCTTACAAAAACATTCTTTCCAAGAGTAAAGGGCAGCATTGTAATTCTCCAGAAGCCCGAGCCTTCTGCATACCTTACGGGTTCAAGGTGACTGTTTTCATCTGTATGCAGTATTGATCCTATAGCTATTCCCTTTGAAAAATCCTTGCTTTTATCAAGGCTTACCACGCCAATCAGGCTTTCGTTGTTTGTCCTGATATCCTTCCCGAGCATATCAGAGATACCCGGAAGGCTTTCTTTTTTAAGACTGTGCATAAGACTGACAGTACCAAGAACACCCCCGGCGAAAATAATTCCTCCTGCCCTGATGCTATAATGTCTTTTTCGTATCCCGAAAGAATTACGGTAGCTAACAATATAGCCCTCTGAGCCATCTTTACTGCCTCCGGGCAGAATACCTGTTACCGTATTTTCTGCCAGTATCTCTGCTCCCTTTTTTCTTGCCAGCCAAAGGTAATTTCTATCGAGGGTATTTTTTGCTCCGTGCCTGCAACCGGTCATGCAGCCTCCGCAGAAAGTACATCCGCTAACATCCGGGCCTTCACCTCCGAAATATGGATCAGGAACAGGTTTTTCTGCTTCACCAAAGTTCACGGCCACCCTGGTGGCTTCGAAATATTCTTCACGTCCCAGCTCTGCTCCGAGCTTCTTAAGCAGAAGATCTCCGTCTTTCAGCTCAGGATTCTGTTCAGCACCAAGCATTTTCCAGCCCAGCTTATAATAGGGTTCCAGCTCTGTTTGCCAGTCGCACAATTTTGCCCAGCTGCCCGATTTAAAGAATTGTTCCCTGGGTATGGGAAGTGTATTGGCATAAACCAGCGAACCTCCTCCCACACCGGTACCTGAAAGTATTGTTGCATGCCTTAAAAAGGTGATCTTCATAATTCCCCTGAAACCCAGGAAGGGTACCCATAGCCAGCGCCTGAGGTTCCAGTTTGTTTTCGGGAAATCGTCTTTCCCGAACCATTTCCCCTTTTCGATTACCAGTACCTTATATCCTTTTTCTGAAAGCCTCAACGCACATACCGAAGCTCCAAAGCCTGAGCCGACTATAACATAATCATATACTTTAGCTCCCCCGGCCTGTACCCCGGCGACTACCATTGCTCGAGTATCTGTATTCTTTCAGCAATAGGCGGATGCGTGGCAAACATTGAAGAAAAAGAAGCTTTTTTCTTTTTATCTCCCGGATTTTCAATAAACATCTGTGCTACATCCTGTCGCGTTACCGCTTCAATTCTTGCATCCGAAGAAACTTTCCTGAGAGCTGAGGCAAGTGCCCCCGGCTTATGAGTCAGTTCGGCAGCTCCGGCATCAGCCATATACTCCCTCTTGCGCGAAAGTGCAAAACGAAACAGGGTCGAAAGCAGCCATCCAATTGCTGCCAGCAGCATTATAATTACAAGGGCAGCACCATTTTTATTATTCCGCCTTCCTCCGCCGTACATAAAAGTACGCAAAAGGGCCTGTGTGATAAAAGCGAATATACCCACAAAGACTATCGACACGATAAGCAACCTCACATCCCTGTTTCTGATATGCGTTAACTCGTGTGCTATAACTCCTTCCAGCTCATCGTCATCCAGCTTATCAATTATACCCCTCGAAAGAGAAATTGTATAGCTTTTATTACTAATTCCGCTTGCAAAAGCATTCAGGCTGTCGTCTTCAATAATATTAACTTTTGGCATCTTTTGTCCAACCGACATACATAGATTCTCAACCAGGTTATAAACTCTCTTGTTTTCTGTTCGTTCGAGAGGACGGGAGCCGGTAGCGCGGTTTATCATTGTGCTATGCGAAAACCAGGCAATAATAAACCACAAAGCAACGGCTACGGTTACAAGCGGTAGAGTGCGAAGAGAACTTTGAACAGGATTGGATATTACATCCTCTTCCTGGAAAAAATCAAAAAGGAAATAGAACACAAAAACAAGGGCATAGAATACAAGTGGGAACATAATGAGCAGAAGCACAGACCTGAAATTATTCTTCCAGATCTGTGATTGTAGTCCTACATATTTCATTTCTTACTAGTTAAAATCAACCCTGGGAGGCTCCTCCATTTGTTCCCTTCTCTCACCGAGATCGAACATGGGCTCCTTCTTAAAACCAAACATACCTGCCACAATGTTTGAAGGAAAAGATTCAACTGCTACATTAAGTTCTTTTGTAGCAGAATTAAAGAAGCGTCTTACGGCTGCCAGTTTATTCTCAACATCAGATATTTCTTCCTGGAGATTCATAAAATTCTGATTTGCCTTCAGGTCAGGGTAGGCTTCTACGGCTATCTGTATACCTCCCAGTGCACTTGAAAGTGCAGATTCTGCAGCAATTTTTTCATTTATTGACCCGGCCCCCATGGCTCTTGCCCTGGCATTGGTTACCTCGGTCAGCAAATCCTTTTCATGCTTCATATATCCCTTCACGGTGTCAACCAGGGTAGGAATAAGATCATGACGCTGACGTAGCTGAACATCAATGTCGGCAAAAGCATTTTCACGGTTGTTCCTTAGTCTTACCAGCCTGTTATAAGCAGAAATAAGAAAAAGACCTATAAGAACAACCAGTACAATTACAATAATTAATCCTGTCATATTATCTATATTTAGTAAAGATCAAAAATATGAATTTAAGATGAAAAGGGGAAAGTTAAATCACTAATATGGATATCTGGCGAAATTTAGATATTTTTCAGGATAGAAGAAATATATAAATCCACGGGTAAATGAATTTCAAATACGCAATATTAAGAAAGCCGTCTAAAAGCCTTTCCGGTGGACTTCGAAGTGTTGATTACGGTGACCCCGATTATAAACTGGCTCTTGTGCAACACAGTGCCTATATCCTGGCTTTGCAGGAATGCGGACTGGAAGTAACTATCCTGGAGCCTCTCGAGGAGTACCCGGATTCAGTATTTATTGAAGACGTGGCCCTCTGTACACCCGGGGGTGCCATAATATGCAAACCAGGGGCAGGCAGCAGGAAGGGAGAAGAAATACATATAGTTAATGCTATCCGACAGCATTTTCAGCAGCCTGGTATAATTATTTCTCCGGGAACAGTTGAGGCAGGAGACATAATGATGGCAGGAAAACATTTCTATATTGGCTTATCGCAACGGACAAACAGGGAGGGTGCAGAACAGATGATTGCGGCACTGGAAAAATATGGATTCAGCGGATCATGTATCCCGCTGAAAGGTATACTTCACCTTAAAACAGGTATTTCCTACCTTGAGAACAACAATATTCTTTGCTGGAAAGAGATGTCGCTTTTACCCGAATTCAGCCAATACAATAAATTAGTAGTGCCCGATAATGAGAAGTACGCGGCCAACAGCGTTTGGATTAACGGTACCGTGCTTGTTCCCCGCGGAAACCCGGTAAGCGAAAGACTGATTAAAGAGCACGGCTATAATACTATTGCCCTTGATATGAGCGAATTCAGGAAACTGGACGGGGGCTTAAGCTGCCTGTCCCTTCGTTTTTAAAATGTAAGAACCTTATAGCCTTTCTTTAGATAATCAGACAGAACACTGCCCATACCTTTTACATCAACACCAAGATTCCCCAGATCGTCATCCACACCATACATCCTTGCACAGGCTATACATGCTTCCGTTTTTATTCCTATTTCCTGCATTTTCTCAAGTTCTTCCTGCAGCTTCAGGTTTTCAGAAAGAAGCTTTGCAGAAGGACCCCAGATAATAAAGCATACTTCGTCAAACCAGCGTGCTTTTTTAGCATTATATACATACATAAAAACCATCTTTTCAGCAACTTCCAGGTCTCCGCTGGTCCACACAACAACAAGTTTATCATTACCGGGTTCCTTTTCTGCTTTCTCTGTCGCTCCCTGGCCTGATGCTGCCAATGAAATAAGCAGGAATAATGTAATTTGAATTATTTTCTTCATTTCACATTTATTAGGTTCTGTCATTTAAATCCTTTCTTTTCATATCTGCAATTTCCTGAAGTTCGTGCGACAGGAAAACAGTTTTTTCATCATTTCGTACCAGCAGTTCTATCATTGCTCTTGCAACATCCCTTCCGTGTATCGCCCTGTAAAATTTCAGCTTGCCTATCAGTAAAAAAGAAAAGATCTTATAAAAAACTATAGCTGCTTTTTCCATAGGCCTTGATTCCTTCCTTTCTCCAAGTAATAATGAGGGACGGGCAATAAGCACTTTCTCAAATGGAAGTTTTTCAATCCCTTTTTCCATTTCTCCCTTTATTCTGCTATAATAAGATCCTGAATTTTCATTGGCCCCCAGGGATGAAACAACAGCAACTTTTTTTACCCCTCTGCTGAGGGCAGCCTCTGCTATATTCACAGGCATATCCCTGTCAAGTTCTTCGTAACGTTTAATCGATCCTGCCTTTTTCCTGGTTGTGCCGAGGCAGATAAAAAGATCGTCGCCCCTCAGCTTATCGGCATAAGAAGCTACATCTTCTACATCTACAACATGTTCAATAAGCTTAATATGCTCGATATCAAGCTTTCTCCTTGTAAATGATTTAATTGCGGTATATCCCATATTCTGGATGAGTTCCTCAACCAGGTAGGTTCCAATAAGGCCTGTTGCCCCAAAAACTATTGCTGTTTTATTTACCATCATCATTTTATTTTTAAGTTATTAAAAGGGGGACTTCCTTGTCCCCCTTTCCACGCCCGGGCGTGGTCTCTTATGTAAGGTAAGAGGTTTTATAATCCACTAAAATCAACATCCCTGAATACCAGGGTCGGGGTTCTCCATGATGAATTTTCATATGCATCATTTCCTGTTTCCTCAAGGTTCATCCACAGATCTTTCATATTCCCGGTAATATTCATTTCCGAAACAGGCTGAATCTCTTTTCCCTTTTCAATAAGAAAACCTTCTATCCCATATGAGAAGTCGCCGGTAGCCCCGTTTGTATTTCCCCCGTTGAAGCCGGTTACCAGGATGCCCCTGTCAATGGTTGAAATAAGCTCTTCAGGTGTCCGGGTTCCTGTTTCAAAAACCAGATTGCTTATGCTGCCTGAAGTTGGCTCCATACCAAGCTTTTTGCCATAGTAAGTGTCAATAAAGTAGCTTTTCAAGACACCTTTTTCAAAAACTTTTCTTTTAGTCAGGGCAAGTCCTTCGTTATCGAAATGCTTTGATCCGCGCCCCGAGATAAGAGTCGGGTCGTCTGTAAGACTAAGTTTATCTGATCCAAACTTTTTGCCTTTGCTATCAACAAGAAATGAATTTTTCTGCTGAATTGCAGACCCGTTAAGGGCAGAAATCACAGGCGACAATAGCTGGCCGGCCAGCCTGTTCTCAACTATCATCTTCATTTTACCCGAGGCAATCTTTTTCTGACCAATCTTCCTCTTTGCTCTTAATAATGCAGTCTTTGCCAGTCCTTCGCTGTTGAGCTTAGAGTGAAAAATCGTGCTTTCACTCCAGCCCGACTGGGGCCTTGCATCGCCACCGTCAACAGATACAGAAGCATAAACCCCAAAGTAAGAGCCCGAACTGTCTCCTTTAAAACCATTACTTGTAAGCATAACACTGTTGCTCATTCCATCTGAGTAACTGGCTGTTACAGATATAATCTTATCATCTGTCCCGATAATTTCCTTTTCAATGGCAAAAGCAGTATCAATTTTCGACCGCGGATCAATCGTCTCAATCTCCGAATCGTATGTTTTAAGGTCCTTGCCATCTCCCTTGTAATATAAGGCAGGATCAGGCAGGGTTCTGTATTCATCCTCTGAAAGATACCTTGTTCCCTCGATGGCCTCGCTTATAAAGCGGGCCAGTTCGTCCTTGTTGTTCAGCCTGTTGGTTGAATGAACAGAATACTTATTATCTACAAAGAGTTTTATGGATAATCCGGACTGGTTTTCCTGTTCCAGTTTATCAATCTTATTGTCTCTCACCTCAACGCTGCTGCTTACACTGCTGAATATACTTACAACTACTTCCCGGGCTCCGTTATCAAGAGCCGTCTGCATGGCCCATTCTGCAAGATCATATTTTTCTTTGATCGTCATTTTACTTAATTTTTAAAATTTGCTTTTGCATTAATTAAATCTAGGCATTTGTACCACCAACTGTAAGCTTCTTAACAAGTACGGAAGGAAGTCCGCATGTTACTGGTACCGATTGTCCTCCTTTTCCGCACATCCATGTTCCGTTATCAATCAGGTAATCGTCGGCAGCCATTGATATATCTGCAAGTGCCTGCGGTCCGTTGCCAATAATGTTAATATCCTTTATCGGCTGTGTAAGTTTTCCCTTTTCGATAAGGTAACCAGACTTTACAAAGAAGGTAAAGTCTCCTGCGCCGATTTTAACCTGCCCATTGCTGAAATTATCGACATAAACACCATAATCAACACTGGAAAAAAGATCCTCCCGTGAATCAGGCCCTGTTTCCATATATGTAGATCTCATGCGTGGCAGAGGAATATACCTGAAAGATTCCCGTCTGCCATTGCCCGTTGGATTAACATTATAATATTCAGAGCTGATCCTGTCATGTATATAGCTGTTAAGGACTCCATCCTTAACCAGGTAGGTTTTTTCCACATCGTTGCCTTCATCATCCACATTCAGAGAACCCCGGTTATTGGTAAGGGTGCCGTCGTCAATAATATTAATAAAGCTTTCTGCTATTTTCTTGCCCATCTTATCGCTGAAAATTGATTCTCCCTTACGGTTGAAATCAGCTTCGAAGGTATGGCCTATTGCCTCGTGCAAGAGGATTCCGGATCCGCCCGCCCCCATTACTACAGGCATTTCGCCTGCCTTTGGCTTAACTGCTTCAAAAAGAATATTTGTTCTGTCGACAGTTTCCTTTGCAAGCTCCCCGATAAGTTCATCGCTTAACCATTCAAAGCCCTTCCTGAAAGAGCGGGCAGAATAGTTACTTTCAACCTGCTTGTCTTTTTGCATGGTTGACACAACACCAAAACTTACAAGAGGCCTGTAATCCCAGGTAAGCCTGCCTTCAGAATTATAGAACAAAACATAGGATGTTTCGTCGTTAAGAAAGGCATTTACCTTTATAAGTTTGTCGTCGAGCGCAAAAACCCTGTCGTTTATTTTCTGAACAAAGGGTATTTTATCTTTTACAGAAACATCTTCCCATTTACGGTCAATACGGTAGTATTTTCCGGGCACTTTTTCATCTATTCTGCCTGTTGTAAATTTATTCGGACTATTGGCAATCTCTGCAGCCATTTTTGCAGCTTTCTGCATGGCTTCCAGGCTAACTGTTTCAGAATAGGCAAAGCCGGTCTGGTCACCATTCAAAACCCGTATTCCCACTCCATAATCTATATTGGAGAAGGCCCTGTTAACCTTACCGTCTTCAAGGCCCAGGCTGTTACTTATCTTATGCTCAAAAAACAGGTCTGCATATGTTCCTCCTTTCGACATTGCAGAAGATATTACTTTTCTTAATGTTTCGGCCGAAACTTCAAAATGTTCGAGGTAGCTTTTCACGTCAGGATTTAAATGTAAATTATTGCACGATTTTAAGAAAGGTGGCAGCAACACTGTCCCTGCTGCAACAGCCCCTCCGGTTTTAATAAATTTTCGTCTGTTAAGGTTCATCTTTCCATGGTTTATTATAAAAATTCTGAATAAGATGCAAGTTAAGGGTTTAAACTATGATAGTTATAACCAATTTGACAGAAAAATGTTAAGAGGAAGTTAAAAAGCAGCGATTTTTATTCCGGTTTTCTTTCAAGCAGCTCAGGCGTTTGAATCATTCTTTTAACATACCTGAACAACCTGCCGCCGTGCGAAGCATCAACCACCCTGTGATCCATTGCCACGCTTAAGTTCATAAGTCGCCTGGGAACTATTTGATCATTCACAACTGCCGGTTTCTTATATATTCCACCCATTGTAAATACAATTGCAACATTCGACGTGGGGAAAAGAGCCGGGTAGCCCACATCCAGGCCTACCGTACCTATATTGGCCACCACGAATGAGCCATAGTTGTTTGCCGATATACCTGCAAAAGAGTAGCCCCAGCTTATTGTTATTAGCTTTATCAGCTTGTAAAACCATCTTCTGAAAGGCCAGGGTATCCGGGCAAGCATACCCTTTTTTCTCATCTCCCTGTTTTCTTCCCCCGACCTGGTTTCTTTAATTTTTTCAGAAAGGAATTCCGACAATTCTGAAAGGGTCATAAACTCTGCCGACGGAACTTTTACAGAACTCATTTCATCTCTCTGGATCATTACACTTATCATTGCATCAACGCTTTCCTTGTGTACTATCCTGCCTCTGCGCACATAAGTATTCAGTTCCGGAACTTCAAATTTTAAACCTCTTGCAAAAATAAGGGTGAAAATATGTGTCGGTGTTATTTTCAATCCCTCTTTCCTCTTATTTGTAATGTACTTTTCAAGATCAGTAACATCCACCTCAACCGATCCAAGCATCTTGGAATCAACGGGTTTATTATAAATTGTAGATGCTACTACCCTCCAGTCTGTATTAAAGTTTATATCTGACATAAGGTAAAATTATGCCTAAAAATCAATTCCTCCAAAATTTTATCTCCATTAAAGCTTCCAGGCTATAAGGCTGATAACAATCAATTCTGTACAGGGGCCCGGGGCCTGTTTTTGTTATTTTGGATCAGGTTTTATTTAAAAATATATCAAATACTCTTCAGTGCTTCTTCGAAAAATGCCAGCACATTTTCAGTTGGAGTGTCGGGTTGTATATTATGTGCCGGAGCAAGTATATAAGCACCCTCTGCACCAAATATATTCTTAATCCTCCTGAGGTGCTGTATTACCTCCTCCCTGCTGCCGAAGGGCAAAATATTCTGAATATCCACACCACCAAAAAACATTAATTCATGCCCGAATCTATTCTTCAATGATTGAGCTTCCATATCCTTTGCAAGTGGCTGAATCGGGTTAAGTATATCAAGGCCTATTTCTATCAGGTCAGGAATAACAGGAATAAGCGAACCGCAGCTGTGATAGGCAATTTTAATATCAGGATTCAGCTTCTTAATCCTGGAAAAGATATATTCCATCCTGGGTTTGAAGTGCTTTCTCCAGAGATCAGGATCCAGCATCATCCCCGACTGGTTTCCAATATCATCTCCTGTCCATACAATATCTGCCCCCATTTCAACCATGGTAATGATGTGTGCCAGGTTTATCTCCATTACGCGGTCCATTAGCTCAAATATGTATTTTCGTTCCATCAGCAGGTCCATCAGGAATTTTTCAAGGCCTGTCATATACCACGATAGTTCCAGAATAGTGCACTCCTGTTCGGCTATAATGGCAAAATCTGAAGCATACTTTTGCACCTGTTCACGGGCAAGAGCAAATTTATCTGTACCTGAGGGATCGGGAAAATTATAAGAGATTATATCGTTTACAGTCTCTGCATGCTCAAGGGGATGGATGGCCATTTCGCTGTATACCCCGGTATCAATCCAGCCAATTCCCCATTCATCAATAACAATATTATTCTCCCGCTTCAGTGTAAATCCGTCGGGCCTTCCTGCTGCAATACAAACACAGTCATTCCCCAGGGTAAGCAGGGTATTGGTAAAAGATACCCTTGTCGATAGAAAAGAATCAACCGCTTTCTCTGCAGGCAAGCCCAGGTGGGCACAAAGCCTTTCCCCTGCCTGGGGTGTAAAACTGGCAAAAACAGGAGGCCTGTCTACTTTCTGCCTGTTAATTGCCCTGAGTACTCGTTCCCTTGAATTCATTGCTTTCTTCTTTTCCCTAAAAATAATAAATTATACCGGAGCATAAATAAAACATTACCATTGGCTTATCTTTAAGTTGCAGCAGAAAGCTCAGGAATACAGGCATGCTCCCGGCCCAAAAAGAATCTTCTATTCAAATAATACTTGCTTTTATAAAAACTATTATTAGCTTTGCATTACAAAGTACTTTTAAAACACAACCATGGGTGCACAGGAAAAACATACAGATGACCTTAAAATTATAAGGAAAATAATGGAAGAGTCATCACGCTTTCTGTCTTTAAGCGGACTATCCGGGGTTTTTATAGGTTTATATGCCTTAATCGGGGCGATAGTGTGCAGGTTTATTATTCTGAACGAAAGCAGCAAGGGAGATTATTCCCTGTTCAGTGCTGAAATATCGCTTAATAATAAAATACTGGCTCTTGCATTTTTTGTACTGATTATGATTATTTCGCTGGCTACAGCCTACCTGCTGGCACTTAAAAAAAGCCGGTCAAAGAATCAGAAAATATGGAGCCCGGTAACACGTCAGCTCCTGGTAAACCTTTTTGTACCACTTGCTGCCGGAGCTGTATTTATAATCATATTACTGGTGAATAACAATCCTGAATATATTGGAGCATCCATGCTGATATTTTACGGACTTGCTCTTTTTAATGCCGGTAAATATACCTTTGGCGAGGTTCAGTACCTGGGTGGCATTGAAATCATTTTTGGTCTGCTGGCCGCCTCTTTCACTCAACTTTCCTTAATATTCTGGTTGCTTGGCTTTAGTGCATTGCATATTTTATACGGATTGATCCTTTATCAAAAATACAGGTAAGCGCATAAAGGATGAAGGATCTGATAAATAAGCTGGATAAACTCCTTGAAAACAGGGTGAGGCTGGGTATAATGTCTGCTTTAATGGTGAATGACTCTGTGGATTTCAATACCCTGAAAGAATTACTTGGTGTTACCGACGGCAATCTTGCCAGTCACCTGAAGGCTCTTGAAAAAGGAGGCCTGGTAAAGATACA
Source organism: Marinilabiliaceae bacterium (assembly GCA_036350795.1). Lineage (GTDB taxonomy): Bacteria > Bacteroidota > Bacteroidia > Bacteroidales > VadinHA17 > JAUVKT01. Next base: position 21,249 of record JAZBNV010000046.1, read on the forward strand.
CAAGCAATTTATCGGGAGAAAACCCAATACAAAATACAATGCAAGCGATAAAGGAAAAAAGGTTTTTAACGAACACCTCGGCGCCCTTGAGCAACTTATAAGAAGATAATTTTTTTATTAATATACTTTGCATTTCAAAGTACTTTTAGTTTAGAACAATGGAAAAAGAAGCCAACAATCAGACAAAGTGGTACGAAACCATGACAGTAAAAATGATCCTTCTGGGCATTATGGCAATAATGTTCCTGATACCTCTCCAGCTAATAAAAATGGTAATTCTGGAGCGGGAAAGTAATTCAGAAGCTGTAAAAAATGAAATTTCTGAGAACTGGGGAAAAAAACAAACTTTATCAGGTCCGGTTCTGAATGTCCCGGTATATCGTATTCCGGATAACAGCAAACCCGGCCCTGAACTAAACAGGAAAACCTGGCACATCCTTCCCGAAGAATTAATAATTGAAGGAAGCATTAATCCGGAAATAAGGTACAAGGGAATTTATGAAGCGGTAATCTATGAGTCTGAGCTCCTTGTAAAGGGATATTTTGACCTGCCTGACGAACCCGAAAACTATAAAGCCCTGTGGGATGAAGCATATATCAGTATGGGTATTTCGGATAACCGCGGACTTAAAAATTCTGTCACTCTCTCGCTCGATAATATAAACATAAGTGCAGAGCCGGGACTGCCAGAAAATGATCTTTTTAGTTCAGGAATATCCTTCCCCGTGCTACCCGGCAAAGAAAGTACTTTACTTCCGTTTGAAATTCATTTTGGGCTTAAGGGCTCTGAGGGAATGTATTTTACTCCTGTAGGTAAAAATACCTCTGTTAAAATCAGCTCAGACTGGACATCTCCTTCTTTCAGCGGTCACTTCCTGCCCGAAAAGAGGGAAATAAGCAAGGATGGTTTCAGTGCTCACTGGAATATAACTCATTTAAACCGGAATTTCCCGCTCCAATGGCTTGGTCCGGTACATGAAATAGAATCTGAAGCCTTTGGCGTGGATATGATTCTTGAAGTTGATCATTACCAGAAATCGGAACGAAGTTCAAAATACGGCTTACTGTTTATCGCCTTTACATTTATGGTATTGATATTTATGGAACTCTCTTCAGAAAAAAGAATTCATATTTTCTCTTATTTCCTTGTCTCTCTTGCCCTTGTACTGTTTTTCTCACTCCTTAATTCACTTAGCGAACAAATTGGTTTTAACCTGGCGTATATTCTTGCTGCACTGGCTACGGTAGCATTGATAACTGCCTTTTCGGGCTCAATAATGAAAACACGCAGGGCATATTTCGTAACCGGCGGACTACTCAGCGGCCTTTACCTGTTTTTATACTTTCTGCTTGCCCTGAACGAATATGCTTACCTGGCAGGAAATATAGGCTTATTTATCGGGCTTGCGTCAGTTATGTGGATTACATCCAGAACTGAAATCTTTAAGAAAAATGAATTCTAACTTACATAAATCCAGGATCTTCTGCACAGGAACCAGGCACTGTATATTGAGTCGCCTGGTGTTAAATTCATGGCTGTTTATCCTCCGGAAATATGGATCCCAGCTCCTGTATATCCATAAGCACCTCGGGCTTAAATAATTCTGAAGACATATAGCCTGTAAGGCTGTGCAATAATTGTACAGCCTCAGGCCTTTTTTCAGTATTATTTAATAGATCGATACCGGTAACAATAAGCCCGCCATTTAAACACCTTCCCTCAAAAACCAGTGCCAGGTCCCTGTTTTGAAACCAGTCGTCTATTATTCTTACTATTGTTTCCGGTTTTTTTCTGAATACCTCCATATTAATTGCCGACGAATTACTCATAGCATCCCACCACTGCCAGTCCGAATGAAAGCGGGACGGAAATTCTGCCAGAGCAGGGTGCGAAGGATCACATAAAATTCCAAGTGTGTGAGGCTTTTGTCCTCTTGTCCATGCAGTATTCCAGAAGATTGATGAAAAACCAAGCCCTATATCTGCCCCTGCCTTTTCTGATAGTGCGTTTTTACCTGTGCAGATTAAAACGTTTTCACCTCTCTGCAGCGCTTTTATTGCATCAGGGTTTAAACCATTTGTAACAAGAATATTGTTACCTGTCAGTTTATTTTTGTCGGGATATACCCATATATTCCAGCTATTGCTTCTGCCCTCAACATTCACCTGCAGGGTGTACATGGCAGGCGCTTCAAAATCATGAAGAGGAATGCTGAATACCCCCAGGTTATTCAGGCTTCCGGTTTTTAACTCAGGCGCGCTAATGTCCCTTTTAAAAATAAGCTCCTCTCCCTTTATAATTTCAATATATGCAGAAGCCTGACTGATATCATCCTTTCCAAAATATGAAGCCTGGCATTCAACATTAAGGGTGTCGCTGTTATTAAACACCATTCTATCGAGTCTTGCCAGGGGCACAAGTTCACTGCAAAATCTCCTGAACTCGTCCGGGCTTATATATCCCTTTTCTTCCCAGAAAGCGTTTAAAACGCCAACCAGGGCTGATCCCTGCCCCGGGAAATCGTGTAAATCAAGCAGCTGAAAACCGGCAAACCCGGGAGTCCGCAGGGCGGCTTCAATTTCAGCTTTATAACAAAGGGCCTGAAGCTTTCCTGAAGCACTGAGGAAAAGTTCAGAATACTCTTCAAGTCCGTTGTTCTCAAGAGTTTCCCTGAATATCTCAAAATTCCTGGCTTTCAATACACCGGTGTATTTATTTATTTCCGAGAAATCAGGATAAACACACCATTGCCCTATTTCATGGCTTACCACGGGTTTGTCGAAAGCCCTAATCCTGGCCGTCCAATCATAATCTGTTGATGGCCTTTCAGAATTAATTATGCTCTTAAGTTCTTCTCCCCAGCCCTGTATTCTTGGTAGTGGAGAATTATGATAATCATTCTTGTCGATTAATGGCCAGCCTGCTCCAGATGTATAAATCCTTCGCCTGTCGTGTTCTCTGAAATGATCAATAAACTCACCCAGGTATTCATTCTGGTTGATACCAGCCGGTTCGTTTCCGTATGCCATCATAATAAAGGATGGATGATTGCCGTAATTCCGGATAATACTTTCTCCCTCCTCAATTAACCACCTGTCAATAGCCTTACCATCGCCTATTGAGCTTCCGCTGTTAGCCCACGAGGAACATTCCACCTGCAGGTAAATACCTGCTTTATCTGCTGCCACAAAAGCAGCCTCGGGAGGACACCAGGAATGAAATCTTATATGGTTAAGACCATGCGTCTTAATTATTTGCATTATCCGCTTCCATGCTTCCTCATTCGCAGGAGGATAGCCAGTGAGAGGAAATACCGAGCATTCCAGTGTTCCTCTTAAGAATATTGGTCTGCCATTAATAAGAATCTGCCCGCCTGAAGTTTCTACCTTTCTGAAGCCCAGCACGGTACTATAAAAGCTTTTCCCATTTTTTGAATCAAGCGATATATCCAGATCGTAGGTGGATGCCGAAAATTCATCCCAGAGAGCAAGATCCTTACCAACCAGGAACTCAACTGAATTCCGGCTCAGGCCCGGATCGATACTTAAGTGGTATTTCTCTGTTCTGGTTCTTTTTCCCTTCTTTTCATCACTCTTATTACATAGTACTTCAAGCAGGCAGTTAACAGTCTGGTCTCCTGCATTTTTAATATTAACATCAAGCCATACCGTTCCTGTATTAATATCTGGAAAACAAGAAACATGTTCAATATATACAAGGGGTTCTGAATATATTTCCATTTTTCCGGCAATACCATTCCAGTTTCCCTGGGTATGATCAGTTATACTGTGAGAATTAATTCCGGGGTTTATATCCTTTATCCTGTTGTCAATGCGAATTGTGAGGCGGTGTTTCCCGGGCGTAGCAAAACCTGTAAGATCATAGCTATGTGGTGTGGCAAGAGTGTTTTGCATTCCCAGCTCAATTGAATCGATCCAGGCCCGGCTCTCCCAATGACACCTCTCAAGGCTAAGCAGTATACTTCTTTTATCCCACCCCCGCGGAATTTCAATGATTTTTGAATACCAGGCGGCGCCGGTATATTTTCTATCAGGCTGTAACCAGAAAGGGATTTTAATGTTTCCCTCTTCCCTGTATTTCTTATACTTTTCTTCCGTATACCAGCTTTTATCCACTATCTGTCCGGTCCAGAAGGTTGACGTGTCTATCTCATCTCCAAAGCCATTTTCTGCCATTGAACCGGGGAGGTATATGTTTTCATTTAAGCTTTTCTTAAACCATTCCTCCCCGATACCCAGGTCGTGCGGATCATCGCAGAACGACCATTCACCTGAAATATCAATATTCCCAACGCGCCTGCATGATAAGGCTGAAACAATAATCAGCAGCGTAATAATAATTCTATAGCTTACATCCATAAATCAATATTTATGTGGGTTTTGGACATATAAATATAAGCATCAAAAGCCATTAGTAAATAGATAGTTCAGGCCAAGATCAATTATTATTATTCCTCTCTGCCCGTCAGACCATAATACCATATCATAAAATTTTACTATTTTGCGGCCTCAAAATTTAGAATATGTCACTAAGAACCAAATCTGTTCTGCTTATATTATTGATACTGTTTATCGATCAGGCCTTTAAGATCTGGATTAAAACCACAATGGTTATCGGAGAAGAAAAAAGTGTGTTCGGGAACTGGTTTGTCCTGCACTTTATTGAAAATAACGGTATGGCCTTCGGAATGGAACTTGGGGGAAAAACAGGCAAATTGTTCTTAAGTCTTTTCAGGCTTTTTGCCATAATAGGTATTGGATGGTATATTTCACACCTGATTAAACACAAGGTGCCATCCGGGCTCGTGCTTGCAATTAGTGCTATTATGGCCGGGGCGATAGGAAATCTTATTGACAGTGCTTTTTATGGAATGATATTTTCTGAAAGCTACTTCCAGCCTGCAACATTTTTACCTGAAGGAGGAGGTTATTCCTCGCTGTTTCATGGAAGGGTTGTTGATATGCTGTATTTCCCGGTGTTAAAAGGAAGCTGGCCGGAATGGTCTCCCTTTAGACCCGGACAGTCATTTATCTTTTTCCGACCTGTCTTTAATCTTGCTGACAGTGCCGTAACTGTCGGGGTGTTTATAATTATAATATTCCAGAAGAAATTTTTTGCAGATACCGGCAAAGAATAAAATTAAGATTGTTTACACATACTTACGCAATTAATTATATTCTTAAGGTTTTCATGTTTTAATGAATAATATGTGTTCTTGCCTTCCCGCCTGGATATCAGAACTCCCTTGTCTTTAAGTATTCCAAGATGATGCGAGGTTGTTGACTGTTCAATACCCAGCTTTTTATGTATCTGGGTTACAGACAATTCCTCTCCTCCCTGCAGAAAATCTATTATAGCGATTCTCATGGGATGTGCTATAGCTTTCAGCATGTTTGCCGCCGATTCAAGTTGTTGTGGATCGAGCTTAATATTTGTCATGATATGAATAATAAAATTAGTTACGGTCAGATTGATAATGCAAATATATATAAATATGTACATAATTGCTATATATCTGTTATAGGACATTAATGCTTATAGTACTTCTATTTTTATATCTTTGCTTCTGATAATAAGCAAATATGTCCACCTTATCTTCAATCAGATTTCCTGTTAAAGACGAAATGAAAAGGTTTGAAGGGTATTTTAATGACACCCTTAAAACAGACATACCCCTGCTTAAAATTATTATAAATTATATCCTCAGGAGGAAGGGCAAACAGATGAGGCCCATGCTCGTGTTTTTGTCTGCAGGACTGAATGGCGGTATCAGCGAATCTACTCATATTGCTGCCACCTTTATCGAATTGCTTCACACGGCAACCCTTGTTCATGATGATGTTGTTGACGGAGCTCGCGAAAGGCGTGGAGCATTATCAATAAATGCGCTCTGGAATTCTAAGATTGCGGTTCTCACCGGAGATTTTCTTCTCTCACAGGGCTTGCTGATAAGCGTACAGAAAAACAGGTACGATATGCTGGAAATTGTCAGCAATGCAGTAAAGGCAATGTCGGAAGGTGAGCTTCTTCAGCTCCAGAAATCAAGAAAACTCAATATAGACGAAGAGACCTACTTCCAGATTATCAAAATGAAAACCGCAGCTCTTATTGCTGCCTGTACCGAGACCGGAACAAAATCTGCCACCGATGATGCAGACAGCATTGTGAAGATGAGGGCACTTGGAGAGAATATTGGAATTGCTTTCCAGATAAGAGACGACATTTTTGATTACCAGAATAACGGGCTTACGGGCAAACAGGCAGGTAATGATATAAGGGAAAAAAAGATAACCCTTCCCTTGATACATGCCCTGGAGAAAGTTACAGTTTCAGAAAAGAGAAGAATTCTGAATATTATAAAAGCCGACAGGAAATCAGCTGCTGATATTAAAACTGTAGTGAATTTTGTTAGCGAAAACGGTGGTCTTGACTATGCCAGTGAAATGATGGATAAATACAGGGATATGGCCCTTGCCATACTTGACACCTACCCTGATTCAGATTACAAAAAATCATTGCTTGAGTTTATTTACTTTACAACGTCCAGACACAAATAACCTTATTATTATGAAGAAAGTATTTTATTTATTCGCGTTACTTGCGCTAATTTCATGCTCATCAGAAGATAAACCAGTAACTTCTGTGCTTAGTGGCTCGGCCCATGGACTTGAGGCTGACTACATTTTGCTGCGGGAAGGCAGAAATACCGACACCCTTGCACTTGCCGATGATGGAACATTTTCGATATCAAAAAATCTCGAAAAACCTGGTAATTTTTACCTCTTTGCAGGCAAAAACAGGCTTGAAGTATACCTGGCTCCCGGTTATAACCTTGACCTGAATTTTAATGCTGAGAATTTTGACAGCACTCTTGTATTTGAAGGAGACCTGGCATCCGAAAACTCTTACCTGCTTAAGCTGGGCGAACTTAACAGGGAGCTTTCATCAGGTATGAGAGATCTCTATGCCGGACCGGCAGAAGAATATCGCTCGGGTGTTGAGTCAATCATGAACTCAAAAGTAGAGCTGCTTGAAAGCTACCGCAACGAAAACCCTGGCGTTTCTGAAGAATTTGTCAGAGCCCAGATGCTTAATTATGAGTTTTCATTCTATTCATCCCTAAGCCAGTACGAACCGGCACATAAGTACTATGCAAAAGTCGAAGAAGTTGAACTTCCGGAGAACTGGTATGACTTTGAAAATAAAATCAATATTAATAATCCTGAATATATGAATGTGCCTGTGGCACTTGGGGTTATAGGGGGAATAATCAATAAGAATATTGAAAAGAGTGCAGATGTTTCTTCAGACGAAGACTGGGGTACAGCGAAATTGCTTGGAGCTCAATTCGACTACATCCTGAATAATATTGAAAACCAGGATATGAGAAACTATTTTCTGAATCAGAACATTTCGACTGTTGTTGATTATTCAGGTACAGCCGGGATAGAAGATTATGTACAAATGTTTTATGAAAACATTACAGACCAGGAAGCGATTGATGCCCTGAAAGAAAAAGAAGAAATGTGGGCGCCACTGAAAGCGGGAGAGCCGGCTCCTTTATTTACTATCCCCGATATAGACGGGAACATGGTTTCTTTATCTGATTTTAAAGGGCAATATGTCTATATTGATTTTTGGGCAACATGGTGCGGGCCCTGTAAAATTGAAATTCCTGTACTCGAAGAAATGGCAGTAAATTATGCCGATAAGAATATCAAAATTATTTCTATCTCGGTAGACCAGGACAAGCAGGCGTGGATTGATATGGTTACCCGTGATAAGCCTCAATGGCTGCAACTGCATGATGGGATAAATATGAATGATGATTATCTTGTAAGATATATTCCAACCTTTGTCCTTCTTGACCGTGATGGAAAATTTATTAACGCCAGGGCCCCACGTCCATCATCAGGAGAAAAACTAACAGAGCTGCTTAACTCTCTCGAGGGAATATAGAAAACAGTTTATATATAAAAAGCGTAACTTTCGGTGTTACGCTTTTTTTCATTTTTAAGTGCTTATAGTTGCTTATTTGATGCAGAACCCTGCACGGGAGAATAAATACTAAAACCTGAGACCGTTAATCTCACGTCATGGCCGACACATATGTCTGATATATAAGCTGTTAGGCGACTACATCTGATGCAGGAAAATTACTCAGCCTGTGGTGATTTACGGAAGAATTCCATAATTTTGATAGCTTTTGAAGCTCCTGCGAGTTTTTCAAGTGTTTCCTGGTCTGCTTCCCTGATTTCAGCAACTGAACCAAATTCCTTCAACAACACCTCCTTGGTTTTTTCTCCTATACCCTTTATCTGATCCAGCTCTGAAATAATCATTTCCTTGCTTCTCTTTGCCCGGTGAAAATTTATACCAAAACGATGTGCTTCATTTCTCAATTGCTGAATAATTTTAAGACTGTATGAATTTTTATCAATATAAAGAGGAACTGAATCACCGGGGAAATATATTTCCTCAAGCCTCTTTGCAATACCGGCTATTGATATTTTTCCCCGCAGTCCAAGTTTCTCCAGGCTTTTTACCGCTGCGTTTAACTGCCCTTTACCTCCATCAACTATTATTAGCTGGGGTAAACTTTTTCCTTCTTCAACTAAACGACTGTATCTCCGCAAAACCACCTCTGACATTGACGCAAAATCATCAGCCCCCTTTACGGTTTTAATATTATAATGACGGTATTCTTTCTTGCTTGGTCTGCCACCCCTGAATACAACGCACGAGGCAACTGGATTATGACCCTGAATATTTGAATTATCGAAGCATTCAATATGAACAGGCAGTTCCGGCAGCCTCAGGTCATTTTTAATCTCTTCAAGATTCCTTTTATCCCTTACTTCGTACTTCTTATCCTCTTTCTTCCTTTGTGTGCCGGCTCTGTGCAAAACTGCATTTCGCAAAGCCAGGTCAATCAACTTTAATTTATCGCCCTTTCGCGGACAGGTATATTTTACTCCCTGCTCCCTGATATCAGGCATAAAAGGTACAATAATCTCTTTCGACAAACTATTATTTCTTTGCCGTAACTCAGTAATGGCTAACGACATAAGCTCTTCCAGTGATTCATCAATACGCTTTTTTAGCTCAAGTGTCTGGGTCTGAATAACAGCTCCCTTTATTATCTTGATATAGTTGACGAATACACTGCCTCCACCCTCTACGCTGGCAAAAACATCTGCATTATTTATCCTGGGATTCACAACCGTAGACCGGCTTCTGTATTTATCCAGAACCTCCAGCTTTTCCTTTATTACCTGTGCTTCCTCAAATTTCAGCTCGGAGGAATACTGCTTCATAAGCTCCCTCAGGTAACGATTTACACTATGTATATTCCCCCCAAGTATTTCCTTTATCTGGGATATTGATTCATTGTAATCATTCTCTGTTTGCTTCCCAACGCAGGGTGCGCTGCAGTTACCAATATGATATTCAAGACAAACCTTATACTGTGAAGATTCAATTTTCTCAGCCGAAAGATTCAAATTACAGGTCCTTAGCTTATATAACTGTCTTATAAGTCCAAGCAGGGTCTTTACCATCACTACAGAAGTATAAGGACCAAAGTAAACAGACCCGTCACGAATTACATTCCTGGTCATATATACCCTTGGAAAAACCTCTTTCCTTACAACAATCCAGGGAAAGGTTTTATCGTCCTTCATCAACACATTGTAACGGGGCTGGTATTTCTTTATCAGGCTGTTCTCAAGCAGCAATGCTTCTGACTCATTTTCAACAACAATCTCTTTAATTGTTGCTATCTTATTACGCATTACAAGGGTTTTGCCACTGATGTTTTTCCCAAAATACGACATTACCCTCTTTTTCAGATTCTTTGCTTTACCTACATATATCAGCTTTTGCTCCTTATCAAAAAACTGGTATACGCCGGGCTCCTCAGCAAGAGAACCTGCGATTTGCTTAAGCTCCTTTATTTTGCTTTCACTTCTCACTCTGCTAACAAAAATAATTCTTTAGCTGAAGTAAATGCCAGGCATTGGCATGAAAGAAGATGTTTTTACAGCTGTTTTTCTGCAAATAATGAAGTAAACTCAAACTTTATGCCATCAAACAGCCCCTTGTCCCCCAGCTTTAATTCAGGAATTACCAGCAGGGCCATAAATGACAGGGTCATAAAAGGTGCCTTTAAATGACTTCCCATATCTTTCACTTTATCAGATAATTCAAGGTATTGAGAAGCAATTGTTCCACATGGAACATCCGTCATTATACCTGCCACAGGAAGGCCAAGTATACTGGTTTCGCCATCAGAAACAACAGACAATCCTCCTTTCAATTCAACTAAGGCATTTATGGCCTTTACAATTGAGTTGTCTTCTGTCCCCACTGCAATAATATTATGACTGTCGTGCGCTACTGAGCTTGCAAAGGCACCTTTTTTAAGTTGAAACCCCTTCACAAAACCAACCACCGGTGGTCTGTCGTGGTATCGATCCTTAACCACAATCTTTAATATATCCTCCCCAACCGATGCTTCAAGGATATTTTTGTCGCTCCACTTATATCTCTTTTCGCGGGTCAGAAGTTCCCCGTCCTCTACTTCAATTACCCTCACTAATTTGTGCTGGTTCCTGACACTTATTTCCTTGCCTTTTATAACTGAACAGTTAAACTTATTCTTATGCACCAGGGCAGGTGCAGAAAAATTAACTTTGCCTTGCTTATAAACCATGTTTCCTTCTATCCAGGTTTCCAGCACATTTATTTCCTTAAGATTGTCCACAACAATAAAATCAGCCGGATCTCCTGCCCTCAGCAGTCCTACATCCAGCTTATAATGAAGAACCGGGTTAAGGCTTGCCGCCCTTATTACATCAAAAAAATCATAATCCTTACCAAGCAGGTCTTTTACAGGTCCGTTTATATGCCTTTCCTGAAGCATCTCGGGGTGTATATCATCACAGCATAACATCAGGCTCCCCGGATAATCTTTAAAAAGCGGGGCCAGTGCCTCCAGGTTGCGGGCAGCACTGCCTTCCCGTATTAATATCTTCATCCCCCGTTTAAGCTTTTCTTTCGCCTCTTCAAAATCAGATGCCTCATGATCTGTAGAAATGCCTGCATCAATATAGGCCCTTAATTCTTTACCCCTCAAACCTGGGGCATGTCCGTCTACCATCTTACCACTTTTCCTCGCATATTCCAGCTTCTTTGTCACTTCTGCATCTTTATTGATTACACCCGGATAATTCATCATCTCAGCAAGAAAATATATATCATTATCAGCCAGCAATTCTTTAATATCGGCAGAATCGAGAACAGCACCAGACGACTCAAAAGGGGTTGCAGGCACACATGAAGGTGCTCCAAAATAAAACTTGAATGGCACCGATTTACCAGAGTTTACCATAAAAACCACTCCCTCCTTTCCCAGTACATTTGCTATCTCATGCGGATCTGAAACTACAGCAACAGTACCATGCCTGACTGCCACAACAGCAAACTCTGAAGGCACCAGCATAGAGCTTTCAATATGAACATGTGAATCAATAAATCCAGGCATTATATAGCAGGATTGTTCTTCATCTATCCTGACCACAGATACTATTCTGCCGCCTTCAACCAGGACTTCTGCAGGATATATCTCTCTTGAAAATACATCTATATAATTTCCTTTTTTTTTCATAAAAAGATAAATTAGAAAATTTGTTCCACGTGGAACCATGAAAATAAACACTTATCAACATTAAGATATGAAAAATCTGCGTTTATAAACAGTTAATCCTGTTATCGCATTTTATTATGGACTCTGTAAAATATATATCCTATTCCAGCTAATCCATTATAATAAGCTGAAATACTATCATCTCCCCAGGTACATTAACAATACTGCTACATCGCTTGGCGATACACCACTGATTCTGCTGGCCATCCCTATTGTTGCAGGTCTGAATTTTTCGAGCTTCTGTCTTCCCTCAGTAGATATTGATTTTAACTCCTCATAACTTATATCTTCAGGGAGTTTTAAATCGTTAAGGCGTTTTATTTTATCTGCCACATTTCTCTCTCGGTCTATATATCCCTGGTACTTTATTCCAATTTCCACCGATTCAAGAATTTCAGCCTTTCTGCTTCCCAGTGCCTCCATCAGCTCACGGCCCCTCTTACTTATTGTAAGCAACTCCTCCAGGCTTAATTGGGGTCGTCCTGCCAGATTTTCAATACTTGCACCGTGCTTAAGTTCGCTCGTACCTTTCTCCAACAATAAATCTTTTACCTGGTCAGGTTTATATTTTATCTCCTTAAGCTCATTTCTTAGCCTTTTTACCATCTCCTTCTTTTCTATAAACCTCTTCTCCCGTTCGCTGTCAATCAGCCCGATCTCTTTCCCGACCGGGGTTAACCTTTCATCAGCATTATCCTGTCTGAGAAGGATTCTGTATTCGGCCCTCGAAGTAAACATCCTGTAAGGCTCATCCACTCCCTTTGTGACCAGGTCGTCGATTAATACACCAATATATGCTTCGTCTCTTTTAAAAATAACACTTTCTTCGCCTCTTATCTTTCTTACCGCATTTATTCCGGCAATTAATCCCTGTGCCCCGGCTTCTTCATATCCGGTTGTACCATTAATCTGTCCGGCGAAATAAAGGTTCTCTATTCTTTTTGTTTCAAGTGTCTGCTTTAACTGCGTGGGCTGAAAGAAGTCATATTCGATTGCATAACCCGGTCTGTAAATAGCAACATTCTCAAGTCCCGGAATTTTCCTTAAAGCCTTCAACTGAGTCTCAAGCGGCAGGCTTGATGCATAGCCATTTATATAATATTCGTTTGTATCCCAGCCTTCGGGTTCAATAAACAACTGATGTGTTTCCTTATCAGCAAAAGTCACTATTTTATCTTCGATACTAGGACAATACCTTGGGCCGATACCTTTAATCATACCCTGGTATAATGGACTATGCTTTAAGCCTTCCCTGAGTAAATCATGTACTTCCCTGTTTGTATGTACTATATAGCAGCTTCTTTCATCGTTAATTTCAATTCTATCATGCAGGTACGAAAAACATCTTCCCTCGGCATCACCTTTTTGTTCTGTCATCCTGCCGAAGTCAATTGTTCTTCCGTCTAACCTGGCACTGGTTCCGGTTTTCATTCGTTCTACCTCAAAGCCAAACTCCCTTAATTGCTCGCTTATTCCTTTCGACGATTCATCTCCGGATCGTCCGCCTTCAGAGGTACTAAAACCCACATACATCAAACCGTTCAAAAAGGTACCGCTGGCTATAATTACAGCAGATGCCTTAATCCTGGTTCCAAAACTGGTTTCCACACCCTCAATCTTTCCACCTTCAACTATAAGCTTAGTTGCGCGTTCCTGCCACATATACAGATTATCCCTGTTTTCGAGCAATATTCTCCATTCCCGGCTAAACAGGTCTCTGTCACATTGTGCCCTGGGACTCCACATTGCGGGTCCTTTTGACCTGTTAAGCATTCTGAATTGTATCATACTTCTGTCTGTTACAATTCCAGAAGCTCCTCCCAGCGCATCAATCTCCCTTATAATCTGTCCCTTTGCTATACCTCCCATGGCCGGGTTGCACGACATCTGTCCCAGTTTCGTCATGTCCATCGTAATCAGAACTGTCTTCATACCCATCCCTGCCGATGCATAAGCAGCCTCACAACCTGCATGACCACCACCTATTACTGCAACATCATACTCAAAATGCATTTCTGTATTCTTCAAGATACTTATCCTCCAGTTTTCTCATAATTTCTATTTCACCTTCGCTCTTATCGTCAAATCCCAATAAATGCAGGACGCCATGAAGAAGAACCCTTCTTATTTCTTCTGTAAAAGCAATATCAATATTAGTTGCATTAAGCTTAACCGTATCATAACCAATATATATTTCTCCATTAACTATTTCATTTTCTGAATAGTTAAAAGATATAACATCAGTATAATAATCATGTTCAAGGAATTCACTGTTAATTGCCCTTATTTCTTCATCATTTAGCAAAAAGAATGAAATAGTACCGGTAATTTTCGAGTTAGACCTGATTACTCCTTCCAGCCACCTCTTTAAGCTGCCTGTATTTCTTAACCTGTAGTTCGGATACTGATAGTGAAATGAAATTTTCACGTTATGCAATATTAAAAACCATTCTCACCTGGTTTCCACTGCTGTTGAATTCTATATTGTCAGCAAGATTAGTCATAAGATAAACACCTCTTCCATGCAGATTCTCAATATTTGACGGAGCTGTTGGGTCAGGTATAAGTTCAGGATTAAAACCCTTGCCTTCGTCTTCGACAGTAACCATCAGCCTGCTTTCCTGTATTGTAAAATTTACGCTTACAAACTTGGTATTGTCTGTTTTGTTTCCATGAATTATAGCATTATTAACAGCCTCCATCGTTGCCACCAGGATCTTCCCGTAGGCTTCCCTGTTAATTTTTAACTCACTCGATAGTTCGTCAATTAATGCTTCAATTTTCCTTATGTTCGAAATCTCGGATTGTATGTCAATTTTTCTTTTCATCAGGAACTTCTATATCCTTTGTTTATACTCAATTTATCGCTGAAAAGTTTCAGATTCTATTGCTTTTTTGCCAGCCAGATTTCAGGGTTTTGTTTATCCTTTTCCTTGTAAACCATAAATTTCAGAATACTCTTATTTCCCTCACTTTTATCGAGGTATACATCGCCTAAATTCTGCTTTGTTATTACACGATCACCTGGCTTAACCGTAACATTTACAATATTCTGATATACAGACAGGTACTCTCCATGCCGTATAATTACCGCCATATTGCCGCCTGAGATTCCAAAAACACTTACTACTGTTCCATTAAAAACCGTCCGTGCTTTTTGTGCAGTACCACTGGTAATCTCAATCCCTATATTATCAATCTTGGTGCCCTTAAAAACCGGATGATCCTGTACCCCGAATTTACTTGTAATAATACCACGCTCCACTGGCCACGGAAGTCTTCCCATGTTCTTTTCAAAATCATCTCCAACAATTTTATCGTCAGGCGAAAGTTCTGACAGCTCTCTTCTCTTTCTTTCTTCCTCAATTACCCTTCCAATTTCCTTTTCTATCTCCTCTGCCATTTTCCTTTTATCTCTCAACTCATTCCGTAACTGCCGTTGCTTACTTGAAAGCCTGTTTACAAGACCTCTCTGGCTTCTCTGCTCTTTCTGGAGAGTAACTTTCTGATTTTCCTCCTTTTCGCGTAAAACTTCTATTTCCTTCAAATAGCTTTCCTGTTTTTCGATAGTATTCTGTATTTCTTCCTTAAGCTCTATAATTAACTCGGCTTCCATTCTTCGGTATCTTGCTACCTGCTGCAGGTACCTGAGCCTCTTATAGCCCTGGTTAAGATCGCGTGCGCTGAAAATATACATAAAATCAGGTTGTCCCTTACTTTCTTTTTGTGCATGCAATATAGCCTTTTCATACTCTTCTATCAGCTTATCCAGATCTTCCTGCATAAGCTGAATAGACAGATCATTTAACTCTATCCTGTATAGTACCAGGTCTATTTCCTCCTTTAAGCTGCTCAGTACATTCTCCCTTAGCCTTAGTTTACTATTAATCATATTAAGAGACTGAATACCTTCATTTGTTTGGTTTTCGGTGTCTTTTAGCAGTTTATCCACATACTCAATATCAGCCAGGGCCTTTTCGCGTTGCGCATTGAGATCTGCAAGCGACTGCGATCTGGCACAAACAGATAAAAATGAAAATATTATAAACAGAACAATCCTCATTTTATAATTCTGTATTCATTTACCCTTCCGGTTTCAAACATCATATTCTTATTCTTTCCAAACCTTATATTGGAATACTCCAGTTCGATGTCTATATCCCTGTTAATATTTTTAATATTTATAAGGCACGGCACAAAGAAATCATTAAATCTCTGTAATGCACTAAAATTAATAATAGTTGTATCATTATTAAAGCCATATACAGAAACCTCCTTCAGTTTAGCATCACGTCCGCTTACAATAAATTCAAAGCTTGTATTTTCTCTATTTAAATTATATATCCTGATATCAGAATCATTACTGTCACTTTCCGTCCCGAAACTGAACTCCGGTAAATCGCCCCACAACAGATCTGTCAAAGAGGCATCAAGTTCAAATTTACCAAGCATATAGTCAGTACTCTGCATGTAAAGTACACTATTAATCCTGTCATATATTTTTAAGCTGTCGGCATCCATATATGCCCTTGCAATCTCGATGCCGGCAAGGGATCTGATACTGACAAGCACCTTCCCATCAGATGAATGCTTAATAAATCCACTGGCATTCTTACTAACATTTTCGTCCTTATATTTAAGCCGGAATCTGCTAATAATGAAGTCCTTATCACCAATATTATTTCGCAACGTAAGCCCGACAAGATCATCCCCTCCTAAGCTTACAGGCCTTCTTTCTTTCTCTTTTGCTATTCTGCGGGAGCCAGAACAGGATGCAATCGAAACAAACAAAAACACAATTAATAAATATTTTCCTACTTTATACATTTTTCTATCTCATCTGATAAATATTCTTTCGAAGCGTCCATTTCCAGTGCTTTTTTCCATGCATTAACCGCTTTATCACATTTACCTCTTTTCCTCTTTATATATCCGTAGTGTTCCCAGAGTTCAGGATCATTAATCTGATTCTTTTCATACATATTATCCATTACTTTCTCGGCTTTGCCCGTCCTTCCAAGTTTATACAGTACCCATGCGTAGGTATCGAGGTAAGTTGGATTGCTTTCTATGCTTATACATTTTTCTATTAATGAAAGGCTTTTCTTAAGATCATAGTCTTTCTCGGCCATAAAATATGCGTAATTATTTAATATAAGCGGATCTGAAGGATTATATTCAAGGGCCTTGTCAAACTTTTCAAAGGCCTCCAGCCACTTGCCCTGACGGTAAAAAATATCGGCTTCGAGCGACAGAATCTGGACCATGTATTCTGCATTTTCGTTAACAAGAATCCTAACCTTCTTCAATTCGTTAATCGCCAGTTCGTACTCACCTTTGTCAGTAGCTGCAAAAGCCAGCATCAGCTTTGGGACGGGTATCATATTAAACAGACTCGCTGCTTTCCTGGCACTATCATAAAGTGCTTTTGTGTCCTGCATTTCATTGTGCAGGAACAATAGCTTTTCCCATATAAAATAATTTCCTTCATCGTAGGCGGTATATTCCTTCAGCACATTAATCGCATCTTCCTCTCTTCCGATCAGATCATATAGTTCAGCAAGTGCCAGAACAGCCGCAGGCTCATCCTTGTTATCGGCCCTGAGTACCAGCACAGACATTATAAGTTCATTACTTTTAGATCTTACCAGGCTGGTATCGGTAAATATTTTACCCAGGAGATTAATCTTATCCTCAAAGCCCACATTTTCATTAATCAGTACTGTATTTAAGAAAAAGCTTACCTCATCATACTTCTTCTCTGCTAGGATAAAATCAAGGTAGGATAACTGTAAGAGTCCGTTAGCAGGATCTTCCTCAAATAATGATCTGTATATATCAATAGCTTTTTCATTATTACCTGTCGACCTGTAAAACTCGGCAAGGAGTCCCCTGTAATTAAGATTTCCGGGCTCTATACTTATTACTTCCAGGAGTAAATCCTCAGCCTTTTCCATCTGGTTCCGGGCCCGGTAAACATTTACAAGGGGAATCATTATCTCTGCGGTTTTACCATATCGCAGCATTAAATCCGTAAATATTTTCTCTGCCTCGTCAAGTTTCCCCGTTTCTGTATATATTGAACCCAGGTTAAACAGTATATCTTCTCTGTCCGGGTCGTTATTTATAAGCTCTTCATAGTACCAGGCTACAGAATCCGGCATATTGGCCTGGTAATAAAGAGCTGCGAGATTGCTTATATACCAGTTGTTTCGGGGATCTGCCTTATAGGCCTTCACTCCATATTTTCTCGCCTGCTCAAAATCACCCCTGGCAGCAGTTATCTGGGATATCTGGTAATAGGATGCATCACTGGCCGGGTTCATTTTGGTGGCTTGTTCAAAATACTTCAGTGCATCTCCAAAATTTCCAAGCATCTTCTGCTTTAAGGCATCACTATACAAAAGATTATATTGTGTTGTATCAAAACCCCTGGTGATAATAATACCCGGATTTGAAGGAATGCTTCTCTTACTACAGGCTGCCATAAGCAGCATGGCGGGTATAATTATAATAAAATATATTTTCCTCATTTTACTCTTTCCCTGTATGTCCGAACCCGCCAGGGCCACGGTTTGTTTTATCGAGCGAGTTCACGGTTTTCCATTCAATGCTTTCGTGCCTGGCAATTACCATCTGGCAGATTCTTTCGCCATCCTTAATTACAAATTCCTTATCAGACAGGTTTATAAGTATTATTTCTATTTCACCCCTGTAGTCGGCGTCGATTGTTCCCGGTGAATTAACTGTGCTTATACCGCTCTCAAATGCAAGACCGCTCCGGGGGCGAATCTGTGCCTCATAGCCCTCTGGCAGCTGAATATACAAACCTGTACCGACGAGGGCCCTTTGCATGGGCTTAAGAACAATATCCTTTTCAATATTTGCCCTTAGATCCATTCCGGCCGAAAGCTCTGTAGAATATGCAGGATTATGATGCTTTGACCTGTTAACAATCTTTACTTTTAATCTATCCATCTACGCTTTCCCCGGTTTTATAAACTGTGTAATTGATTTATCCCTTATTTCAGCATAGGCAATAAAAGAAAGTATAAACAAGGTATTAAAGGCTATCTCGCTGGCAATACTCCCGTAATTAATCCTGTTTACAAGAATAACTATAATAACTGCAAGTCCTATATACGACAATAATTTTCCTGTTTCATAACTAATAGGATAATGTCTTTTACTCAGCAGGTAGGATACAATAACCATTACACCATAACATGCCACATGAGCCCAGGCAGAGGCCCTGTAGCCAAACTTCGGTATAAACAAGACGTTTATCAATATTGTTATTGCTGCCCCGATAAAAGTAAGATAAGCACCATATTTGGTTATATCATTTGCCTTATACCATATGCTAAGGTTTACAAAAATACCATATAGCAGGAATCCAAGGCTGATAACCGGTACCACAAACATTGATTCACGGTAATCTCCGGGTAATATCAGCTGGATAACAGATATATACAAATTCAGTCCCAGGAACAATATCAGAGCATAAATAATAAAATATTTCATTGCCGTGGAATATGTTTCTTTGGCGTCTTTCCCTGATAATTTTTCAAAAAAGAATGGTTCCATGGCAAATCTGTACATCTGTATAAAAAGCGCCATTAATACTGCTATTTTATAACCTGCCCCATAAACCCCAACCTCATAAAAGGGATTATCGCTTTGTATAAGTCGCCTAAGCAGCACCTTATCAACAGCGTCGTTTATTATACCGGCCATTCCCGAAATTAACAGGGGTAAAGCATAAATAAGCATGCTTTTCCATACTTTAAATGAAAAATGGCTCTTTATATTCAGGGTGCGGGGAAGCAGTATCAGGAAAACTACAAGGCTTCCTGCCAGGTTAGCTACAAAAACATAGCCTACACCAAAATCAGGATTATAAATTGCCGTAACCAGCCTGTTTCCTTTCTGGTATAGTGCCGGTGCAGCATCAGGAAGATAAAAGAACAGGGCAAGTGAAATAATCACAAGTACATTTATAAGCTTCAGTAAGCTGAATCTCAGAGGCCTGTTTTCTCTTCTAAGTTGCGCGAATGGTATCGCTGTAAGAGCATCAAGGGCTACAATAAACGAGAATATAATGAGGAATGTTTTGCTGTCTTCATACTTCATCAAAACAGATACCGGCTCAATAAAAACATTAAAGGCCACAAGAAATATTGCCGTCGTAAATATTAATGATATTATTGAAGTGCTGTATACCTGTTCGGGCTTATCTGATTTCTGGGCAAACCTGAAAAAAGCTGTTTCCATTCCATAGGTAAGCAGTACAAGCAAGAAAGCGATATAGGCATATAATTCTGTAACTACTCCATATTCGGCCGGTTCGAATATATTTGCATAAAAGGGTGTAAGCAGGGCATAATTCAGAAACCTGGGCAGCATTGTTCCCAGTCCGTAGATAAGAGTTTGTCCGGCCAGCCTGTTTAAGTCTTTCATTCTTCAGATTTTCTGCCCTCAAAACCGGAAACACTTCCTGGGTTTTAGAGCTTAATTAATCCAGCTCTATTCTGATACAAATATACTATCGTATTTATTCTAAGCCCGATTTGTTAAATAAAATGTAGCCGAAATTAATATAATAATACAGCTTCGTGCTCTCATGGCTGAAATAATTAATTCCTATTCCAACCGGACCAACGGGAGTATGGTAACCCAGCCCGAGTTCAGCAATAAATTCGAACTGGGAAAACAAGTCCTCTTTTACGGCAACTCCGTCGTTATTTGAGATAGGTCTGAAAGGAGCAAAACAGTACATTCCGCTTCTTACAGATAAATTATCCCTTATATAATATATTGGCTTTATCCCCGCCGCAATATAGCTGTTGGAACGCAGGCTTCCACCGAATAATTGCTTGCTGTATTCTGTGGGATAGAACCTGTATGAATTTATTAATGTAGATGTATAGTTACTTGAAAAACCCTGATTGCTAAGTGTAAAATCAACCAGCGATCCCAGCGTAAACCTTTCACTTAATTTCAGATAGTTTTCATTTCTAAATTTAAGGCTTAACCACGTATGCCTTAATCCCATGTCCTGTTGAAGCTCTATGGTGTCGTTGCGGCCTTGCTCAAAATATTCAAATCCTGTATTAAAAAACAAAGCCCCCTCAATTCTATTTCCCGATCGCGGGTAAAGTTTTTCATCCAGCTTATCTCCCTCCAGTTTTAATTTCAGTGTGCCGATAAAATATTGTGTATTATCCGGTTCTTTTTCCACATCAAATATGCGGGTCTGGTAATAATCATTGTTAAGCCAGTTAAATGCAATTCCGGCTTTTAAAGTAGTATTATTATTTACCGGTTTCCCAACCGTAGTACTGAATGATGTTTCCCGTTTCAATATATACACGGGTGAAAGGGGGTCAAAAAGACTGGTTACGTCGTTGGTAAAATAATTCCATCGGTTGGTTGTTAAGTCGAGGTCGATTAACAATATATTTTTTCGTGGAACTGCAATCCTGTGTGCAAGTCGCAGCGACGAATAAAACCTCCCGAAATAAGTATTGATGCTGAAACGGTTAAAAACATCGCTGAGCGCATAATAATCAAAACCCAGGTAGGCCTGGTTATATCCCGTAAATGATACCAGTCCTCCCGCCTTAAGATTATATGAGCCTTTAAGTTTAATATTAAGTATCAGATCAAAGGTCTTATCTGTTTCATTATAAACAGCTTCCGGGTAAGCATTTATTATGTTCTCTTCTGAGATAAGCCTGAAATATTCTGTTTTAAGCTGATCGAGTGTAATCAGCTCTTCTTCCTTGGCAATAAGGTTCCTGATATATTCTTCCTGCTGCCCGTCGACTCCATTAATTAAAATATTCCTGAATTTCAGTTCAGGTAACTTCTCCCTGAAAATGCTTCTTTTTTCTGCCAGCTCACTGTCTGATATTAACCGGGCCTTTTCCAGTATCAGCGGCATCATTTTCCTGGCATTTTCATATCCCGCAAGGAAGAGGGAGTCGGCCTTTTCAAAATCAAGTAAATCAACATCCGTAAATTTTGTGTCTATAACCAGCCCAAGTGTATCGGGTATTGAAAAGTTGGTTTCCTGCATTATCATATTCTCCAGCTGAAGAAAAAGATCTTCCCTCCCAGGCTTTTTTGATTGTCCTGATACTTTACTGCCTATTAGGAAATCAGTATTAAAATCATCCCTTAAAACTTCAAAAGGAAAATTATTATAAATACCTCCGTCAAACAACAACCTCGAATTAATAATTACAGGCTCAAAATATAGGGGATAATTCATTGAAGCCCTGACAACATGGGCAAGGTTGCCTTTTCTGAATATTACTGCCTCCTTTTTATAAATATCGGCAGCAACACACCTGAATGGAATCATCAGCTTATCAAAATCGCGTTCGCATAATGCATTTGCTCCTCCTGTTAGTTCCATAAAGGCAAAATCCATTACCTGGGAGGGTATAAGATATGTTCTGAATTGAGCTATGGTCCCGTCGTCTTCCCGTTTTAATGGCAAAGATACAATGGACGCATCACCATCCTGGAGATTGTAGGTAAACCTGTACCTGGTTTCTATTTCGCCCGATTTCCACCTGTTGAATTCTTCCGACTTAAAAAGATCCAGCATCTCTTCGCAGGTATAACCCATTGCGTATAAACATCCTACGATTGCCCCAATAGAGGTACCCGATATATAATCAATTTTTACATTATTCTCCTCAAGGGCTTTAATTACCCCGATATGCGCAATTCCCTTTGCTCCCCCGCCACTCAGAACAAGCCCGGTTCCCTGTGCATATAAAGGCTGCTGTATCGCTATAAACAACAATGCGAGCAATATATTTAAACCAGTATTTTTCATTAATACCCCTATAAATCAACTAATTTTTAAACTTTTAGCTATTTTTGACACCTGGTTGTCTAAAAAATTAAATTTACAAAACATTAACGTAATGAAACAGCTCTCAGTGTTATTTTCGGTAATATCAGGATTTTTGTTAATGTTGCTTTCATGTTCAACAGGAAGTGCCGACAGTGTAAAATATGTAAGTTTTGAAACCTCGAAAGGGACTATAAAATTAATGCTCTACAATGAAACCCCGGTTCATAAAGAAAATATGATCAAGCTTGTTAAAGAGGGATTCTACGACGGGGTTAAATTTCACAGGGTTATAAATGAATTTATGATCCAGGCTGGTGATCCTAACACAAAAGAAGGGATGACAGAAGAAGCTGCTGAAATATATAACTATACTATTTCGGCCGAAATAATTGATAGCCTTTTCCATAAAAAGGGAGTACTTGCCGCTGCACGAACGGGAGATAATTTTAACCCTGAAAGAAAATCATCAGGAACACAATTTTATATTGTACAGGGCCGCACATTCAACGATAATGAGCTTGATCAGATAGAGAACAGGGTTAATACAAATCTTAAACAGGCCATTTATTACAAAAACCTGATTAACGAAAAGAAAAGGGTTGTTGAAGAAGGGGATAAAATGACCGATGCTGAAATACAGGAATTTGCTGCAGTTGTGTCTTATGATGAAATAGCAGAGATGCAGGACTTTGTAATTTCTCCTCAACGCAGGGAAATATATAAAACAACGGGAGGCACTCCTCATCTCGATATGCAATATACTGTATATGGCGAAGTTGTAGAGGGCATGGAAATTGTTGACGCAATTGCCGGCTCGCAAACTGATCAGGACAATCGCCCGCTTGAAGACATTATTATTTTAAAAGCCCGTATCACTAAGAGGTAAAGAAAGTTATATTTTGTAAGATGATTAACAGGATTAAGCTTCTGGAGAAGGAAATAGAGAGTGCTACTATTGAAAATATGGATTCGCTGGAGGAATTCAGGCTTAAATATTTAAGTAAAAAAGGATTAATTCCTTCATTGTTTTCTGATTTCAGAAATATTGCCCCCGAGGATAAAAAAGTAGTTGGCCAGCTGGTTAATAATCTGAAAATAAGTGCAACTACAAAATATAATAATGTAAAAGAACGGCTTGAATCGACAGATTCGGCAGCTGGCTCTGAAGATCTTACAAAACCCGCGACACCTTTTTTCAGCGGATCAAGACATCCACTTTCTATTGTAAGAAATGAAATTATTTCTATTTTTTCGAGGCTTGGCTTTACAATCTCAGAAGGACCAGAAATAGAAGATGATGAGCATGTATTTTCGAAGCTTAATTTTCCGCCCGAGCATCCCGCAAGGGATATGCAGGATACTTTTTATATAAAAAGAAATTCTGAGGAAGAAAGCAGCCCGGACGATATTTTGTTGAGAACACACACCTCTTCTGTGCAGGTAAGGGTAATGGAAAGCCAGGATCCTCCTATAAGGACTATCTCTCCGGGGCGTGTTTTCAGAAACGAAGCAATTTCAGCAAGGGCACACTGTATTTTTCACCAGGTTGAGGGATTGTATATCGACAAAAATGTTTCGTTTGCCGACCTCAAACAAACATTATTATTTTTTGCACGGGAGATGTTTGGCAAAAAAACCAGGATAAGGCTCAGGCCTTCTTATTTTCCATTTACAGAACCTTCGGCCGAAATGGATGTAAGCTGTACCATATGTGGTGGAAAGGGCTGTAATGTATGCAAATACACCGGGTGGCTCGAAATACTTGGTTGTGGAATGGTAGATCCTAATGTGCTTGAAAGTTGCAATATAGACAGTAAAGAATATACGGGTTTTGCTTTTGGAATGGGTATTGAAAGACTTACCATGTTAAAGTACGAGGTAAACGATCTCAGGCTCTATTTTGAAAACGATGTAAGATTCTTAGAGCAATTTCGGTCTGCCTTCTAAGCCCTGCCTTAGGCCTTATGCCTTGTGTCTTGCGTCTTGTGTCTTATCCTTATGCCTTACGCCTTACGCCTCTAAAACAACCTCGTGTGTAATTTTCATTGATTCTTTGTAGGTGTAGCTTACACCGCAATATTTATTCTGGGACAGTTCTATTGCCATATCAATCTTTTCCCTGGGCAGGTCTTTTCCCTTGATTATGTATTTAATATGCATATTCTCAAAATGCTTTGGGTGTGTTTCCGTCAGGTTGCCGCTAACCTCAACCTTAATATCTTCGAAAGGCACTCTCATTTTCCTGAGCATTGACACAAGGTCCATCCCTGTGCACCCGGCAAGCGAGGCCAGCATAAGGCTTTTAGGTTTTGGTCCCTTGTTTTCTCCTCCAAATTCTTCTGACGAATCTATCATAAATTTATGGCCATCGAGAGATACTTCAAAAGACATTTTTCCCTTTAACTGAATTACTGTTTTCTCGGTCATTTATATTTTATATGCTTTAATAATTTTTTTTCAAAATTACTCATTATTTCAAAGCTAATAACCATCTTTGTATTTAATTAACTATGACTATTGTCACATAATAAATATCTTGTTTCCCTGACGCTTTGATCAGAGAAAATCATTTATGAAACAAAAGGAAATATACATACCTTTTTGCGATTCCTGCGCTGTAAGATCAAGCTCTGTCTTCAAAAATTTATCGAGGGAAGAAATAGAACTGATTAATTACGAAAAGGAATTTCGCCATTTTAACAGGGGAGAGCTACTCTATTCTGAAGGAGCCCGTTTAAGCGGCTTTTTTTGTATTAATAGTGGCATTATTAAAATATATAAAACAGGCATTGATGGTAAAGAACAAATTATACGCTTCGCTAAAAAAGGAGATATAATTGCTTACCGTTCAATTCTGAGTAATGAATCTGCCTGTACCTCGGCAAAAGTTATTGAAGATGCCGCTGTCTGTCATATACCTTCTCATCTGCTTATACAATTTGCTAAAGAAAATGCAGCCTTTTCCATGGACGTAATGAAACTTACCTGCCAGGAACTTGGCGAAGCAAACGCCTACATTACAGATATAGCACAGAAAACCGTAAGGGAAAGACTTGCTGAAATAATAGTACATCTTATTGATGAATTCGGTCTTGACGAAGAAAATTATCTGAGAATTTCACTTACCCGTGAAGAACTGGCAAATATTGTTGGAACTGCTACAGAATCAGTTATAAGATTACTTTCAGAATTTAAATCTGATAAAATTATCGAGTTAAGTGGAAGGAAAATAAAAATCCTTGATAAGAGGGTTCTTGATAAAATCAGTAACGTTTTCAATTAAGCCCGTAAATACAATTCTGTATTTACTCTTTGCTTAATTCTTACTCCAGAATATTATTGAGTATAATATAAACCAGCAATCCGCCTACAATAAATGCACCGCTAAGAACAAGAAGAGAATTATTTTCGGCTTTTGAAAATTCAGAATAAGCCAGAATAATAACACCTGCTATTACGAAAATATATCCGAATCTCTTTAATAAAGCTTTCATAATCAATAATTTAAGATAGTATTTTATGCTAGTTTAATTGGCCACTAAATATAATTAATAGAATAAACTTTGCAAAATTAAAACAATAAACCTGTTTCTCCTAATTTCTGCTTACCCAGGTGAATATATGCATTTTCTGTTACCTCCCTTCCCCTGGGTGTTCGCTTAATATATCCTTCCTTTATCAGGAAGGGTTCGTACACCTCTTCTATTGTTCCACTATCTTCTCCCACTGCTGTGGCTATTGTGGTAAGTCCTACGGGTCCTCCCCTGAATTTATCAATTATAACATTGAGTATTCTATTATCCATCTCATCCAGTCCATGTTTATCAATATTAAGAGCTGACAATGAGTATCTTGTAATATCTAAATCAATATTTCCATCTCCTTTAACCTGGGCAAAGTCACGTACTCTTCTTAACAAAGCATTGGCTATTCTTGGCGTACCCCTGCTCCGGGATGCTATTTCTTCCGAAGCATTTTTTTCAATATTTACGTCAAGAATATCTGCCGACCTGTTAATAATTGAGCTGAGAATTTTTGAATCATAATATTCAAGATGCATTTTTATTCCAAATCTTGCTCTTAATGGACTGGTTAAAAGACCCGAGCGGGTGGTTGCACCAATTAATGTAAAAGGATTAAGAGTAAGCTGCACTGATCTCGCACTTGGTCCTTTATCAATCATAATATCAATCTGGTAATCTTCCATGGCAGAATAAAGGTACTCTTCAACTACCGGACTGAGCCTGTGAATTTCATCAATAAAAAGAACATCTCCTTCCTCAAGACCGGTAAGTAAGCCTGCAATATCCCCGGGTTTATCCAGTACCGGGCCCGATGTAACTTTTATTCCTACATTCAGTTCATTTGCAATAATTGTTGCCAGGGTTGTTTTGCCGAGACCCGGAGGACCGTGCAGTAATACATGATCAAGTGCTTCCTCTCTCTGGTTTGCTGCCGTAACAAATACCTTAAGGTTCTCAACTATTCGGCTCTGTCCTTTAAAATCGTCAAAAGACAGGGGGCGGAGTTTTTTTTCAAATTCCTTGTCGGCGGCCAGAAATTTTTCTCTTTTAATATCGAATTCCTCTATCATTAAGGAAATATTATTTAATCAGTTTTACATCACTTTCAGGCAATCCCACTTTCACTCCGTTAATTCTCTTTTCAACATCGTCCTTGTAAGTTATCGTCATTACAAGCAATCCTTCAATATCATATTTTTTCCATGACCTCTGCCTTATTCCGGAACGATAATATTGTTCTTCCTTAATTTTTCCATTTTCCCAGTAATACCTGTGATATCCTTCCGGATTTCCCTGCAGGTAATTACCTTTGAATGTAAGATTCCCTTCGTTATCAAAATATTTCCAGACACCATCCCTGAGACCAATTATATAATTTCCTTCTTCCCGGTAATCACCTACCGTATATATCCATTCGCCGTTTTTTTCATTATCTGTGTACTGTCCCCGGCTAATAATTTCCCCGGTTTTTGAATATTCGATAAATTCTCCATCCCTTCTTCCCTGGTAATAATCTTCTTCTCTCAGGATATTTCCATCGTCATAATACCAGTACCATCTCCCGTCGTTTCTTCCGTTCCTGAATGATCCTTTCTGAATAATCTTCCCCGATCTGCTGTAGTAATTCCATGTCCCGGTTTTCCTGTTATCCTGGTAAGATCCTTCTTCCATTATATTCCCGTCAGGATAAAAATTGATCCACTTTCCTGATTTATTGCCCTCTTCATCTATAATTCCTTCTGAAACTACCACCCCCTCGTCATTATAAACCCTTGAAGCTGTTATTTCTCCATCCTTATTATATTCCCTGTGAATTCCAACAGGTATTTCCTTTCTGTAAGGGCCACTGTATATTAATCTGCCTTCACTGTCATACCTGTTTTTTATTTCTATATCAGGATCATCTTCAACACTCTCTTCTACAAGCTGGCCCATATCATAAAGCATTGCCAGAACCATAATTCCACGTTCATTATATTCCTTGTAATAACCATGCAGAAGGTCATTCCTGTAATTCATTTCCTTCTTCAATGTTCCGTTATCATGGAATTCTTTCCAATCGCCCTGTTTTAGTCCTTTATTATCTGTTCTGTTTATCCTTTCGCGGCTTACCAGGAAATCATTATTATATTCATACAGTGTTATAATATTACCCTCACTGTCGTATTCTCTCGAAAGCCCCTGTTTTTTACCATTGCTATAAGGTAGAGTCTGCTTAACATTTCCACCAGGAAAATATATTATTGCATTTCCTTCTCTTTTATCGCCGGCAAATAGCTCGCGCGAATAAATATATACACCATAATTATTATCGCGCTTATACTTGTAATAATAACCGCTTTTTTTACCAAAGAGATAATTTATTTTTTCAAGCGTATCTCCGGTTTGAGTATAAAAAACCCATATACTGTCAAGCATAAAATTTCTTCTTGCTCCTTCTGATTTCAGTACTCCGGTTACATAATAGCTTTTCCAGTATCCGTCTGGTTTGCCATCTCTTATCGTTCCTTCGCTGGATATTGAACCATTAGGATATTTAAAAACCTGGTACCCGTCTTCCAGGCTCTGCTGTGCAAGTAAAATATTAATCCCCCCACTTATACAGGTCAATAAAAGCAGTATGGAAAGTTTTTTCATTTAAATACCAAGTTTATCCGATATCTCAAGCATTCTCCTGATAGGTAATGCTGCTCTTTCCATCAGGGCAGGATCCATTATTACTTCAGGAGATTCGTATTTAAGAGTATTATAAATCTTATTCAAAGATATAAGTTTCATAAAATTACACTCACTGCATCCACATGTGGAATCTTTTGGAGGAGCTGCTATAAATATTTTTTCAGGACATGCCTTCTTCATCTGGTGCAAAATTCCTGCTTCGGTGCCAACAATGTATTTTTTAGCACTGTCTTTTTTAACATAAGCTAACAGGGCTCCGGTCGATCCTATAAAATCAGCAACCATACGTACAGGCAATTCACATTCGGGGTGAACAATTATTGAAGCATCCTGGTGTTCTGATTTAATCTTAAGTATTTCTTCAAGTGAAAATTCTTCATGTACATGACATGCTCCCTGCCATATTACCATGTCCCTGTCTACCTTACTCTTAATATAATTACCAAGATTCCTGTCAGGAGCAAATATTATTTTTTCATCTTCAGGCAGTGATTCAACAATCTGGAAAGCATTTGATGAAGTACAAATAATATCAGTAAGTGCTTTTATCTCTGCTGTTGAATTAACATAGGTAATAACTGTCCTTCCCGGGTTATCATCCAGAAACTTTTTAAATTCATCGGGTGGACATGATTCAGCAAGGGAACAGCCGGCATTTAAATCAGGAATTAATACTTTTTTCTGTGGGGCAAGTAATTTTGCTGTCTCGGCCATAAAATGCACACCTGCAAAAAGAATAATATCTGCTTTAGCCCTTGCGGCCTCTCTCGAAAGTGCCAGGCTGTCGCCCACAAAATCAGCAATATCTTGTATATCACCTGTTTGATAATAATGTGCCAGGATAATAGCATTCTTCTCTTTCCTCATCCGTGATATCCCGGATACAACATCAATTTCAGGATCAATTTGAATATCAAGATAACCTTTGGATAAATCTTCCACCTTTTTAACCATCAATTATTATTATTAATATTATTTAAAATTATTTATGATGATAATAATATGCTGTTGAAACTGTTTAAAGATTTAATGTAAAACTATTGTCTATTTTGAAATCAATAATAAAAAAACATCTTTTCAACAGACCAAAAACTATACCGTTTTTGATAATCAGTGCATTGTCACTTTTATTAACAATGGTTAAGACTTAATTGTTAAACATAGGGCTGCACCAAAATTAATATTTTTAATGTTTACAGGCAGTTAATTAGTTTGTTTTATCTGATGATAAGTAAGTATTGTTTAAATCCATATTATTATTAAGAAGATATAAAAGGGATAAGAATATGATTATTTATGAAGAAAGGATTCTCTCTTTTTAAACACTTAATTAACAGGATTATTTTTTCTGCAGCCATATACATAACAAAAAGATACAGGAAATAAAAAATTTTCGAAGATTTCAATTAGTAAACAAATGCATGTCTGCAATTGTTGAGGATTAAAGGGATGTTTAAAAATAGAGTTTGAGATATTAAAATCGCTTAATTATTCTTGGTATATTTAAATCAAATCTAATAAAGGAGTTTTGAAAAAGAAAAGAATTGCACTGGCCGCCGATCATGCGGGTTTCAGAATAAAGGAAAAAATAGGTGTTTATCTTTTAAAAGAAGGTTACGAAGTAAAGGATTTTGGTTGTTTTTCTGACGAAAGTGTTGATTATCCTGATTTTGCACATCCTGCAGTTGCGGCGGTTGAATCCGGTAAATTTGACTTTGGAATAACTGTTTGTGGAAGTGGTAATGGTATTAATATGACAGCCAATAAATACCAGGGCATTAGATCTGCACTATGCTGGAATGAAGAAATAAGCAGGCTGGCCAGGGCTCATAACGATGCAAACGTATGTTCTCTGCCCGGTAGATTTGTATCTTTATCTGAGGCAATTTTAATTGTAAAGACATTTTTAAGCACCGGCTTTGATGGAGGAAGACATGAGCGAAGAATTAAAAAAATACCATTAAAAAGGAATTAAAAATGCTTTCCAATACATGTAAATACGGATTAAGAGCAATGGTATATATTGCAGGCAATAGCCAGGATGGTAAGAAAATAGGAATAAAACAGATATCATCAGATCTTGATCTGCCAATGCCTTTTTTAGCAAAGATCCTGCAGTCGCTGGCGAAACAAAAACTATTACTTTCTTCAAAAGGACCAAACGGGGGCTTTTCAATTTCAAGAAATCCAAAAGATATTTATCTCCTTGAGGTTGTGAAAGCAATAGATGGACAGGATGTATTTTCAAAATGTGTTTTACATAACGATAATTGCAGAAGCGTTGATGAAAACAAAGTAGCATGTGCCCTTCATGGTGACTATGTAAAGCAAAGAAGAAAAATAGAGAAACTGTTTCAGAGCAAAACTATTTACAGTCTTGTGAGCACAGCAAAAAATTCGGAAGATATACTTATCTGAAAAAATATAATCTATGCCAGGTATATACGTTCATATACCATTTTGTAAACAAAAGTGTTTCTATTGTGATTTTTATAAAACACTCGAAACAGATAAAAGGGAAGATTTTGTAAGTGCTCTTCTAAGAGAACTAGAGATGCGCAAAACCTATCTTGATCCTGCCCAGAATATAGAAACATTGTATTTCGGGGGCGGAACACCATCAGTACTTTCCATAACAGAATTAAGAAGAATAATTAAGGCAATAAAAAGCAATTTCAGCTTTGTGGCCAATCCTGAAATTACGCTGGAAGTAAACCCGGATGATATAACGGATGCTTTTTTAAAAAGCATTAAAAAAGAAGGAGTTAACAGGCTGAGCATTGGCATACAGTCATTCTCCGATAATATACTCAGCATGCTTAACCGGAGGCATAATGCAAAACAATCTCTGCGTTCGGTCGAGATGGCCAGAGAGGCAGGGTTTGATAATATTTCTGTAGATTTAATATACGGCATTCCTGGTTTGTCTGCGGAAAACTGGAAGAAAGAACTGGAAACAGTATTTAAGCTGGATGTGGAACATATTTCCGCCTATCATCTTACAATTGAAAAAAACACAGTTTTCGGCAAAATGAAAGATCTTGGCGAACTGGATGAAATACCAGAGGAAGTGAGTGAAGAACAATTTGCTATACTTACTCAAACGGCCCGCGATAAGGGGTATGTTCATTATGAAATATCTAATATTTCTAAAGAGGCCTATATATCAAGACACAATTCTAATTATTGGAAGCAGGTAAGTTATCTTGGTCTTGGACCTTCGGCACATAGTTTCAATGGTTATTCACGCGAATGGAATATTGCCGATCTTGATACTTATATCCAGAGAGTTACCGAAGGAGAAGCCTTTTCTGAAAAAGAAGAACTCGACGAAAGAATACGCTATAACGAATATGTGATGACCTCTCTGAGGACGATGTGGGGAATTGATTTAAATTACCTTGAAACGTCTTTCAGCAAGGAAATGCACGATTACCTTCTTAATATGTCGGCAAGATTTATGAAGTACGGGATGCTTACACGAAACAAGTCCGGCTGCGTGATACTCACAGAACAGGGAAAGATGATATCCGATAATATTATATCAGAATTAATGATGGTATAACTACCTGCCGGTTAACATAAATTCGCCTGAGCCTATGCGTGCTCCCTCAAGATAAAGATCAACGGTATAATTACCTGCAATAAAATCACTGTTATTGTCAACAAAAATGCACATCTCCACATCCTGGTTGAGGTATTCGGCTGTACGGCTTTCGGTATAGATCATGTTTTCTTCGCCGGAGGTAAATACATTGTCCGGCGATTTTGTAATAACCAGGCCGTCGGGCCTTGTTACCCTGAGAAAGACTTCTTTTTTGCCGGCTTCAGCAATGGGGTTTTCACGCAGTGTAAAGCATACCCTCAGGTTTACCATCCTTTCAATCCTGTCGGTCTCCTTCCTTTTCTTGTTAAGGCAAACGGCAATTACATCTTTAGCCTGGATTACCGAGGCAACTTCAACCTTTGAGGAAAGCTCTTCTTTAACTTTTGACAGTTCCACGTTTGTTTTTTCAACACGGGATATTTCAGCTCTTATTTCCTGGTTTTCAGCAACAAGTATTTTATTCCTGGTATTAAGCGAATCGATCTGCACTATATAACTTTTCATTATTTCCCGCATTGTGGAAATCTCTTTTCGATATGTTCTTATGGTCTGGACATTTGATTTATTTATTGCCAGGAGACGCTCAATTTTTAGCTGTTCTTCAGCCAGGCGGGCATTGAGGGTGTCGTTGTTCGATTTAAGGGTATCATATCCATGCATAAGCAATACCAGCTCGTTGGTAAGCGAATCTTTTTCTTCGGTAAGAAGTTGCTCCATCTCGAACATATTGGAGCGTTGAATAAAGAATAATATAACCAGGGCAATAAGCGCCGTGGCCAGAACTCCGGCTATAACAAATAATCCTACCGGTGTTTTCTTTTTTTGTTCGATGTTTTCGCCTGGTGTGAGCTTGTTCTTATCCATTGAAATATATTGTAAAAATGAGCTATCAAATTTATAAATAATCTGTGAATTAAGTTACATTTGGCCTTCATCTACAAAAAACGAAAATAATATGAGTGGTTTCTTCGGATCAATTTCTGCTAATGACACGGTGAGGGACGTCTTTTACGGAACAGATTATAATTCACATCTGGGAACAAAAAGAGCAGGAATGGTTTTCTATAATAAGGATAAAGGTTTTCAAAGAAGAATCCACAACCTTGAAAATTCATATTTCAGAACAAAATTTGAGAATGATCTTATTGAGTTTTCGGGCAGCAGGGGAATAGGCGTTATAAGCGATACAGATCCTCAGCCAATATTGTTTAATTCTCACCTGGGACGCTTTGCT
This sequence comes from Marinilabiliaceae bacterium, assembly GCA_036350795.1. Lineage (GTDB taxonomy): Bacteria > Bacteroidota > Bacteroidia > Bacteroidales > VadinHA17 > JAUVKT01. The sequence goes on from JAZBNV010000046.1 coordinate 54,895, forward strand.
GTTGCAACGGTTAGCAGAATAGTAAATATTGATGATCTGGAAAAACACTTCCTTAAAAAAAGAAAGCATTTTACAGAAAACTTTGAGGGTAATGTTAATCCTACTGAAGTTGTGGCCAACCTGATTTGCGAGGAGGAGGATTTTGTGTCGGGTATCGAAAATGTATATGAAAGCGTTAAGGGATCGTGCTCAATGATTATTCTTACGGAGGACAGAATTATTGCTGCACGCGATAAACTGGGCCGTACGCCAATTATTATTGGTAAAAAGGAAGGAGCCCTGGCCGTAGCGTCAGAAACAAGTTCTTTTCCCAATCTTGGTTTTGAGATAGAATATTATGTTGGACCCGGTGAAATAGTTGAGATTACAGAAAATGGATATAATATTCTGAAAGAAAAGAATGAAGAAATGCAGGTTTGTGCCTTCCTGTGGGTATACTATGGGTACCCGCCTTCATATTACGAAGGAATTAATGTGGATGAATGTCGCTACAGGTGTGGAGCAGCCCTGGCCCGAAGGGATAATGTTGAAGCTGATTTTGTATGTGGCATACCTGATTCAGGCGTGGGTCATGCCATTGGTTATGGAAACGAAAAGGGAATTCCATATAAACGGGCATATTCAAAATATACCCCTACCTGGCCACGAAGTTTTATGCCCCAAACCCAGGACACAAGAACTCTTGTGGCCAAAATGAAGCTTATACCAAACGAAGCACTTATAAAAGGTAAAAGAATGGTGTTTTGCGACGATTCAATAGTAAGGGGAACACAATTGAAAGATAATACCATTGACCTCAGGAATGCAGGAGCAAAAGAAGTACATATGAGAATAGCCTGTCCGCCACTTACATTTCCATGCGATTTCCTGAATTTTTCACAATCAAGATCTACCATGGAACTTGCAACAAGAAAAGCCATAAGCCAGCTTGAGGGAGGCGAAATACATATCCGGGAATATGCCGATCAGTCTTCTGATCGCTACGCCCGGATGGTAGCAAAAATAGCCGAAAACCTGGGAATAGATTCGTTGATTTACCAGGATCTTGACGACCTGGTAGACGCTATCGGATTGCCAAAGGAAAAATTATGTACCCATTGCTGGGATGGCAGCAGCAGGTATTAATAATACTGTATTAAAGATTAAGCGCCCTCAGCACCTCGTCCGGCACAACAGGCTTACCCCCGTTAAGGCATGCACCGGTAATTTTGGCCGAAAGAACAGGTTTATTGTCGGGGAGCCTGAAAATATCCTGTATAAAAGCAATCTGGACATGTCCTTCCTTAAGAACATATTGTTTTATAATAAACCTGTCTTTGCTCTTCAGGGGCGAACGGTATTTTAGTTCAGCCCTGGTAACAATCAGATCCTTGCCTTCATCGTGCATGGCCGCAAAATCAACTCCCTTCGACAGGAGGAAGAGATGTCTTGCATGTTCAAGGTAATGCATATAATTAGCATTATTTACAACACCCTGCAAATCAACCTCATAGTCTCGTACTAAAAATTCAGTTTCAAACTGGTACTCTTTTTCCTTCATTATTTCCTGCTTAATGTAAGCCTTAGTTTTTCATAAGGTGATGGTCCTGCCGATATCCATACCTCGGGACTCAGGTCTGTCAGATCTTCCTGGTAGGCAAAAATAAATATTTCAATTTCTTTACCTGCATAATCCACGGGGGCAGGAAAATAATATGTATAATCAGATGTTGCTGCCGCATTAACATATTCCCAGGTATTAGATTGATATGATCGTGCCCTGTCGGGGGCTCCCACTAATTTTCCGTCTACCTTCATAGCCGCATAAGCTCCTTCTTTCCCATGCTTTCCGTTTATGGCAACAGAAAAGTATGAGTTTTTCGAAATTTCATCCGGGGTGAATGATAATTTCCAGGTTTTTACCGCTGTCATCCCGGAAGGGTGAGCAAACAGGTTACTTGCCCTGAAGTTTTTATTGTTCAGCAACACACCGTCTTTATATGCCCTGATTTCAACAAGCCGGTCGGCATATTCCTTAAAACGAAAATATCTTACAGGACCATTAATATAAACCGGCATTCTTTCTCCTGCCAGGTAAGTAAGGGTTTCCCAGCTTAAAAGATCTTTTGATACCTCAACAAAATTACCTTCGTCCTTAAGCAGGGGTTGAAGTGAATATTCGTCAGCTGTATAAAGTACCACAGAATCTATATCAATAACCTGGCCCAGGTCAAGCCTGAAACACCCGCCTTCAATACGTTGATCTCTTTTATATTTCCTCGAAGGGAAAAAGCCTGTCTGCATATCATTGTCAAAAAGATTCCTGTCCCAGATACCCCGCTTTAAAAAAACAGCCTGGTTGAAAAATGCCTCACGGGCAGCCTTTACTTCATTTATTTTTGTTGGTCCCGACCTGAGGAGAGACCTTACCTCAAGAGCATTGTTATCTGCTGCGAATACTGTTGCTTCATATAAAGCTTCGGCGTCTTCGGGGATATTGCATTCTTCGGGAATGCCCAGTTTACGATGTACAGGGAGTTTTAGTTCTTCGCCGGGGAAATCAATTTTTACTACCCGCCCTTTCATCAGGGACAGGGCCTTTTCTCCGTTTAAAAGCGCATCAGAATAATTATCTGAGTCTTCGAGCTGGATATACGAACTGCTTCCCGGCATACCCAGTATGTCTATTTCAATATTTTCTGTTTCAATATTCTTTACAAGTTCATACTCGGCCCCAATAATTCCTGGTTCGGAAAATTTCTCTGCACTTACTATTAACATATATGACCTGAATGGAAGAACAGAAACAGGAACAGATTCGCCCTTCCTGTATATTCCAAGCACCTTCTCGGCCGGGTGAAATTGTCGGAGGTAATACTGGTAGGCATTACCAAGCCCGATTTCACTATCCAGTTTTATATTATAGGTTTTTGTTTCCCAGCTAAGGTTTCTTAAAGTAATTATCCTGGTTTTTTCATTTCCCCTGCTTACAGCATTGGGGCCATAATTATCAGGAAGAGTTATTCCATTTATAAGAATATCACGATACTTACGATGAAGATTATAAATCCTTGCAAGTTTCGGAAATTCATCATCCCTCATCAGCCAGGGATTTCCATAAACCTGGGGAGCAAGAATAAGACTCCTGTTGAATGCCTGCAATACAAGATCATCATCCCAGTAGTCGATACATGATGAAATACATACACCATGATCTTCGGTAAGTCTCATTAAATCGGGAGACAAACCCCTTGCCAGCGCTCCGGCCCTGTGATGTGGTGCAGTACTGTTGTTGTTCATAAATACGTCAATATATGTCTCGGCACCGCCCATCAGGAAAGTTGTGGCATAGGGTTTAGCCCTGTTCAGCCCGAGCCTGTGATTTAACAATATCAGGTCGGGGCTGTATTTGCGGGCCTCGGTCATCATTTCTATAAAATAGTCCTCTTTTTCAGGTCTTAGCGGACCACAGACAGCGTCAAACTTAAAGAGGGCAAAATTATAATCGCGGCATAACTTAACCATCTGGTCTATCCTCTCCCTGGCCTCCTTTTCAGTGTTGCCAAAGCCATCCGGGCCTCCCCAGATTCCCAGCCGTATACCTATTTCTTCTGCTCTTTTATATATCGGATCAAAACCACCTGGAAACTGCTTCTTAAACCTGTCGGAATAAATGCTGCCATAGAACCTTTTTCCGTCTATTGCCCCGGCATCAAATGCGTAAATATCGAGCTGCATTCCATATTCTTTCTTAAGCCAGTCAAAAAAGTCCAGGTTAACCATGGTGTGTTCCATTGTTGCCCCTTCGTTGGTATTGTTAATCCACGAGAAATACTGGGCACGCGATGGTGAATTCTCATCAGCTCCCGGAAATATTTCCTTTTCCTGGGCCGAAGCAATGTTTAAAAATAATATTGCGATAAGGCTCAACAAATATTTCATATGTTTTGACTATTATATTTATCCGACAATAAATTAATTAAAAATTTGAGAACGAATGGATGTGCTTCGCTCTCGCATAATGCAATACCTATAACCCTCATAGCAGTTGGATAATACCAATCTGAAAGAGAGGCTCTTTCCCTGTTGGCATATTTTTCAAGCAGGGCGATACTTTCTTCAAGTATTTCTTTTTCAGTGATCATGCTTATTAGTCCTAATTATGCCAAAGATATAAATTAGTAACGATAAGACTTTTTATATGCTTATGATAGTGTTATCAGCAGTAAGACTTATCTTTAACAGTAAGACTTATAAATAGCAGGGTATAAACTAATATTTTAAGAATATGCGAACCTTTTCTTTTATAATAATCAGCCTCTTGTTTTTTGCCTGTGGCCGGAACGAAAATACAGCCCCATACAAGAACCCTGATCTGGCCATAGAAAAAAGGGTTGATGATCTCCTGTCCCGAATGACACCGGAAGAAAAATTCTGGCAGATGTTTATGATTCCCGGGAACCTTGAGCCAGATATGTCTAAGTATAAGAATGGAATATTCGGACTCCAGGTTTCGGCAAAAGGACGTAGCGGCAATGCTGCCGGGCAGATGCTGGAATACGGCGCCGAGGGCACACCGGGAGAAGTGGCAGACAGGATAAACAATATACAGAGGTATTTTATTGAAGAAACACGTCTTGGAATACCTCTTATACCTTTTGACGAGGCATTGCACGGACTGGTAAGGGAAGGAGCAACGGCATTTCCGCAATCCATCGCCCTTGCAGCTACCTGGAATACTGAATTAATGGGCGAGGTGGCTGCCAGTATTGCTGATGAGACAAAATCGAGGGGAATAAGACAGATTTTATCGCCGGTAGTAAATATTGCCCGTGATGTTAGATGGGGCCGCACCGAAGAGACTTATGGAGAAGACCCCTTTCTGTCGGCCAGGATGGGAGTTGCCTTTGTGTCTGAATTTGAAAAAAGGGGGATAATAAGTACACCAAAACATTTTGTTGCCAACGTAGGCGACGGCGGACGCGATAGTTACCCAATACATTATAATGAAAGACTAATGGAGGAGATATACTTCCCGGCCTTCAGGGCATGTTTTAAGGAAGGAGGAAGCAGATCAGTAATGACATCCTATAATTCATACGATGGATCACCATGTACTGCCAGCAGCTGGTTACTACGCGATAAATTAAAAGGAGAATGGGGTTTTGACGGATTTGTAATTTCTGATGCAGGCGCCACAGGAGGAGCAAATGTATTGCATTTTACAGCAAAAGATTATCCCGGATCAACAGCTAATTCAATTAATGCGGGCCTGGATGTTTTGTTCCAGACCTCCTTCGATCATTATCCTTTATTCTGGCCTGCTTTCCGGGACGGCTTAATTACTTCAGAAAATATTGATAAGGCAGTTAAAAGAATTCTTAAGGCGAAATTTGAACTGGGCCTCTTTGAGGATCCTTATGTTAATCCGGAAGATGCAGTATCTTTAAATGGTAGTGCCGGGAACCGTGAAACTGCTCTTCGGGCAGCGAGGGAATCAATAGTTCTTTTAAAAAACAACGGCATACTTCCTCTTTCAGAAAAGGTAAAAAAAGTGGCCCTGATTGGTGTGGATGCAAAAGAGGCCAGGCTGGGCGGATATTCAGGTCCGGGCAATAGAAAATTGTCGGTTTATAAGGCATTGAAAGAGCAAAATAGCGATTGTGAGCTAACTTATGCCGAAGGACCCGGGCGAAATGATTTAAGATATATAGCTGTACCACAGGATGTTCTGAAAATGCCCGACAGTGATGAAAGCGGACTGAAAGGAGAATATTATAATAATAATTCTCTTGCAGGAGATCCGGTTCTTACACGTAAGGATTCTCAAATACACTTTGGATGGACACTTTTTTCACCAGACACCTTACTTGCTTACGACTGGTATTCGGTAAGATGGACAGGCAGCCTGAGGTCGCCCTTATCAGGAATGTATGAAATAGGTCTTGAGGGGAATGATGGTTATCGTATGTATATTGAAGACGAGCTTATAATTGACAACTGGCAAAAAAAATCATATAGCAGGCTAACTGAGGATTATTATTTTGAATCAGGAAAGGAATACAAGATTAGGATTGAATTTTTTGAAAGCACGGGTAATGCAAGAATAAAACTAATATGGAACCAGGGACTTGAACGCAGAACCGAATACAGGATAAATGAAGCTGTTAAACTGGCCCGTGAGGCAGAAGTGGCAGTTTTGGTGCTTGGAATTGAAGAAGGAGAATTCAGAGACCGGGCTTCACTTGCCTTGCCGGGAGCACAGGAAGAATTAATCTTAAAGATAGCCGAAACCGGTACACCCATGGTTGTACTTATAGTTGGAGGAAGCGCGGTAACAATGCAAAGCTGGTATAGTAAAGCAGATGCTATTCTTGATATATGGTATCCCGGCGATATGGGAGGTCAGGCCGTGGCCGAAATACTTAAGGGAGACTATAGCCCTGCCGGAAGATTGCCGATAACTTTTCCGATGGACGAGGCCCAGCTGCCACTGTACTATAACCATAAACCAACCGGGAGAGGAGATGATTATTTAAACCTGACCGGTCACCCGCTCTTCCCCTTTGGTTTTGGTTTAAGTTATACCAGTTTTGAGTACTCTGATCTTGAACTTTCAGATAGTAATATTAATGCCGGAGAAACAGTTAAAATTACGTGCCGGGTAAAAAATACCGGTGCTTATGACGGAGATGAGGTGGTTCAGCTTTATATCCGCGATGAAATAGCCTCGGTAGCACGTCCGGTAATGGAATTGAAAGGTTTCCAAAGAGTGCACATTAAAAAAGGTGAATCCGAAAAGCTTATATTTGAACTCGGAAAAGAAGAACTTGAAATGCTTGATATTAATATGAAGCGGGTAATTGAACCCGGTGCTTTCAGGATAATGATCGGAGCATCGTCAAGGGATATACGACTTAGAACACATCTTTATGTAAATTAAAATAATATATATGCAATTTCTCTTAAGCGCCTACGATGGCACCGACGATATGGCTTTAGAACGAAGAATGAGAGCCAGGGAAGAACACCTGGCAATGGTACAAAATTTAAAGGAAAGCGGAAATTTTATCTGGGGAGGAGCAATCCTTGATGATAGTGATAAAATGGTTGGTTCTGTAATAGTCTACGATTTTGAATCAAGAGAAGAACTTGAAAATATGCTGAAAACCGAACCATATATAAAAGGGGATGTCTGGCAGAACATCAAAATAGAAAACTTCAGGCTTGCGAATATCCAGGCATAATTCATGCATAAATATTGTTGGGATGGTAAATCGGAATATTTTATTTATTATTTCAGGCTTAATCTGGCTGGCTGTTGGATTGATGCTGATAAGTTTTGCAAGGATAAGAATTGATGAATATGAAGGCGAATACAGCTGGTTGTTTGTTGCCGCAGGGCTGCTACTGGCATTTATCAAGTTCAGGTATATCTTCAGGGCAATGGTTGATCAAAACCTGGCAAGACTTTATTCTCTTCGGGAAAAGGAACATTTTTATAAGTTTCTTCCCCCCTCAGGATTTGTGCTGGTTGTGGTAATGACCCTGCTGGGTATTTCGATGAGAAAATTTGGCTTGCCCGGGCAATATATTGCCCTTATCGATATAGCCATTGGATTTGGGCTGTTTTTCTCAGGTATCAGGCATTTTCAGCGTTATATCAGGTCTGATTGTGCCCGCTAGGCAGCTCTGGAATTACCTATGGCTGCAGCCTTCTTGTGCTCCACTTTTCTTCTTCGTAGAGGTACTCAATACGGGTATGAAAGCGGTCTTTTCCTTCTTCCCAGAATTCAAAGCGATCGGGAACAAGGCGATAACCACCCCAATCAGAAGGTCTCACAGGATCTTTATCGCTGTAATACCTGTAAGCAGACTCCCGTTTTTCTATATACTTTTCAATGTTTTCTATAGGCTTGCTTTGGTCTGAAACAATAGCATTGATCCTGTGCCCCTTGTTTCTTGAATTAAAATATGCCTCAGATTCGGCTTCTGCTACTTTTTCAACCGCACCTTCAATTCTTACCTGTCGCCCTGCCTCTGGCCAGTAGAAAAGCATGGACGCATAGATATTTTCTGCCAGCTGCTTCCCTTTGCGACTGTTATAGCCGGTATAGAATACAAAACCTTTGCTGTTATACTCTTTCAGTAAAACCACTCTCGATGAAACTCTTCCGGCAGACGAAGCCGTGGACAGAACAACAGCATTTGAATTTTCTTTCTCCTTACTGAATATATTCAGGTACCAGCCATTAAAAAAAACAAAGGGATTACTTTCTTCCGCTTCAATATTATTCATAGCACATAGCTTTTTCTATAAAACATTTTTTTGGTGTAACTTGTTTTACTCAAAAACAGGAATATTATGGCTTTTACATTACAGATAGGAGATAAAGCGCCTGCTTTCAGCCTTATGGCAACCGATGGTGAAAAGTATTCGCTCAATGATTTTACAAGCACTTACCTTGTTATTTTCTTTACCTGCAATCATTGTCCTTATGTTATTGGATCAGATGAGAATACAAGGACTCTTGCAGAAAAATATGCCGGAAGGGGTGTTGAGTTTGTAGCTCTTAACTCAAATAGCCCAAACACTTACCCTGAAGATGATTTCGATCATATGGTTTCAAGAATGGAAAAATTTAAGTTCCCATGGAAATATCTTTACGATGAAACCCAGGAGATAGCAAAAAAATACGGAGCTCTCAGAACACCTCATTTTTATCTTTTCAATAGTGAAAGAGAACTTGTTTATACCGGAAGAGCAGTAGATTACCCCCGCGATGCATCACGGGCAAAGGTTTTTGATCTTGACCGGGCAATAGATGAATTAATAAATGGAAAGGGTATTTCCAGGCCGGTAACCAACCCCATAGGCTGTAACGTAAAATGGGATGGAAAAGACGCTCACTGGATGCCTGCCGACGCCTGCGACCTGGTATAGATTTAATGAACTTTTACCTCATTAAATAGTAACCTGGCGACCAATTTGATAATTCATTAAAGTGCCGGGATAATAAATCTTACCTTTGTTCCGTCTGCTTTCAGAAAGAAAACAGGGGATGCCGACAAAGAAAATAAGCTATAATATTGTGTTGCATATTATGCTTCTCCATGGCTGTTAAGCACATAAATATGTATCTGTCGTCAAAAAATTGTTTGTTGTGAAAAAGAATTTACATTTTTGTATTCTTAAGTAATCAACAATTATGACCGTGAAATGAAAGATCCCTTTAATAATGAAACCGGACTGAACTGTGCACTCTGTAACGAAAAATCATGTGCTACCCTGGTTTTAAATGACGGTCAGTTAAATTCGCTCAGCGAAAACAGCAGGGAGACAACAATAAAAAAGGGAGAAATCATTTTAAAATCAGGAGCCCTTACCTCACACATGGTATATCTTAAGAATGGCTACGTAAAAGAGCATGTTGAGGGGCCGGGCCAGAGATCCAGGATTTTACAGATTATTAAACCACATTCCTACCTTGGGCTCCAGTCGCTGTTTGGAGCCAGGATTAATCATTATTCATATACAGCTCTCGTAGATCTTAATGTCTGCTATATTGACATTAACCTGTTTATGGAATTTATTAAAGACAGGGGCCAGTTTGCATATGAAATGCTAAAATATGTCAGCAGCGAAAGTCTTTATAAGGATTTTCATCTCATTAACCAGGGGCATAAAAAAATGTATGGCCGCTTTGCGGATGCAATGTTATACCTCTCGGAAGAAATATTTAATTTAAAGAAATTTGACCTCCTGCTGACACGTCAGGAACTGGCCGAGCTTGCCGGGATGTCGAGGGAAAATACAGCCAGGGCAATTTCTTACTTCAAAAATGAAGGTATACTCGATATTAGCGGCAGGAATGTTGAGATTAAAAAAGCAGAATTACTCAGGCAAATTAGTAAAAACGGGTAAAAATTAATTATTATGCGTTCAATACTTATTCTATTCATTGCTACACTTTTCATAGTATCCTGTAGTAATAAAGCAAGCGAACTCAGCGGCGATGAGCGGCCTGAATTATCCAAAACCGACAGGGAAGAGATAATGAATACTTTTATGCTTACGCAGGAAGCATGGAATAATTATGACATTGAAGGGTTTATGTCGGCTTACTGGAACTCTGACAAGCTTGTTTTTACAGGTGTTGGAGGACCAACCTACGGGTACCAGGCAACACTTGAAAATTATAAGAAAAACTACCCCGACCAGGAAACAATGGGCCTGCTGAAGTTCACGGTTGTTGATCTTTACAGGATTGACAATTCCAGCTCCCTGATGATAGGAAAATTTTATCTTTCCAGAAAAATGGGTGATCTTGTTGGATATTATACCCTTGTCTGGCAGAAGATCGATGGTAAATGGAAAATTATCAGCGATCACTCAAGTGGCCAGCTGATAAAATAATTTTCTAAAGCCATGGAACCAACCCGTATTTTTGATCTTACAGAAAGAATAAAAAATATCTTTCCCGATAAATGTGCCCTGGCCGGTAAAACCGGTGGTGAGTGGACCAGCTACTCTGGCTCTGAATATTACGACCTCTCGCAGAAAGTTTGTTATGGACTGGTTAAGATGGGATATAAGCAGGGAGAAAAAATCCTTACCATATCCAACAACCGGCCCGAATGGAACTTTATGGATATGGGAATGTCAATGGCAGGCCTTGTCCATGTTCCAGTTTACACCTCTCTTTCCGACGAAGAATATAAGTATGTTATCGATCATTCCGATGCCTCGCTTGTAGTAGTCAGCGATGCTAAATTTTATGAGCGAATAAACAAAATATGCAAAAGCAGCAAAAAGGTAAGGGATATATTTACATTTGACGATGTTGAAGGAGCTAAAAACTGGAAGCTAATCCCTGAAGAAGGAAATAATGCTGAAGAGTCGCTCAGGAAGAAAGCAGAAAATATAAGACAGGCAGTTAAACCCGGAGACCTGGCTTCAATTATTTATACTTCCGGTACCACGGGCAATCCAAAGGGCGTAATGCTTAGTCACGATAACCTGGTAAGAAATTTTCTGGCAGCAGCAGCAGTGTTCGGGCTCGGGCCTGAAGATCGTTTTCTTAGCATTCTGCCGCTGTGTCATGTCGGAGGCAGGCTGGGCAACTACCAGACCCAGTACTCCGGAGCATCGATATATTATGCCGAAAACATGGGCACAATTGCCAGGGACCTGAAGGATATACAGGCTTCTGGCTTTGATGCCGTACCAAGGGTGCTGGAGAAAATATATGATAATGTAATTGCAAAAGGACGGACCCTGGAAGGATTCAAAAAGAAACTTTTTTTCTGGGCTGTAAAGCTGGGATTGAGATATAAGCCTTTTGGAGAGAACAGCTTCCTGTATTATATAAAGCTTAAAATTGCCGACAGATTGATCTTTAGTAAATGGAGGGAAGCACTGGGAGGCAAAGCAAGGCTTGTTGGTTGTGGAGGAGCAAGTCTGCAACCAAGGCTGGAAAGGATTTTCTGGGCCTCGGGTCTCAAAATCCTGAACATGTACGGCCTTACAGAAACTTCTCCTATTATTACAATAAACAGGCAGCATAAGGGAGAATGCAGGCTTGGCTCTGTTGGGGCGCTGATTGACGGGGTAGAGGCCAGGATAGAAAATGATGGCGAAATAGTATGCAGGGGTCATAATGTAATGCTTGGTTATTACAAGGATGAAGAATTAAGCAGGGCGGCATTTACTGATGATGGCTGGTTTAAAACCGGAGATGTGGGTCATTTCGAAGATGATAAATACCTGGTAATAACCGACCGGAAGAAGGAAATCTTTAAACTTTCGAGCGGTAAATTTATTGCGCCCCAAATAATAGAAAACAGGCTTAAGGAATCTGTATTTATCGACCAGGTAATGGTGATTGGTGAGCATGAAAAATTTGCCAGCGCCCTTATTGTTCCCGATCATGCCTACCTTAAAGACTTTGGAAGAATAAATAATCTGGAATCTGATATTCATGCCCTGGTAAAAAACGAAAAGGTTATTAAGGCTATTAACGAAGAAGTAAACAAAATTAATAACTCATTGGCCGAGCATGAAAGAATTATGAGGATACGGATAGTTTCCGATCAATGGTCACCGTCAACAGGAGAATTATCGGCAAGCCTGAAACTTAAGCGACGCCCGGTAGAAAGCAAATACAGTGAAGAAATAAATAAAATCTACAGAAAACAGCCGGCCTGATGGAGATTAAAGAGGTAGTCAGTAAAAAGGAAAGCAAAAAATTCCTGGATGTGGCCAGGATTATTTACAGGGATGATGAAAACTGGGTTTGCCCTCTCGACAGGGAGATAAATTCAATTTTTGATCCACGCAGCAATACATTTTTTGAACATGGTACAGCCAGGCGTTGGATCTTGTTTTCTTCTGAGGGGAAACTGGCGGGGAGAATAGCGGCCTTTGTAGATTATAATACTTCTAAACGCCAGGATCAGCCAACGGGAGGTATTGGTTTCTTTGAATGTACAGATAATAAAGACTATGCATTTAAACTATTCGATACTGCCAGGCAATGGCTGGAAGAGCTGGGAATGGAAGCCATGGACGGGCCAATCAATTTCGGGGAAAGAGACAAATACTGGGGTTTGCTTGTTGATGGTTTCACTCATCCGGCTTATGAAATTGCTTATAATCCTCCCTATTATAAGGCCCTGTTTGAGGATTACGGATTTAAAACATATTACAAACAGGAGGGTTTTCATATGGATCTGCATAAGCCCCTCCCTGAGCGCTTCAGGAAAATTTCCGAATGGATACTAAATAAACCTGATTATTCTTTTCGCCATATGGAGTGGAAGAATATGGACAAGATGGTAGAGGATTTTGCAAAAGTATATAACGAGGCCTGGGAGTCTTTCCAGGAAGACTTCAAGCCCATGCAGACTGCCTATATTAAAAAAACACTCAGAAAGGTAAAGGCAATTGTTGATCCCGAGTTTATCTGGATAACCTACTTTAAAGACAAACCCATTGCAATTTACCTTATGTGGCCCGATGTAAACATGATTCTCAGGCACCTCAACGGCAGACTGAATATTTTTAGTATGATAAAATTCATGTACCTGAAAAAACGAAAGGCAATTACCCGGGCCAGGGGAGTACTTATGGGCGTTATTCCTGCTTTTCAGAATCATGGTGTGGAATCAGGTATGGCACTTAAGGTTTATAATGCCATGAAAGCAAAACCGCATTATACAGAAATCGAATTTTCGTGGGTGGGTGATTTTAATCCCAGGATGAGAAAAATGTGGCTTCATATTGGGGGAGAGCCAATGAAACACTATATAACCTACAGGTATCTTTTCGACCGGACAAAGAAATTTGAGAGATATCCCATAGTCACAGATTAGTTATAAATTTAAAATATGAAGTACGATGTTATTGTTGTCGGCGGAGGCCTGGGAGGGCTTACTGCAGGTGCAAAGCTTGCCCTGAGCGGTAAAAAAGTTCTCTTGCTGGAACAGCACGACAGACCGGGAGGATGTGCAACTACCTTTCAAAGAGGCGAATTTACAATGGAGGTGGGCCTTCATGAAATGGATGGTTTGCATGAGCGCGACATGAAGCTAAAGATTTTCAGGGACCTTGGTATTATGGAAAAAGTGGAGTTTCTTCCCGTCCCTGAATTTTACAGGTTTATTAACGGTCGCCGGGATATTGTAATTCCTCACAACCCGGATGAAGCAAAAAATATTCTATATCAAAACTTCCCGGAGCAAAAAAAGGGAGTGGATGCATATTTTGAAAGCGTTCTGAACGCAAGGAAGATTGCTTCGCAGGCTGCCGGTGTTCCCGACAGGTCGGTGGGCGACTGGCTCGACGAAATTATTACTGATGAAGATCTTAAACTGGTACTGTTGGGCAATCTTGGATATTTCCATGATGATCCCTATTCCCTGTCATATTATTATTATCTGAATGCACAGGGGAGTTACTATAACGGCCGGGCAAATTTTATAAAAGGAGGATCTCAAAAACTATCTGATGCACTTGCCGATACTATTACTGAAAACGGAGGACATGTTAAATTAAAAAACCGGGTAAGTCTTGTGGAGCCGGGCCATCCCAACAGGGTTCATTATCATACCAGCGGCAAAAAGGACAGTGTTTTTGAGGCAGAGGCAGAAATAGTAATCGTTAATGCATCTCTGCCTGAGCTGGCAGGCTGCCTGTTAAAAGATAAGTATGGCAGGGCACTTACTGAATCGATCGAGAGTATTAATATTGGAGCTTCACTGCTAACGGTATATTTTGGATTTAACAGGGAACTCTCGGAATTTGGGTGTACTAATTATTCAACCTTTGTATATGATGAGTCTGTTAAAACCCAGGCCGATATTCTTGGAAATAATAAGTCTGACTTCGACACCAGGAGCTTTACTTTTGTTGACTATGGCAAAGTAGACTCAGCTCTTGCTCCTGAAGGTAAAAGCGTGGGAGCTGTGTGTTGCATTGATTATCTGTCTGACTGGGCTGGTCTCGACAGAAAGGGATACAGGGAGAAGAAGTGCCTTGCCGGCATGCAGATAAGCGAAAGACTCAATAAATTATTCCCGGGATTTGAAGAGGCGGTCGATTATATGGAAGTAGCAACGGCTAAGACCGTAAAGAGATATACCCTGAATCCTGAAGGGGCTGTTTATGGCTTTGCCCAGAATCCCGGTGCTTCGAGAAAATACCTTGATCTTTTACCCGAAAATATTTACCTGGCTTCGGCCTGGGGTAAATTTGGCGGCGGATTTACAGGGGCAATTTTCAGTGGCTATATGACCGCCCTTGATATTATAAG